>NZ_LFBU01000002.1:695435-1043153 GCF_001045555.1 Marinobacter subterrani
CCGCTCGCGATCCCGGGTGCGCAGTTCCAGGCTGAATTCCTCTTCCTGGGTTGCGCGGTCACTGGGATCCGCGTAGTTTGCGGCGTCTTCCTGCATGTGATGCATGGTGCGATCGACTTCTTCCATCAGCTCCTGCTTCCACTGCAGCAGCAGATCCTTGAAGTGCTGCAGCATCTCAGCACTCATGTAATCTTCACCCTTCTTCATTTCGTAGGGGGTGAAGTTGGTAAAACGTTCGCGTGGTTGTTCTGCAGTATTTGCCATTGAACCCGGCCTCTTGTTTGTACTTCACAAGAACGCTTTGCTTCCCTCCGCGTGAGCCCCCGTGGCTGTGCGGTTTTAACCTGGATGAAGCATTCGTCCTGAAACGGGAATTTGCGGAAAATAGCAGATTAGTCCCGGGGGTGCCAGCCTTGTGACGCCTACTTTTGCATGGAGATCCTATGAAGTTTCCAGAACCGCTGGTTGAAGGCCGTCTGATCCGCCGCTACAAACGCTTCCTGGCGGATGTGCGGCTGCCTGACGGCACCGAGATTACCGCCCACTGTCCGAACACGGGCTCCATGCTGGGCTGCCAGCCAGAGAATGCCCGGGTATGGCTGAGCCGCAGCGACAACCCCAAGCGCAAACTGCCCTACACCTGGGAACTGGTGGAGGCGGTGCCGGGGCAGTTGGCCTGCGTGAACACCGCCCGCCCGAACGCCCAGGCCCTGGAGGCCGTGCAGGCGGGGGTTGTTGTGGAATTGTCCGGCTATCCGGCCGCCCGGCCCGAGGTGAAGTACGGCGCGGAGAAAAGCCGCATTGATCTGCTGCTTTCCGGCCATGGGTCGGCGGCAGACGCCTGGGTGGAGGTGAAGAATGTCACCCTGGCAGAAAACGGCCAGGGGTTTTTCCCGGATGCGGTGACCGAGCGCGGTCAGAAGCACCTTCGTGAGCTGATGACGCAGGTTGAGCAGGGGGATCGCGCCGTGCTGTTTTTTGTCGTCAATCACACCGGAATCGAAACGGTTCGCCCCGCGGACCAGATTGACCGGAAATACGGCGAGCTGCTGCGCGAGGCCTGCGATGCGGGAGTGGAAGTGATCGCGTATCGGGCTGACCTGTGCGGAAGCGATGGCAACCCGACGGGGGTGCTGACGCTCACCGAATCGGTGCCGGTTATTCTGGAAGTCTGATCTCGATCTGGCCGTCCCGTTCCCTCAGGTCCAGTTGGGTGAGGGCGTCACCCTGGCAGGGGCCGGCGATGCACTCGCCATCGGAGGGTTTGAACAGGGCCCCGTGGGTCGAGCATTGGATAAACAGGTTGTCGGAATCCATGAACCGCCCGGGCATCCAGTTCAGCTCGATGCCCAGGTGCGGGCAGATGTTGAGGTAGGCCCGGGGTGTGCCGTTATCCAGGAACACAAACCCGTTGAGGGGCATGCCTGCGGGCTCGCGGGCCTTCTCCCGTAGACGGAATTCGGCAAACTTGCCGGGTGTCAGCTCGGAAGCCGGGCATACCGGTTGCCACGGGCGCTGGTTACTGGTCATTTTGGCAGGATGGTGTAACGCATGCGGGTTCCGTGGTTCAGGGACATGACAATCTCGTCCGCCTCCAGCCGGTGCGGAAAATAGCAGCCGGAAATCTTGGCGCTGGCAATGCTCGCGCCTTCCATCCTGGATTTTGAAAAATCGATCCCGCGCAAATCCGTGCCGCGAAAGTAGGCGTGGCGAAAGTCCAGACCCCTGGCATCCATCCCCCGCAGGTCCAGGCCCCGGAAATCGCCGTGGGCGAAGCTCGGCAGCTCGGTGAGCTTTGCCTTTTCGACATTGAAGGCCTGCATATCCTCACTGCGAAGAAGATCGTACAGGGGGTGGCGGATCTCATGTACTTCGTGTTCGCGCTGGTCGTCCATCTCGTGCCTCGTTCTGGCCAGTGGGAGCCTGGTTTTTATTTTCCGGTTTTATCGAACGGAATGCCAAGGTGCTGCCGGATGCGGTCAGCCACCGCCTCTGCAACATGTTCCTGATCCGTGTGCAAATGGATGGTATGGCTTTTTTCTTCGGCCGTCAGCGGTTCGAACCAGTCCTGTTGTGCGTCCAGGAGCTCTTCGGTGGCTTCTGAAGCATCGCCCTTCCGGTTGCGGATCCATTCCCGGCGCAAGGCTTCCGGCGCCTCGCAATGGATCAGCGCAAAAGGCACGCCCCGGGATTCCGCCACCGCTGCCAGCAGTGACCGTTCCTGTTGTTTCAGGCTGGCCGCATCCACGATAACCGGCAGGCCTGCCGTCAGCACCTGTCCGGCCAGTTCTGCCAACCGTTGGTAGGTTTTCGCTGTCGCCTCTTCGGTGTAAAGGTTGCCGCCGGTTGGCGAGCGTGAACTCTCAAGCGGCGCGAGCCCGTGCAGGCGCTTGCGCTCGACATCCGAACGCAGGCGGATCAGGCCCAGCTCACCGGCCATGGCGGCGCTGACACAGGTTTTACCGCTGGCGGACAATCCAGAGGTTGCCAGCAGGTAGTGGTTGGGAATGGTGCTGTAATCTTCAGCCAGTTGGGCGTAATCACGGTAGCGCTGCATCAGGTCGGATTTTTCGCCCTCGGTGAGGGACGGATTTCCCATGGTAAACAGTGCAATCTTGGCCCGGACCATGGCGCGATAGGCCTTGTACAGTGGCAGCAGAGGCAGGGCCTCAACGTCGCCCCGGTATTCCAGGTAGGTGTTGAGCACCAGGTTGGCCAGTGCGTTTTCCCGCCGGGATTCCAGGTCCATCAGCAGGAACGCGAGGTCGTTGATGACATCAATCCAGCGGAAGGGTTCGTTGAATTCGATGCAGTCGAAAACAGTAACGTCGCCTTCAAAGCGGGTGATGTTGGCCAGGTGAAGGTCGCCATGACACTCACGCACCAGGCCGCCGGCTTTGCGGCTGGCAATCAGGTTGCGATGGCGCTCGAAGGTGGACTCGGTCCAGGCCTTGAGGTTGTCCAGTTGCACCAGCAGGTCCGGCTCGTCAATCAGCGGGCGGATCTGATCAAAGTTTTCCTGCATGGCGGCAAGAACGGCCTCGGGCGTTCCCAGCGGCTTGTCATCCGGTACCGGCGGCAACTGCTCGTGGAAGGCGGCAACCTGTTGTGCCAGGTCGGTCAGCAGCTCTGGCGCCAGCTCACCCTGCTCTTGCAGGCGATCAAACAGCTGGCCCTGGTCGAACTGGCGCATTTTGATGGCGTATTCGAAGGCTTCGCCGTCACCGCCGAGCGCCGGGCTTTCCGGTGTGCCGGTGATCGGCAGCACCTCAAGGTACAGTTTTTCCGCCAGCCTGCGGTTGAGCCGCAGCTCTTCCTCACAGAAGTGTTTCCGACGCGCCAGGGTCGAAAAATCCAGAAAGCCGAAATCCATGGGTTTCTTGATCTTGTAGGCGTAATCACCGGTCAGGATAACCTGGGAGATGTGAGTCTCGATGATCTGGAAATCTTTGACCGGGTGGTCGTACAGCTCCGGATTCTGCATGGCCAGAATCAGATTGCCTGGGGATGTCTCACTCACCGTACTCTCCTCGCGTTCCCTGAACCCATTGATTTTTCTTGCTCTATCATAACGGCCAGATTACAGAAATAACACACAGTTGGCCTGCCTTCCTGGGCGATCCCTTCGTTATAATCGGCCCATGAAAAAATCGAACTCATCTTCCCCGTCCAGGCGAAAGCCCTCCCGCAAGTCATCGAATAACGGTCGCAGGCCGTGGTTCTGGCGTTTCATGTTCCGGCTCCTTGCCATTGGCCTGGTGCTGCTGGCGGGCTGGACGGTCTACCTGGATGCGGTGATCACCGCGCGTTTCGAGGGGCGCCGGTTTGAAGTGCCCTCACGGGTCTACGCCCGCCCGCTGGAACTGTTCGACGGGGCCAGTGTCAGCGTTGGAGCCCTTGAGCGGGAGCTGGAACTATCCGGTTTTGAGCGAGGCGCGGCCGGGGCGCCAGGCAGTTACCAGCGCGATGGCGGGCATTTCACGATCCGCACCCGCGGCTTTTCCTTTCCCGACGGTGATGAGCCTGTCCGCAAGATCGCGTTGACGATTTCGGGCGACCGGGTCCAGGACTTCCGGGTCATTCAGGGCGAGGACGCGCCAATCGTTCGCCTGGCCCCCGCCCGGATTGGCGGGATCTATCCGGCGCACAAGGAAGACCGGGTTCTGGTGGAGCTGGCTGAGGTCCCGGCCCTGCTGCCGGCGACCCTGTTGGCTGTGGAAGACCGCAATTTCTATGATCATTTCGGGCTTGCGCCGCTGTCCATTGGTCGGGCCATGCTGGCCAATATCCGGGCCGGGCGTATTGTTCAGGGGGGCAGTACCCTGACTCAGCAACTGGTCAAGAACCTCTTTCTGACCCGCGACCAGACGCTGCTGCGCAAGGCTAACGAGGCCCTGATGTCGGTCTTGCTGGAACTGCATTATGAAAAAGATGACATCCTGCAAACCTACCTGAACGAGGTCTATCTGGGGCAGGCCGGAACGCGCAGCATTCACGGCTTTGGCCTGGCCAGCCAGTTCTACTTTGGCCAGTCCCTCAAGGACCTGGAGGTTCAACAGATCGCCCTGCTGGTGGGCATGGTCAAGGGGGCGAGCTTTTACAACCCACGGCGTAACCCCGACCGGGCACTGGAACGCCGGAACCTGGTGATTTCGGAAATGGAGCAGGCGGGCCTGATCGAGCCGGAACGTGCTGCCCGGGCCAGGGGACTCCCGCTCGGCGTTACCGATCGCCCTTCCTATTCCGAGAACCTCTATCCCGCCTATATCGACCTGGTGCGCCGGCACCTTGCCCGTGACTACAAGGAAGAGGACCTTCGCACGGAAGGCCTGCGAATATTTACCACCCTGGACCCGGCCATCCAATACGCCGCTGAATTCGCGGTATCCGATACGCTGCCACGCCTTGGTGGCGAGGCGCTGGCCAAGTCACTGGAGGCTGCCCTGGTGGTGACATCCAAGGATTCCGGCGAAGTCCTGGCCCTGGTCGGTGGCAAGGACCCGCGGTTTTCCGGGTTCAACCGGGCGCTGGATGCGAATCGCCAGATCGGCTCGCTGGTCAAACCGTTCATCTATCTGTCGGCACTACAGCAGCCCGAGCGTTACACCCTGATGACGCCGGTGCTCGATAAATCCTTCATCCTGGAGTTTGATGACGGCCGGCGCTGGCAGCCAAAAAATTACAGTGGCAAAGAGCGTGGCGAGGTGCCGTTGCACGAGGCGCTCTCCCATTCCTACAACCTGCCGACGGTGCGGGTTGGCCTGGATATCGGTGTGGATGTGGTCAGCGACACGCTGACGGCGTTCGGAGTCGATACACCGATTTCCCGATATCCCTCCATGCTGCTGGGGTCGATTTCCCTGAGCCCGATTACCGTTGCCCAGATCTATCAGGGGCTGGCAACGTCCGGCTTCAACACCCCGTTGAGAACGATCCGGCAGGTTACTGACGCCAGTGGCGAGGCGCTTTCCCGATACAACCTCGAGGTTGAGCAGGTCGCCGATCCGGCGGCCGTGCATCTGGTACAGTACGCCATGCAGGAGACCATGCGAGAGGGCACCGGGCGTTCCGCCTACAACACCTTGCCGCGGCAATTGGCCCTGGCTGGCAAAACGGGCACCACGGACAACGGCCGGGATTCCTGGTTCGCCGGGTTCAGTGGCGATTTGCTAGCCGTAGCCTGGGTAGGCCGGGATGATAACGGTGGCACACCGCTGACCGGCGCCAGCGGGGCGTTGCCCGTCTGGACGCGCTTTATGGCACAGATACCGCAGCACAGTTTCTCGCCGGTGGTGCCGGACGGAGTCAATTACCACTGGGTAAATTCCGAGCGCCAGGCGCTGACCGACAAATACTGCGAGAATGCCCGTTTGTTGCCATTTATCGCCGGCAGCGAACCGACCCAGACAGTTTCATGCTCCGGAGCCCTTGAGCGGCGAATCCGGGGCTGGTTTGAAGGATTATTTCAATGAAAGTCAGAACCACGTTGAAAACAGGCTGCATGCTTGCCGCGCTGGCTCTCGCCGGCTGCGCCTCTGGCCCGAGCGGCGGAATCTACGTGCCGATAGGCGCCGAACCTGCCAGGGCCCCGGAGCCGCCGAGAACCGGTACTGCGGAGGAAGAGCCGCCGGTCTGGCGCAAAAGCGAGCAGCCCGAAGTGGCGCCAGTACCGCAGGAGGCGCCCCGGACCCGCTCCCCGAGCTACAGTGAGTCGGGCGAGGGCCTCTCGCCGGCGGCTCTCAGCCTGGTGCACGACGCGGACCGATTGCTGGGGCAGGGTGATACTGCCGGGGCGATTGCCCAGCTCGAACGGGCACAGCGGATTTCGCCACGCTCAGCGGAGGTCTACTTCAAGCTTTCGGAAGCCTATGTGGCCAATGATCAGTTGGGGGCTGCCGAACAGTTTACCCTCAAGGGACTGTCCCTGGCCGGGAACAACACCCGGCTGCAGCGGGCGGGCTGGTTGCTGCTGGCGGATATCCGGCGGGCAAGAGGCAATGTGGCGGGCGCGGACCAGGCGGAAGCCCGGGCTGCGGCTTTGTAAGTGAAGCCCCTGCGCAGGCAGGGGCTCTGGTCACTGTTCCCTGAGAATCACGGAAGCAGCGGAATCGGTTCTGCCTGCACTTCGGTGTCAGCAACCACTGTTACGTTCTGAGTACCCTGGAAGTCCAGCGCATCGTCGATTTCGTTGTCATCGAGCTGGCAGCTGTAGCTGATGGTGTAGTCGCCGGCCGGCAGGAAGGCTGCGGTGTAGGTGTACAGGCCAGACAAATCCTCGTTGGAAACCGGAACTGCCATGAGCGGTTGTACGTCTTCGCTGTTGACATTGATATCTGTGGGTTCAATGTCAGGCCCTTCGAAAACGTAGACCGACCCTGCATAGTTATCGGCGCAATCATTAGCCGCCTGATCGTCGTCCAGGCGAGTCTGCTGGATTAACGGGTAGTCAACTTCTCCGTTAATAGACCCCACCTGAAGGTTGCTGACCAACCGGAGCGACGGTTTCAGCAGGTAGTCTGCGAGTGACTTACCTTGCGGATCGACAAGGGATTTCCGGACATCAAAATCGATGGTGAAGTCTGTCGTGGTGTCCGCGGCTACGAGAAAATTGCCCTTGAGTTTTAATACACTGGAGGGGACCGCCAACGTTTTGAGGTCGTCAGGCGCGTCTTCAGTTATTACATAAGAGTCCGACAGAGAATCGTCGTCCGTGTCGGAATCCTCAACATTGATGTTCAGTCTCAGTTCCGAGTACTGGCCCGCGGGCACTTCTTCGTCAGTAATCAGGGGAGCGCTAAGGCCGTCCTGGTATTCCAGAAGGTTCAATGATTTTGGTTCATCAAAGGTGAACTCTACCCAATCGCCATCGGCCGGTTTCAGAGACATCCCGGTAAAAGAGATGGTTACGTTGGAGAGATTCGTCGTCGGCGCGTCGGTTACACCGAACGAAACCGTGCCCGTGGAACTGGTGGACTGGCCGCCATCCCCGCCACCACAGGCCGCAATGCCTGCAGCCAGGGCTGAAACCGTGAAAAGCTGGATCGAACGTTTCATATAGACCTCCATGG
The DNA here is from genome assembly GCF_001045555.1 of Marinobacter subterrani. Classification (NCBI taxonomy): domain Bacteria; kingdom Pseudomonadati; phylum Pseudomonadota; class Gammaproteobacteria; order Pseudomonadales; family Marinobacteraceae; genus Marinobacter; species Marinobacter subterrani. The sequence continues at coordinate 703,004 of NZ_LFBU01000002.1, forward strand.
CTTATTTTTCAGGAATCGTAGCGAAGCAATATCGCTACCTGACCCGGGTAAAACGACCGCAGAGAAGGCAGAGTTCCGGTTTTTTTGTTAACGTTTCCTCATCTTCCCGTCGCTTTGGGCCGGTGATTCCGGGACAGCAGCAAATGCATCGGGCCGGCAGTCTGTTATAAACTGCGCTGTTTGAATCAACCTACGCAGGTAAACAACGGCTTTGGCAATATTTCCTTTCAAGCCTTCTAAGGCCCGGCGCTTTGAAATACTGGTGCAGCCCCATCTGGAGGCCATGTACCGGTTTGCGTTCCGTTTGGCGGGGCAGCAGCAGGACGCCGAAGATCTGGTTCAGGATGTGGTAGCCAAGCTTTACCCGCGGCTGGATGAGCTGGAGTCTGTGGAGCAGTTGCGGCCGTGGCTCAATCGGGTGTTGTATCGTCAGTTTATTGATCAGGTCCGGCGCAGGAACCGCCAGGGTGATCGCTCGCTGACGGAATTGATTGGGGCGGAAGGTCAGGCAGACTGGCTGGACAGCCTGGAATCCGATCACGTGGGGCCGGATCTGCAACTCGAGCAGGCCCGGCTGGGGCCGGTTCTGGATAGGGTGCTGGCAACGCTGACGCCGGATCAGCGAACTCTGTTGTTACTCCATGATGTCGATGGCTGGCGCCAGGAACATCTGGCCGAGGTTCTGGATATTCCGGTCGGCACTGTAAAATCCCGGTTGCACCGTTGCCGGGCCGCCTTGCGAAAAAAATTGCAGCGGGAACTGGAACCCGTCGAGCCGGTCGGACGTGTGGGGGAGTGAGGTGATGACGATGACCTGTAAAGAAACCCGGGCGAACCTGCCCACCTACATCATAAACGGGCTTTCCCCGGCCGAGCATGACCAGGTTGTGCAGCACCTGGCCAGTTGTGATGCCTGCAATGAGGTGCTTGAGTCAGAGCGTGTCCTGAACGAGGCCTTGCGTGAGCGATTCGTTATCCCGCCACCGTCGCCGGATTTTGAGCAGCGTGTTTTTGCCGCATCCGGGAAAAACGCTGATGGCGGCTGGAGCCACTCGGTACTGGGCGGAGCCATCGCGGCAGCGCTTGCTCTGGGGGTCGGCCTGGGGGTTCTGCTGAATTCCGGCGGCCCGGCAGAGGGTGATGCGTCCGGTCTCGGTTCTGTGGCCTCTGTGGCAGTGGATGCTGAAAAGCCGGAGGCGCCTGTTGTGGCGCCTGTGGATAAAACCGTTCGTCTGGCATTCCGGTCTGGTGAGGCTCTGGAAAACGTTACCCTGACGCTGGAACTGCCGCCGAATGTGGAGCTTGCCTCCTGGCCCGGCCGCCGGAAACTCAGTTGGCAGGTCAGTCTTGAGGCGGGTGAGAATGTTTTGTCACTGCCTTTGAAGCTGCTCTTTCCAGGCGCGGGTGAGCTGGTGGCGCGACTGGATACCGGCGATCGTCAGAAAACCTTCCATGCTCCGATTCCTGAGTACCCGGAACAGCCGGTTGAGGATCCAGAATCATGAAGTTTGACCGTCTCTCCCGGAGCATTTTGTCGGCCGGGTCGCTGGTTTTTTTGCTGCTGGCACCGATGATAACGCTGGCCAGTGACGATCTGGATGTTACCATGCGTATGGTAACCGACGATGTTGAGCTTACAGATTCAGTGGTTCGGGAAATTGAACTGCCCCGGGTTGTTGAAAGGCCCGAAACCGCGGCCGAGCCCGGTTCAAAGGGTCTTGAGGCATCCAGGGGTGGGCGGGACGCCAGGGAAGTCCGTGAACGGGGACGCGAGTTCGGTGAAGCCGTGTCCGAGAGCGCCCGGCAAACCCGCGATCTGATGGAACGCGATCTGTTGGAAGAGGGCCGGCCCGACAGGCCGGATCGCCGTGAAGGACTCGAGCGCCCCCAGCGCCCCGAACTGCCGGATGCTGCGGGACGAGAGCGCTGAAACTGAGTTGCTAAGCCAGCCCGTCCTGTGATGAACAATCCGGAGAAATCTGTTTGCTGGCGCACTGGCTTGCCCTTTCCTTATCCGTTTTACTGGTGGCTCCCCTTGGGCTTCAGGCGGCCGAAACCGATGCCGGAATGGAGCAGCTCCAGGACGGCATTCAGTCGTTTGAAAGTGGCAACCTGCAGGCCGCCAGGGCGCACTTTGAAAACGCCATCGCTGCCGGCCTGACATCCCCCTCCCTTTTCTACAATCTGGGCGTTACCTGTTACCAGCTCGGGGACTATGCAGCCGCCGAGACGGCCTTCCGGGCATTGCTGGACGGTTCAAGTGGTTTCCTGGCGCGTTATAACCTCGGCCTCGTGGCACTTGAGCGAGGGGATTCCAGGGCGGCCCGGGGCTGGTTCGAGCAATCCGCTGCCGACGGTTCTCCCGACAAGATCCGGGCCCTGGCCCTTGCCCAATTGCGCAAGCTTGGTGAAGCCGGTCAACAATCAGGCCGCCGAACCGAGCGCCGGGCCTATCTGGCCCTATCCGGCGGTTATGATTCCAACATTGCCGGTTTGCCGGAGGCCTCCGCCTCCAGTGAAGGCGGCATCTTCCTCGATGCACTGGCGGCCGGAACACTTGAACACCCGGCTGGCGCCCGCTCCCGCTTCGCCCTGGAAGTGGCGGCTTACGCCCGAAAATACCCGTCTGAAGGAAATTACGACACCCGTGTATTGCAGGGGCGTGCGGGCTGGACGGAAACGCTTGTCGACGGGGAGCGAGGTGCTGTGGTATCGGTTGTGCAGTCGTGGTTCGACAGTCGCTCCCTGGAACGTCGCTACGGGGTTGAAGGCTTCTATCGCTGGAACCGATGCCCGTTGGTGGGTAGCCCTGAGCAATGCGGCGTGAGCCTCGCAGCAGGCACTGTGAATGGCGGCCCGGATTATGGCGCCTACGATGGCCAGTGGTATCGGGCCCGACTGCACGCACTCAGGTATTACCGAAGCTGGCGCTTTGATGGCGAGTACACCCTTGACATCAATAATCGCCGGGACCTGCGTACTGCAGAGGAATTTATCAGTGTGTCACCCTACCGACATACCCTGGAAGTGGCGGCTCGTTACCGTTGGCGGCCGGATATTGTCGTCGGTGCCCTGGGCTCCGTTCGCCACAGCCGTTACCAGAGCCCCCATGTAGTGTTGGCCTCGGCCGGTGAGAGCGGGCGCCGAGAGGATAGCCGGGTTGAGATTGGTTTACTGGCAGAGCAATCGCTGAATGCGCGATGGCTGGTGCGGGGAGAGTGGCGGGTTCGTGATAACAGCAGCAGTCTGGCTCAGTACGGTTATACCCGCCAGACGGTCATGGTCACCCTGGAAGGTGCTTTCTAGCCCTGTCGCACAGGGCCAGAAGGCCGGGTGGGCAGTTACAGACCGGCATTCCTTAGCCGGTTGGCGTGTTGCCGGTAAACCGCTTTCGGGTCTGTCTCGAACAGACTGTGCAGTCCCAGCGCCTGATTCACTTCATCAAGATGGTTCATGAAGTAATTATCCCGGATAACCTTACCAAACCGGTTACTGCAGCGGCCGACCAGGCCATCATTCTGGCTGAAACCGAATGCCAGGCTGGTGGTTCCGAGAAGCGCATCGGACGGGTCCAGGGCATTGGTAAGCACGCCAGTGCCACCCCAGGAATAAAAACGCACACCGTTCGCCGAGTATGCGCCTTCGCCACATGCCGTCGTTGGCATACCGGCCGGAGCAAAGTTGTTGAATTCGGCACTTCCCTGGGTTGTCAGAGAGTAAAGGCTGGAGCGCAGATCCTGATCGTAACCACCGCCGGAGAGCAGATCAATCAGCCCTCCGAGCGCATCGCCGAGGCTCGCGGCCAGGCTTTCAGCGGGTGAGCCGTAGATCAGATCCGCAACCGGTGAGCCTTTGTGAGGCGAGCCCACCGACGTTACCGAGGCCACCAGATCCGGCCGGACCCTGGCGATGTAGCGGGCGGTGGGGCCGCCATGGCTGTGGCCGATCAGGTTCACCTTGCCATACACCGCGGCGATGGCCTGTACCTGCGGCAACAGGGCTTCCCCGCGAGCGATGGTGCTGTCCAGGGCTGGTACCTGGGTGGTATAGACATCGGCGCCGTATTTGCGGAGTTCTTCGGCCACGCCGTACCAGTAATCCACGCCGGCGATGGAATCGAATCCGAACATACCGTGCACCAGCACGATCGGATAACGGGTATCCGTGTAATCGGACGGGGTAGAGTCCCACCACCAGGCGGCAGAGGGTGCAGACCAGGCCACAGTCAGGGCCAGGGCCATTGCTTTGATCCAGAGTTTCATTGTCGTTCCTACAGTTTGATGTTGTGTTTGTTATTCAAACTGCGGCTCAACCTAACGGGTTGCTCCAGAGAATTCCTTCTCGTGCTGCATCCGCCGGATGGCAGACTGAGTGCGTCCGTGCGCTGACTTCGTTCTTGTGCTTGTTAGATTGGTGCCGTCAGAGCATCTCGGTAGAGATGCGACTAACATTTGATCAGTGGGGCTGGCAAGTCAACGGCGTAACGCGTAAGTCGGGGGGGTTCTATCCGGAACTGTGAGGCGCATCACATGAGTGGCCCCGCAGGACAAGCGTCGGCCTGACTTGCGGGGTGGCACATCCTGATCAGAGCGTGGCCATGACTCGCTTGGCCGCCGCCGTTGTATGGGCAATATCTTCTTCTGACAATGCCGCGCTGGTGAAGCCGGCTTCAAAGGCGGAGGGTGCCAGATAGATACCCTCTTTCAGCATACCCTGGAAGAACTTCTTGAACCGCTCCACATCGCAGGCCATCACCTGGTCGAAACGGGTAACCGTTGGCGCTTCGGTGAAGAAGAAACCGAACATGGCGCCGGCGCCCTGAACGGTCAGGGGGACGCCGGTGGCGTCGGCGGCCTCCTTCAGCCCCCGGCAAACGGCATGGGTTTTCTCGGTCAGGCGATCGTGAAAACCGGGCTCGGATATAGCGTTCAGCGTTGTCAGGCCCGCGCACATGGCGAGTGGATTTCCGCTCAGGGTGCCAGCCTGGTAGACCGGGCCCAGCGGCGAGATGTGTTCCATGATTTCCCGCTTGCCACCAAAGGCGCCCACCGGAAGCCCGCCGCCAATCACCTTGCCCAGAGCCGTGAGATCCGGCGTCACGCCAAACAAGCCCTGGGCGCCGCCCAGGGAGACCCGGAAGCCGGTCATTACCTCATCGAAGATCAGCACCGTGCCATACTCGTCGCAGACCTCTCGCAGAGCTTCAAGGAACCCCGGTACCGGCGGGATGCAGTTCATGTTGCCGGCCACCGGCTCCACGATAATGGCGGCAATCTCGTCGCCTATCTTGTTGAAGGTCTCCCGGACACCCTCGATGTCGTTGTAGGTCAGGGTAAGGGTGAGTTGGGCAAGGCTGGCCGGGATACCCGGTGAATTCGGTACGCCGAGGGTCAGTGCGCCGGAGCCGGCCTTGACCAGCAGGGAGTCCACATGACCGTGGTAGCAGCCTTCGAACTTCACGATCTTGTCTCGACCGGTGTATCCCCGGGCCAGCCGGATTGCGCTCATGGTTGCCTCGGTACCGGAGTTCACCATGCGCACCAGATCGATGGAGGGCACCAGTTCGCAGACCTTTTTGGCCATCTCGGTCTCAAGCGCCGTAGGTGCGCCATAGCCGACGCCCAGATCGACCTGGGCGTGCAGGGCATCCTTGATGCGCTGATCGCCGTGGCCAAGAATCATTGGTCCCCAGGAGCCAATGTAGTCGATATAGCGCTGGCCATCCTCGTCATACAGGTAGGCGCCCTCGGCGTGGTTGAAGAAGATGGGCGTTCCCCCGACACCGCGGAAGGCCCGGACCGGAGAATTTACGCCACCGGGAATGTATTTCTGCGCCTGCTCGAACAGGGTTTCGGAGTGCGTCATGGGTCTGGGCTCCTGTTATCTTGGAAGTGTAAAAAGTGGGTGGTGACGGGCGAATAGCTGTTCGAATTCGTGTGCCCGTTGTTCAATATCGTCAGCACTGCCCCCAAACAGGCCGCCAACCACGGCGAGCATGTCGGCACCGGCACGAATCAGGGGCTCTCCGTTTTCGGTGGTTACCCCGCCGATGGCCGTGAGGGGGCGGTTGAAGCGTTTCGCCTCGGTGAGCACTTCGGGCGATGCTGCCGGCGCCCCCGGTTTGGTTGATGAGGTGTAAAAACGCCCGAATGCGAGATAGTCGGCACCCTGTTCCAGCCCGGCCTGTGCCAGTGCAAGGTCGGCATGGCAGGTAATGCCGATGATGGCCTGCTCCCCGAGCAACCGGCGGGCTGCTGCCAGCGAGCCGTCGGTCTGTCCCAGGTGAACGCCCGCGGCCCCCACCCGTTTTGCCAGTTCCGGGTCATCATTGATCAGTAGTGGTACGCCGGCGTTCCGGCACGCAGCCTGAAGGTTGCTGGCCTGCGCTACCCGCTCGGCCATGGGGGCGGATTTTTCCCGGTATTGTACCATGACCGCCCCACCCCGCAGGGCTGCTTCAACCGATTCAATCAGCATGGCCGGTGGGGTCAACTGGCTATCGGTAATGGCGTACAGGCCCGGGCGAAGCCCTTTGCTCATCGCTCCCACAGAATTCCCCGGTCTGGCACCGGCTGGCCTTTGCCAACGTCGAGTGCGTGAAGGATCGCGTGGTTGACGTAGTTCTGTGCCTGGGAAATGGCTGCCCGGGCCGACAGGCCCGAGGCCCGGCCTGCAGCAATGGCCGCTGCCAGCGTGCAGCCGGTGCCATGGTATTCGCCGCCAATTCGCTCAATCTCCCAGCGCATCGGCTCCGGGCTGTGATTGTAAAGCGTGTTGGTGATGTGGATGCCGGTGCCGTGGCCCCCGGTCGCAAGAACCGACTGGCAACCGGTTTTCAGCAGGTTTCCGGCTGCCTCATCGGGGTTGTCACTGTGTCCCAACAGGGCCAGTTCGACACCGTTCGGGGTAATCATTTCGGCGAGGGGAAAGAGCCGCTCCTTCATGGCTTTGATCAGTTCATCGTCGGCCAGATCGCCACCACCGGCGGCCTTGATTACCGGGTCGGTAATCAAGGGCAACCCCGGGTGTTCGCCGATGAAGTCCACCAGAGCCTCCACGACGGCTGCATTACCCAGGGCACCGGTCTTGATCGCGTGAATCGGGACATCGTCGGCGAGACACCGAAGCTGTTGGCGAATGAGTTCCGCCGATACTGCTTCGGCACCATATACATTCCGGGTGTCCTGAACGGTGAGGCAGGTAATAACCGGCAAGGGATGACAGCCCAATGAGGTGACTGCCTGTATGTCAGCCTGAATACCGGCACCGCCGGACGGATCGAGGCCGGAAAGAATCAGCACCTGGGGTCGGGTATAGCGTTTGATGGCTCAGCTCCTCAAAACGGTTTGACAACAGCCAGGACAACAACGGCCAGCAGGATCAGAACCGGCAGCTCATTGAACCAGCGGTAGAATACGTGGCTTCGGGTATTTCGGTCGTCCCGGAACACTTTGACAAGATGCCCGCAATAGAAATGGTAAACGATCAGTACGGCCACCAGTAACAGCTTGGCGTGCAGCCAGCCCTGGCTGAAATAGCCAGAGGCATTATAACTGATCAGCCACACCCCGAAGACAACCGTAGCAACCATCGAAGGCGTGGTAATGCCCCGGTAAAGCTTGCGCTCCATGATCTTGAACCGCTCTCGCCCGGGTTCATCCTCGCAGGCGGCGTGGTAGACGAACAGCCTGGGCAGATAGAAGATCCCGGCAAACCAGCAAACCATGGAAATTATGTGGAAGGCTTTGACCCACAGCATTCGTCAGCTCCGTCGGTATTGGTAATAACTTTCGATGTCGGATTTAAGCACCACACCATAAACCCGCTGGATCATGGGTGCCACGTGACGTTGTACGTACAGGGCCTCGGCATTGGTTGACTCGAATTCATTGAGGGCTTCCTCAAGGGTTGCCTGGTACTGGACCGGCGCAACGTCGCGGCGGTTGGCAGGGATGTCCATCAGGTCGATGGACTCCGGTGGAACAATCTCTTCTGCGGCTACCAGCTTTTCCGTGTCTTCCAGGTAGCGGGCGAGATCCACCGCCGGTAACAGGGCGGTGGGCCCGTTACTGCCCTCGACCAGCAGCCACTTGGGTTCGGATTTCAGCACTTTCCGGGCTTCCTCAACGGACAGATGTCGTTCGGTCCGCAAAATGCCGCGATCCATAATGGCTCCCACGGATACCCTGCGCAGGGCCTGGATCACCGGTGAATTCTGATAGCTCAGTCCCTGATTCTTGAGGATGGTCAGAAACAGCGATTTTTTCCGGAACGCTTCGCTGGTTACCAGGCTTGAGGTAGTGATAATCAACATACCCGGAAGGATGATATTGGGGTTGCGGGTCAGCTCCATAAGCGCCATCAGGGCGGCCAGTGGCGCCTGCAGGACCGCGCCCATCATGGCACCCATTCCCAGCATCGCGTAGAAGCCAACGGAAGAGGCGTGCTCAGGCATGATCTGGGCTCCGACCAGGCCCATGGCGCCGCCCAGGGTTGCCCCCATGAACAGTGTCGGGCCAATAACGCCGCTGGGCATGCCCAGTCCGATCGACAGCGAGGTGATGACCAGCTTGGCAATGCCCACGCCCAGCAGTAACCAGAACCCGAGCTGGCCATTGATGGTTTCGTTTACCGTGTCGTAGCCGATCCCCATGGTTTCGGGAACCAGAACAGCGAACGGCATCATCAGAACGCCGGCGATGGTGATGCGCAGAAGGACCGGCCGGTGGTTGTGTTTGCCCATGGCATCCACCAGGTGAATAAACAGGGCTGCGGCAATACCGATACTGACTGCAATCACCAGAATCCAGGGAACTTCCAACAGGGAGTTCATGGTCAGGGCGGGCACACTGAAAGCGGGCTCGGTGCCGTACACCGCCTGGGTGACAATGGCGGCGCTGACCGCCGCCAGTATGATGGGGGTGAAGCCGGCAATGGTGTACTCCATCATCACCACCTCCATGGAGAAGAGGACACCGGAGATGGGCGTATTGAATGATGCCGATATTGCCGCTGCGCAGCCGCAGGCAACCAGGGTCCGGATACTGTTGTTGGGTAGCCGCATCCACTGGCCCATCAGGCTGGAGAACGCCGCCCCCAAATGCACCGCCGGCCCCTCCCGGCCTGCCGACTGGCCGCTGACAACCGTGGCCACACCGGAGATGAACTGCACGATGGCGCTGCGGACGGAAATATAGCCCTGGTGATAGTTGAGCCGTTCCATGACATGGACAATGCCCACCTTGCGGTCATGGGTGGCCAGTCGGTGGAACATCCAGCCCAGTCCAAGAGCGCCGGCCAGCGGAAGCAGGGCGCGGGTCAGCAGGTTCAGTTCCTCGAACGACTCAAAGCCTTCGCCCGGAAGGAAATGTTCAAGGGGCCATTCGATGGCCAGTCGGAAGGCCAGGATTACGCCGCCCGTGATCAGGCCCGATAACAGGCCGAGCACCGCCAGTTGCGGCAATGCGTCCACTCCGGAGAGTCTGCGCCGGAATACGGGGATCAGGTTCTCGGTAATCTGGTGCCAGATTTTCTGCATGAGGCAGGGGTTCCGGTGAAAATGGGCAGACCGTCAGAAAGTTTCTGACAACATTGTAACGGTCGCCCAGAGGGCTGCAATAAGTCATTGGTTTATCATGGTAGACTACGCAGTCAATCCTCAAAATCGTGATACGACGTCGCTGGAGAGAAAGGTGGTTAAAGTAGGCATCGTTGGTGGCACCGGATACACCGGTGTGGAGCTGCTGAGAATCCTCGCGGTTCACCCTGAAGTTTCTGTCCGTTGCATTACCTCACGCTCGGAGGCGGGCGTGCCGGTGGCGGACATGTACTCCAATTTGCGTGGGCATTACGATCTGGCGTTTTCCGAGCCCGATGCCGGCGTGCTGGCGGACTGCGATCTGGTTTTCTTTGCAACGCCCCACGGAGTCGCCATGAGAATGGTGCCAGACCTGATTGCCGCAGGTGTGCGTGTGGTCGATCTTTCTGCCGATTTCCGGCTGAAAGACCTGGACGTCTGGGCGAACTGGTACGGCATGCCGCACGAGAGCCCGGAGTGGGCTGAGAAAGCAGTCTACGGGCTGCCGGAAGTGGTCCGCGATGAAATCCGTGGTGCACAACTGGTGGCAAACCCGGGCTGTTACCCGACGGCTGTTCAACTGGGTTTTCTGCCGCTGCTTGAACATGGCCTGGTGGACCCCGCGCGACTGATCGCGGATGCGAAGTCCGGAGCCAGCGGTGCTGGCCGGCAAGGCAGCATCGGCATGTTGCACGGCGAGATTGGGGAGAGCTTCAAGGCGTATGGCGCGTCAGGCCATCGGCATTTGCCCGAGATCCGACAGGGCCTTGCCAATGCAGCCGGCGGCAAGGTGGGCGTGACCTTCGTGCCCCACCTGATCCCGATGATCCGGGGGATTGAGGCCACGCTTTATGCGGAACTGAAAGATCCGGCGGACTTCGACCGGCTGCAGGCACTTTTCGAAGAGCGGTACGAAGCCGAGCCGTTCGTGGATGTGATGCCCTTTGGCAGTCACCCGGAAACGCGGAGCGTGAGGGGAGCAAACCAGTGTCGGATGGCTCTGCATCGCCAGGAGCAGAGCAACATTGTTATTGTCACGTCGGTGATCGATAACCTGGTCAAGGGCGCTGCCGGGCAAGCGGTTCAGAATATGAATATCATGTTCGGGCTGAAAGAAACCATGGGCCTTGACGCGCCGGCACTTCTGCCGTGATGCCGAAGGAAACATTGTGAGCAAGCACAGAAAACCGGCCCAGGAATATGTTGTCATCCCGCACCGGCCCGGGTACCGCCTGCGCAGAACAGCGATCCTGCTGGTTTTCACCATTGTAGCAGCGGTCGCCGGGTATGCCGCCGGCCTGGCGCAGAACGGGTTCCGCTTTTCCAGCGCGGAACAGTCGAACCAGCTGCTGGAGAAGGAAGTCGAGACCCTCCGGACGGATTTCCGTGAAGCCCGGCAGCAGCTTGTCAATCTCGAACGCGGGCAGGTTATCGATGAGCAGGCACTGAACCAGGCCCGCAAAACCATTGTTGACCTGGAAACCCGTATTGCGTCACTGCAGTCCGACCTGACCTTCTATAAGAATATCATGGCGCCCTCTGAGGCTAGCAAGGGTTTGCAGGTTGACAACTTTACGTTGGCTCCCAGCCCAGGCCGGGGAGCGTATGATTTCAAGCTGGTTCTGACACAGGTTGGCAATAACAAGAGCTACATCTCCGGTGTGGTGGCGGTCAATGTCATCGGCCTGCGTGACGAGGAAAAGGAGGTAATTGCCCTGCGGGACCTTTCTGAGCAAATTGAGGATCTGGGAGTGAAATTCCGTTTCCGGTATTTTCAGGATGTTGAAGGAACGCTTTCCTTGCCGGAAGATTTTCAGCCGATCGAGATTCAAGTGGTCGCACAGGCTGAGGGGCGGAAGTCGTCGCAGGCGGAGCGTACCTTTAACTGGGATGAATTAACGGAGAACTGACATGCTTGGCAAGAAAAAGCAGAAGCAGAAGCCGAGGAGGCCTTCTGGCCATTTTGATACTCTGGTGTCCTCCCGTACAGCCATCGAGGGGGATGTTCACTTTTCAGGTGGTTTACATGTAGACGGGCGTATTATCGGCAAGGTGATTGCCGATGAAGGAGCAGATGCGGTGCTCCGGGTTTCGGAAGTTGGTGAAGTCACCGGCGATATCAATGCGCCCCATGTGATCATCAATGGTACGGTAAACGGCGATGTCTACGCCTCGGCCCATCTTGAACTTGCAGAGAAAGCCGCGATAAATGGCAACGTGTATTACAACCTCATCGAAATGGCGATGGGGGCATCGGTCAACGGAAACCTGGTGCACCAGAGGGATCCGGTCGGGTTGCTCGGTAAACAGGATGATCCCTCCACCCTGCAATTGCAGCAAGGAGACGGCGGTACTGGCAAGCCCGTCGAATCAGATGAAGGGGCGGGCGATGGTGGAAAGTCCGAATAGTTGATTGTTTTAGTCAGGAATACCATAATCCCCTGACTTGCCAGCGAACATCCGGAGGCGAACTTGAGTGCAGTTCAGCAACAAATGGCCACACCACTGTTCTTCAGCGACAGTGCCGTTGCCAAGGTGCGTGAGTTAATCGAGGAAGAGGGTAACTCCGGACTCAAACTCCGTGTCTTTGTGACGGGGGGCGGCTGCTCCGGGTTCCAGTACGGTTTTTCATTCGATGAGGATCAGGATGAAGAAGATACCGTCATCGAGCGCGACGGCGTTTACCTTCTGGTGGATCCGATGAGCTATCAGTATCTCGTTGGTGCCACTGTTGACTATCAGGAAGGTCTCCAGGGCTCCCAGTTCATCGTCCAGAACCCCAATGCCAGCTCAACCTGCGGATGCGGCAGCTCTTTCTCAATTTGATTCCCTGCCGCCCTCAGGCCGGGTAAATGGCCCCGAGAATCCTCGGGCCAGAAGCCCCGGTCACTTCCGGCAGGTTGCCTGGCATGCCTTCTATTGCCTGTTTCGCCAGCCAGGCAAAGGCCACCGGCTCAACCAGTTGTGGGTCCAACCCCAGCTCTGAGGTCAGCAATATACGGGCCTCGGGCAGGGCCCTCTCAAGCTCCGCCATTAATACCGGATTTCTTGCCCCGCCTCCGCATGCATAAATCCGTACGTCTCGGGGCCGGGGCAACTGACTCACCAGGCTCTCCACCGTCAGTTGTAACAGCGTCCGTTGAATGTCCTCCGCTGGAATCTCGGGATGGCGGCTCACCTGCATCTTTACCCAATCCAGGTTGAACCTTTCCTTGCCCGTGCTTTTCGGCGGTTTTCTCGAAAAGTAGGCATCCGAGAGCATGTCGCTGAGCAAGTCGTGATTCACCGTGCCTTCGCTGGCCCAGTGGCCGTCACTGTCAAAGGGGAGGCCGGTCTGGTCCAGGCACCAGGCATCCATCAGGGCATTGGCCGGCCCGGTGTCAAAGCCGGTTACCGGGTTAATGCCATTAGACGGGATCCAGCTTATGTTTGCGATGCCCCCGAGATTCAGTATGCACCGGTCCTCGGTATCTGAGCTGAAAAAGGCTTTATGGAATGCCGGTACCAGCGGTGCTCCCTGCCCCCCGGCCGCCATGTCCCTTCGCCGGAAGTCGGCAACGGTGGTAATGCCGGTAGTTTCGGAAATAACCGAGGGGTTGCCGATCTGGATCGTGAAGGGCGCCGCTCCGGTAGGCTGGTGGCGCAGCGTCTGACCATGACTTCCGATGGCGCGGATGGCCGATATCGGGAGGTCGGAATGCCGGATGACTTCCGCTGCGGCTTGCGCGAACAGTGTGCCGGCCAGGGTGTCCAACTCGCCGATTTCATCGGGGGCTGCATGGTTCTGGCTTGCTGCGAGGAGTCTGTGCCGGAACTCGTCGGGATAGGGTAAGGTGTGGGATGCGTGAATCTGGGTGGAGTTGCCCTGGAAGGACACCAGCACGGCATCAATACCGTCCATGCTGGTGCCCGACATCAAACCGATCCAGGCGTCCATGGTTTTCAGTCGTCTGTAGCGAGGGCGAGTTGCTGGTGGCTCTCGCTGAGTACATCAAATTGTGCGATTCGTTGCTCGGTGACCTGTTTGAACCTTGCCATCTCGGACGAGGGAACAGGTTTGGCATCGGGCAATTTCACGGTGCGTGAGTTGCGCGGTGCGCCGTTCAATCTGAATTCATAATGCAGGTGGGGGCCGGTTACCATGCCGGAGGAGCCAACATAGCCGATGGTCTCGCTCTGCTTCACCCGGGTGCCGTTTTTAATACCCTTGCCAATCCGGCTCATGTGGGCGTAGAGCGTTGTAATGTTGTCGCCGTGCTTCAGGACAACCGTGCGGCCGTAACCGCCTTTCCATCCGGCAAAAATCACGCGCCCCGCGCCTGCCGCCTTGATGGGCGTTCCGGGAGGCGCACCATAATCCGTGCCTTCGTGGGGACGAACCACATCCAGAACAGGGTGGCGTCTCTGGAGATTGAAAGGCGACGATACGCGCGCATTGATGGGTGTGCGCAGGAAAGCCTTGCGCATGCTCTTGCCATCGGGGGTGTAATAGTCGCTGTCGCCATTACTGTCGGTATAGAGTAACGCGATGTTCTCTTCACCACGGTTCACGAACCTGGCGGACAGGATGCGGCCGGTGCCGAACTTTTCGCCATCCAGGTAGAGTTCTTCGTAAACCACTTCAAACTGGTCGCCCTTGCGAACGTCGTAAACGAAATCGATTTCCCATCCGAAGATGCCGGCCAGTTCCATGGTAAGCTGATCATTAAGCCCTGCTTCCCTGGCTGCAACGTAAAGGGAACCATCAATAGTCCCCGAAGCGAACGCCGGGCGCGCTTCGGGCTTGCGAACTTCAGTGTCGCCGGTGAAGCTGTCGCCGGCCTTGCTGATCTTCAGTGTCTCCAGCCGGTTGCGCTGAAGCTCAACTCCCGCCAGGGCACCGTCTTCGGTGGTGGCGAACCGGATGGTTTCACCTGCGTAAAGCTTCTCCAGTTTTTTGGCTTCTCCGTCACCGTGGATTACTGACAGCATGGTGCCGTCATTGAATCCGGCTTTCTTGAACAGCGAAGACAGGGTGTCGCCGGACTTGATGTCAAAGGTTTGCCATTCCAGTTGCGGTTTTGCGGGCTTTGCCGCGATTGCAGGTTCTGCGAGACTGACTTCCTGGGAGGGCAGGGCTCCGGAGCCGGTCTCAGCCGATTCCGGCGGAACTTCCTTTGACGGCGAAGCCGGTTCCGCTGGCTGCAGCGGAGTGGCACCTGTTTGTGAGACGGTGCCCTGCTCCAGATCCAGAGCATACGACATCCGTTTGGCCTCAACATTGCTACTGGGGCTCATAAGAACAGTGGCGGTCACAATGACGGTCGCCGCAGCAGCAATGGTAATATGTGTTTTCGGAAACATTTTAAGCACGTATCACACCCGTTTTAATCGGTATCCCGGTAGCTTGTACTACCTAATTAAAGCTGTTGTTCAAGTATAGTCCAACAGATTACCGTATAAAATGCATGTGGGACAGCGTGGAACATTACGGTTGCTGTTCCAGCCTCCGGATTTCTTTTGGCAGCGTTGTTATAATGCGTCGCCCTGTCGTGTAGGCGTTGATCAAAATCTGGTCAGCGTACTTTAGCAGTTGAGCAGGTAACTCACAGATTTCTTTTGTAGAAGTCTGTAACTGGCAGAATTTTCCAAGTTTAAAGCGGGGACGTGTTGTTCATGGCATCCATTGATGAAGCGTTGGCGGTTATCAAGCGTGGCGTAGACGAACTTATTCCGGAAGAGGGGCTTATCGAAAAGCTGAAGGAAGGTCGTCCACTCCGGATCAAGGCAGGCTTCGATCCCACCGCGCCGGACCTTCATCTCGGGCACACGGTCCTGATTAACAAGCTGCGGCAGTTTCAGGATCTCGGTCACGAAGTGATGTTTCTGATCGGTGACTTCACTGGAATGATTGGAGACCCGACCGGCAAAAGTGCAACGCGACCGCCTCTGACGGAGCAGCAGGTTGCCGAGAACGCGGTTAGCTATAAAGAGCAGGTGTTCAAGATTCTGGACCCCGAGAAGACCCGTGTCATGTTCAATTCCGACTGGATGGGCAAGATGACCGCGGCGGACATGATCAAGCTGGCCGGCCAGTACACCGTTGCCCGGATGCTGGAGCGTGATGATTTCACCAAGCGTTACCGGGCTGAGCAGTCCATTGCGATTCACGAGTTTCTTTATCCGCTGGTGCAGGGGTATGACTCGGTCGCTATGGAGGCGGATGTGGAGCTGGGTGGTACCGACCAGAAGTTCAATCTTCTGATGGGGAGGATTTTGCAGAAGCATTACGGGCAGTCTCCGCAGGTCATCCTTACCATGCCGATCCTGGAGGGGCTTGATGGTGTCCAGAAGATGTCCAAGTCGCTGGGCAACTATGTGGGTGTGAACGATTCGCCCGGCGAGATGTATACCAAACTGCTTTCGATGCCGGATAATCTCCTGTGGCGTTACTTCGAGTTGTTGAGCTTCCGGCCCCTTGCCGAGATTGAGGAATATCGGAAGGCGGTTGCCGCGGGGGCAAATCCGCAGGACTACAAGAAGTTGCTGGCGGAAGAGATCATTACCCGGTTCCATGACGAAGACGCGGCAAGAAATGCCCACAGGTCTGCGGGCAATCGGGTTGCCCTGGGCGAGATTCCGGACAATGTTCCGGCGGTCGAGGTTTCCCTGGAAGGCCAGCCCAGGATGCCGATGGCATCGGTTCTGCGCCTGGCAGGTCTGGTAAAGAACGGCGCCGCAGCAAGAGACGTGCTTGGTCGAGGCGCTGTCTTTGTGGATGGCGAGAAATTTGAAGGCGATCGGATGTTTGTAGAGGGTGATGATTGCGTCGTCCAGGCGGGTAAGAAGAAAATTGCCCGTGTCGTGATCACTGCGTAGGCGAATCCGGGCGATTTTGAATTTTTTCGGATTCGCCGTTGACACCCCGGCGCAGGTCTGTAGAATGCGCATCTCTTTCGAGGGGCAGGCCACTGAGTCGGCTCCGGATTCGGAAGGCAACTGTTTGAAAGTATTCGAAAATTTGCAGCAGAAAATCTTCGAAATAAACGGTTGACAAGGCGGCGGAAGGATGTAGAATACGCCACCTTGATTGAGCAACGGCTCAAACGCTCTTTAAAAAGTTAACCAAGTAATTCGTGTGGGCGCTGGCCGAGGTATTTCGGATACGAAATATCAGGACAGTGACTCGTCGAAATTGAGTTTTGTCTTGAGCAAGAATAGAGGATCTTCGGATTCTTGTATGATTTAAACTGAAGAGTTTGATCATGGCTCAGATTGAACGCTGGCGGCAGGCTTAACACATGCAAGTCGAGCGGTAACAGGGGGTGCTTGCACCCCGCTGACGAGCGGCGGACGGGTGAGTAATGCATAGGAAACTGCCCAGTAGTGGGGGATAGCCCGGGGAAACCCGGATTAATACCGCGTACGCCCTTCGGGGGAAAGCAGGGGATCTTCGGACCTTGCGCTATTGGATGTGCCTATGTCGGATTAGCTAGTTGGTGGGGTAAAGGCCTACCAAGGCGACGATCCGTAGCTGGTCTGAGAGGATGATCAGCCACATCGGGACTGAGACACGGCCCGAACTCCTACGGGAGGCAGCAGTGGGGAATATTGGACAATGGGGGCAACCCTGATCCAGCCATGCCGCGTGTGTGAAGAAGGCTTTCGGGTTGTAAAGCACTTTCAGTGAGGAGGAAGGCTTTCAGATTAATACTCTGGAGGATTGACGTTACTCACAGAAGAAGCACCGGCTAACTCCGTGCCAGCAGCCGCGGTAATACGGAGGGTGCAAGCGTTAATCGGAATTACTGGGCGTAAAGCGCGCGTAGGTGGTTTGATAAGCGAGATGTGAAAGCCCCGGGCTTAACCTGGGAACGGCATTTCGAACTGTCAGGCTAGAGTGTGGTAGAGGGTAGTGGAATTTCCTGTGTAGCGGTGAAATGCGTAGATATAGGAAGGAACACCAGTGGCGAAGGCGGCTACCTGGACCAACACTGACACTGAGGTGCGAAAGCGTGGGGAGCAAACAGGATTAGATACCCTGGTAGTCCACGCCGTAAACGATGTCAACTAGCCGTTGGGACTCTTGAAGTCTTAGTGGCGCAGCTAACGCACTAAGTTGACCGCCTGGGGAGTACGGCCGCAAGGTTAAAACTCAAATGAATTGACGGGGGCCCGCACAAGCGGTGGAGCATGTGGTTTAATTCGACGCAACGCGAAGAACCTTACCTGGCCTTGACATGCAGAGAACTTTCCAGAGATGGATTGGTGCCTTCGGGAACTCTGACACAGGTGCTGCATGGCCGTCGTCAGCTCGTGTCGTGAGATGTTGGGTTAAGTCCCGTAACGAGCGCAACCCCTATCCCTAGTTGCTAGCAGTTCGGCTGAGAACTCTAGGGAGACTGCCGGTGACAAACCGGAGGAAGGTGGGGATGACGTCAGGTCATCATGGCCCTTACGGCCAGGGCTACACACGTGCTACAATGGCGCGCACAGAGGGCTGCAAACCCGCGAGGGGGAGCCAATCTCACAAAACGCGTCGTAGTCCGGATCGCAGTCTGCAACTCGACTGCGTGAAGTCGGAATCGCTAGTAATCGTGAATCAGAATGTCACGGTGAATACGTTCCCGGGCCTTGTACACACCGCCCGTCACACCATGGGAGTGGATTGCACCAGAAGTGGTTAGTCTAACCTTCGGGAGGACGATCACCACGGTGTGGTTCATGACTGGGGTGAAGTCGTAACAAGGTAGCCGTAGGGGAACCTGCGGCTGGATCACCTCCTTAAACGAAGCCGAATGCTTCGGTCAGAGTCCACACGAATTACTTGGTTGGCTAATAAAGAGAGCAAAAGGGTCTTTGCAGGCCCGATGGCTGCGACGCTTTAAAGTGAAGCAGGCATTAGCGCTGTAGATTGTGACAGCTGACAAGGCGCAGGCTGAGAGAGCGAGGGAGCGTACATAAGTACGTGACCGAGTGAACGAAGACTGCAACGCAGCTCAGGTGGCGCAAGATGCAGTGATAATTGGGTCTGTAGCTCAGGTGGTTAGAGCGCACCCCTGATAAGGGTGAGGTCGGTGGTTCAAGTCCACCCAGACCCACCAGAATTGCGTGGCTCGTCGTTGTGTCCGGACTTGCATAGCAGGCTATGCGGCGCCCAGACACGCCTAGATCCACACAATTCTATAGCTTAGGTTAAACGGCCTGGCTTGTGTGGAAGATCGAGGGGCCATAGCTCAGCTGGGAGAGCGCCTGCCTTGCACGCAGGAGGTCGGCGGTTCGATCCCGCCTGGCTCCACCAAAAGCCTGAACGATCGATGCTTACATAACTGACTAACTCCGGTTAGCAGTGTACAGAAACGAATGTTTCATGATGATGAAGCCTTCCTTTCTGATCACTGGGTCAGATTTGCTCTTTAACAAATTGGACGAGATAGAACACGATTGATGGATTCCATTATCTCCGGAATTCATTGATCAGAGTGATAACGATTTCAAGCGTTATCCGGTGTTGTCGTTGAAGTGGTTGTTATATCGCTTCAAGGAACTGTCTCCACTTATTTGCATCCTGGTTTACCAGGTTGTCGATAGATGGAACACAGTTGTCTTGGGGTTATATAGTCAAGCAACTAAGCGCATACGGTGGATGCCTTGGCAGTCAGAGGCGATGAAAGACGTGGAAGCCTGCGATAAGGCTCGGGGAGCTGGCAAACAAGCTGTGATCCGGGCATTTCTGAATGGGGAAACCCACCGACTTTCGGGTCGGTATCTTGCACTGAATACATAGGTGTAAGAGGCGAACCGGGGGAACTGAAACATCTAAGTACCCCGAGGAAAAGAAATCAACCGAGATTCCCTAAGTAGCGGCGAGCGAACGGGGACTAGCCCTTAAGCTGGACAACTGGTAGGAGAAGGCTCTGGAAAGTGCCGCCATAGTGGGTGATAGCCCCGTATCCGAAACCTGAGTCTGGTGAAATCGAGTAGGACGGGACACGTGGTATCCTGTCTGAACATGGGGGGACCATCCTCCAAGGCTAAATACTCCTGACTGACCGATAGTGAACCAGTACCGTGAGGGAAAGGCGAAAAGAACCCCTGTGAGGGGAGTGAAATAGATCCTGAAACCGTATGCGTACAAGCAGTCGGAGCGGACTTGTTCCGTGACGGCGTACCTTTTGTATAATGGGTCAGCGACTTATGTTCAGTGGCGAGGTTAACCGTTTAGGGGAGCCGTAGGGAAACCGAGTCTGAATAGGGCGATTTAGTCGCTGGGCATAGACCCGAAACCGGGCGATCTATCCATGAGCAGGTTGAAGGTTGAGTAACATCAACTGGAGGACCGAACCCACTGTCGTTGAAAAGCCAGGGGATGACTTGTGGATCGGAGTGAAAGGCTAATCAAGCCCGGAGATAGCTGGTTCTCCCCGAAAGCTATTTAGGTAGCGCCTCGGACGAATACCACAGGGGGTAGAGCACTGTTTCGGCTAGGGGGTCATCCCGACTTACCAACCCGATGCAAACTCCGAATACCTGTGAGTACTATCCGGGAGACACACGGCGGGTGCTAACGTCCGTCGTGAAGAGGGAAACAACCCAGACCGCCAGCTAAGGTCCCCAAGTACCAGTTAAGTGGGAAACGATGTGGGAAGGCTCAGACAGCTAGGAGGTTGGCTTAGAAGCAGCCATCCTTTAAAGAAAGCGTAATAGCTCACTAGTCGAGTCGGCCTGCGCGGAAGATGTAACGGGGCTCAAACTGGTCACCGAAGCTGCGGCTGCATACATTGTATGCGGGGTAGGGGAGCGTTCTGTAAGCCTGCGAAGGTGAGTTGAGAAGCTTGCTGGAGGTATCAGAAGTGCGAATGCTGACATGAGTAACGACAATGGGAGTGAAAAACTCCCACGCCGGAAGACCAAGGGTTCCTGCGCAACGCTAATCGGCGCAGGGTGAGTCGGCCCCTAAGGCGAGACCGAAAGGTGTAGTCGATGGGAAACGGGTTAATATTCCCGTACCTTGGATAGCTGCGATGGAGAGACGGAGAAGGCTAGGTGAGCCGGGCGACGGTTGTCCCGGTTTAAGCATGTAGGCAGTGGGGTTAGGCAAATCCGGTCCCACAATGCCGAGACGCGACGACGACTGCTCTTAGAGCGGGAAGTCATTGATGCCCTGCTTCCAGGAAAATCTTCTAAGCTTCAGGCTATTCGAGACCGTACCCCAAACCGACACAGGTGGTCAGGTAGAGAATACCAAGGCGCTTGAGAGAACTCGGGTAAAGGAACTAGGCAAAATGGTGCCGTAACTTCGGGAGAAGGCACGCCGGTATTACGTGAAGCCCCTGCGGGTGGAGCGGAAGCCGGTCGAAGATACCAGGCCCCTGCGACTGTTTATTAAAAACACAGCACTGTGCAAACACGAAAGTGGACGTATACGGTGTGACGCCTGCCCGGTGCCGGAAGGTTAATTGATGGGGTTAGCGCTTGCGCGAAGCTCTTGATCGAAGCCCCGGTAAACGGCGGCCGTAACTATAACGGTCCTAAGGTAGCGAAATTCCTTGTCGGGTAAGTTCCGACCTGCACGAATGGCGTAACGATGGGGGCGCTGTCTCTACCCGAGACTCAGTGAAATTGAAATCGCCGTGAAGATGCGGTGTATCCGCGGCTAGACGGAAAGACCCCGTGAACCTTTACTATAGCTTCACAGTGAACTTTGAGCATGTTTGTGTAGGATAGCTGGGAGGCTTTGAAGCGGCGACGCCAGTCGTCGTGGAGCCAACCTTGAAATACCAGCCTGACCTGTTTGAGGTTCTAACTTCGTCCCCTGATCGGGGATAAGGACACTGTGTGGTGGGTAGTTTGACTGGGGCGGTCTCCTCCCAAAGCGTAACGGAGGAGCACAAAGGTGGGCTAAGCATGGTCGGACATCATGCGGTTAGTGTAATGGCACAAGCCCGCTTAACTGCGAGACAGACACGTCGAGCAGGTACGAAAGTAGGTCATAGTGATCCGGTGGTTCTGTATGGAAGGGCCATCGCTCAACGGATAAAAGGTACTCCGGGGATAACAGGCTGATACCGCCCAAGAGTTCACATCGACGGCGGTGTTTGGCACCTCGATGTCGGCTCATCACATCCTGGGGCTGAAGCCGGTCCCAAGGGTATGGCTGTTCGCCATTTAAAGTGGTACGCGAGCTGGGTTTAGAACGTCGTGAGACAGTTCGGTCCCTATCTGCCGTGGACGTTGGAGATTTGAGGAAAGCTGCTCCTAGTACGAGAGGACCGGAGTGGACGAACCTCTGGTGTTCGGGTTGTCACGCCAGTGGCATTGCCCGGTAGCTATGTTCGGACAGGATAACCGCTGAAAGCATCTAAGCGGGAAGCCCCTTCCAAGATGAGATCTCCCTGGCCCCTCGAGGGCCCTGAAGAGCCGTTCAAGACCAGGACGTTGATAGGTCGGGTGTGTAAGCGCTGCGAGGCGTTGAGCTAACCGATACTAATTGCTCGTGCGGCTTGACTATATAACACCCAAGACAATTGCGGATAACGCAAGAGCCAAAAGCTCTGAAATCAACATCACACCGTTCCATCTCGTCCCCCAGTGATCAACCGTTTTGCCTGACGACCATAGCGGTCTGGAACCACCTGATCCCATCCCGAACTCAGAAGTGAAACAGACCAGCGCCGATGGTAGTGTGGCGTTGCCCATGTGAGAGTAGGTCATCGTCAGGCGCCTAATGCCTTAAACCCCAGCATCCTCGATGCTGGGGTTTTTTATTGCCCGGAATTTGGAAAATCTCAAAACCATGACGCTGCGCACAGTGACAAAATGTAACCGGAGTTAAGCTTCAATGCAGGAGCTGGCTAAAAGCACACAATAATTAAAGCCGGCCTCAGAGACGCTCATCAGTCATCTTTTTAATCAGCCTCAGATTGCAAGAGGCAGCATTAGTGAGATTTGGCTATGAGTAGTAGTAAACCAGTCCCTTCGCTTTTGCTCCTGTTCCTGGTGGTTCAGGGTGCGCAGGCTGACTTGCGTCCGATCACAGACCGCCAGATGTCGGAGGTGACAGGCCAGGCATTCGTGTCTGTCGATCGCCAGTACCACCCCGATCCCAGCCGCAACACCGCTTACACCAGGGTCAATCTTGGTATGGATGTCGAGATCCAGACCAATGTGGATGTGCTCGAAATGGGACGCTATGAGCGTGCTGGTGAAAAGGCCGGCACCTCGGATGTTTACATTGAAGACTTTGCCCTTGGCTATATCAATAATCGGGCCTATTTTGACGCCAATCCGAAAGCGCCCAGGCAAAGGAAGCCGGACGGAAGCGTTTACGCAGAGGGCGAGATCGTCCCCTTTACCATTCAGAACCCGTTCTTCGAATTTGCTTTTGACCAGACTACCGAAGAGATCGTTGGCTTCCGTCTCGGCTTTGGCGAGTCCATGGGGGTGTTGTCTGGAAAGATAGAAACACTCACCGGTAATGTTAACGTTGATATTATCGACAGGGGCGAAGGGTTAAGTCAGGCTGACTCCAGCGGAAACCTGTTTGACCAGCTCATCGTTCTTCTGACCCCGCTGCTCGAGGGCGGCAGTCCTCTCCACACCAAGGCCCGGCTGGTATACGGTGCTGAGGGCGACCCTGACATCGGCTCTCTCGATCCGGTGCGTGCCGAACACATTGGTATTCCCGACGGCGAGCGCTTCATTCTTGAGGGTGCGAGTGGCTTTACCCGGTGGTCTGTAAAGAATCTCATTGGCTGGGGTTCAAGCTCCCAAATCGAAGTGCCTGACTGTTCCTTTTTCAGCTGTTCCGACGGCGACATCTACGTCTATGCCCAGGACTGCCTGGTACTTGGAATCGACTCCTGTTTTGATCTTGATACCTACAACAGCTTCCCAATTGGGCAGGTTGGGGTGGTGGACGGTGAACGCCGTATTACCGCCCCGGCTGATGGTGCCTTCATTCCAGACCCAAGACCTTGACTGGCTGAAAGATGTCCGGAAAACCGACATCACGCCGGAAGATTTCATTCGGGCAACCGCTGGTGCGTTTTTCAACATTCCCAACGGCGCTACGGAAGTGAATCTCAACGAAGCACTCTATGGAACCCAGCGTTACCGCACCGAGTATATCGATCGCGGTCGGGGCCTGTTCTGAGGAAATGGTGATGAAAGCGATGCGTTTCCGGAGGTCCCTGATTGAACAGCGGTGTCTGATTGTGCTGCTTGGGTTGTTAGCCTTGCCGTGGGGCTGCCGGGCTGAGCTTTTGGGTCTATCCGAGAGTGAAATGTCGAAAATCGATGGTGAGGGGGTCGGGCTGATATTGGAAAATTTCAAATTCTCCCACGGAACCGACCAGCCGGACGCCAGTGGTGCCCAACCCCGTATATTCCGGATTGGTGGTATCCGGAGTACAGATGGTCGGGATGTGGATATCACGGTGAATCATCTTTATATCTCCGGCACCGGAAGCGATTACGGCCAGCATCTCAGCCCGGTTAACCTTGGCCGACTCCTCAATCCCTGGCGCATCGATGTGGTGGATGGCAACTCCATCGGAATTGCCAACAGGGCGGTTCTGGAATTTGCTGCGCCGTCAATGGTGCCGGCGGAGCAGGGGTATAACTGTCTTGCTGCTACTGCCTCTTTCGGAAGTGGTACCTGCTCCAGCCGCCCAGCCACTGCCAGCTATATTGGCGAACGTGCGGATATCGGCATGCAGATGAATGTCGCCGTGGGTGCCGACCGGTCCGCCAATATCAATATTCATGCGAAAAGTGCCGTCATTGACGGAAGCTACCTGCGACTCTGGGGCGACAGCGATCGTCGCCAGATGGCCGGTCAGTTCAGGCTTGATTTCTATTCTCCGGAGCTCTCAATCAACGCCTGTTCTCAGGACGGTGCCACTTGCGGCTCGCGGATCCGTCTGAGCAACTTTGTCCTCGAGTTAGTTCTGGGCAACCAGTTACAACCGATGTTTTTCGATGTCGACGGCAGCGGAAACTTCGTGGCCGAGGTGCAGACGATTCGTGCTCCCCGGCCGGGTGACATCGGTGCGGATGGGCTCAGGGGGAACAGTGATGCGGAAACCTGGGACTTTTATGAGTCCTATTACACCAACCCCGAGTTCCGCAGCAATCTGACGATAGGTAACTTAAGCGTCGGCGATCGTGATTTTGGGTCTGCGCGAGTGCAGGGAATGCTGATCCAGCACCTGAACATCAAAACCAGGGACCTTGGGCAATGACCATGCCGGAACTGAGAATCGTTTTTTTCCTGCTGCCGGTTTTGGCCGCGCCACTGCCGGTGGTGGCGGAGCTGTCGCCCCTGGCCGATGATGCCATGTCCGGGATTGCCGGCCAGGGTGGTATCTACCTTTCCGGTGACATAAGTATCAATGAGATGGGCGGTCCCGTCGAAAACAGCTACTTCGGGCGATGTGACGATGCATCTAAGAAGTGCGGCGCCCGTTTCGCCTATCGCCTCAAGGAAGGCGGAGGGTGGATGGTGGTTGACGAACTCCGCGGTAGCTTTGCCTTTGAAGGCCTGACCCTCCGAGTCCGAAAAATTGATTCGGGGTTTGCCGGCGACGGGGAGCGTTTCAATCAGGATGTGATCGAGCTGGGGCTGCCAAACACGGTCCGGTTCAATGATGTGCAGTTCAAGATTGCCGGCAGCAGCACGGCGCGCCCAACGGACCCGGGCTTCCAGCAGACCGATATATTTTCCATTCAGATGCAGGGCGAAGCGGTAATGGAAGGAAATCTGCTGGTGTTTCCGGCGGGCAAGCCGTAACAGAGGGGGTTCTCAAGCCTATGGGATTTCAATGTTATCTGAAGCGATTGCCCGCTATCCCGGTGGCTGTTGCCTGTCTTGTGGTTTCTTCCGGCGCGCTGGCAGAAATGCAAAGCCTGTCCGACTCGGCCCTGGCCGATGTCCGTGGCCAGAGCGGTCTCACCATGGAGCTGGATCTTGACTTGTCTGCGGATCGGCTGTCCTATTCTGATGATGGTAATGGTCTGCACCTTGAGGGATTCAGGATTGGCTCAGCGTCCGATCCATCGGGACAGGCGTATCATCTGATCCGGGTCGATATTGCGGATGATGCGTCTCTTAACCTGGATTACCTGGTTGAGGACCGGCGGATCGAGTTTGGGGATATCCGTCTTGCCGGTGCGCCGGGTGTCAGCATGGGTGGAATCTTTTTCGATCATTCCCTTGAGGGCTACCTCACTCTCCGTCCGGGCGGCGCCCTCGGGGGGGCGGGCTATACATTTGACTCTGCCTATACCATGACCGGCGGCCGACTGGGGTATCGCACCAACGGAAACGAGGTATTCCTCGACGATATCACCATGAGGGCCGAGGCTCTTGGGGTCACGCTGGATGTGGTCGGCAATACCCTGGAGTTGTCTGCTCCCCGTATTGTGGGTGACTGGAGCGTGGGGGCAATCCGTTACAGCGGCAACCCACGGAACCACGGAGTAAGTGTCGATTCAGACACCGGCCAACTGCTGCCGAGTTACGGTGGTCTGAGCGGCCAGTATGAGCTTTCATCCGAAACGGCAATCACGGCCGGTGGCCGCCTGGGGGAAGGTCTCCGGATCGATAACAACACGGTGATTCGCTCAGCGTCCTTACTCTATAACGATGATGGTCACACTCTGGCACTGCGGGATATTACGGGTGCATACCGGATCAATGATCTGAGGCTGGATGTGGCACCGGACTGGCAGAGCCGGCCTGCGCTGGCTTTGACGCTCGGCTCGCTGGAGGGTGAGCTCCGGATCGGAGCGATTGAAATGGGGGTTAATGGTAAAAGCCTGGGCCAGGTCAACCTCAGCTTTTTGCTTGCGGACCAGGTCTTCAATGGTCGCCACTATTCCAACGCTATCTACCTTCAGGGCGGTGGGCATGCAGACGCAGGGCCCCAGGGGCTGCGCCTGGCAACAGAATGGAGCCTGCGTCTGGCCGATTTCAGTTACACGGAAGATGGCAACCGGGTGATATTCAGTGGCTTGCAGTCTTGGGGGCGGGGCGATGTAACGGTCAATGTGACGCGCAAGGAAGTGAATAACGGAACCCGGTTCTTCGATGGGTTGCGTATCGGGTTTGAGGGTATCAAGGCCGGCTACCGCCTGAATGGCCTGCGGGTGGGAAGCGAGGATGCACCTTTGCAGGGCGGCACAGAGCTGTTGCTTGCCCTGGGCGTTTATCCGGCCTACGAATTTGAGCTGGACGGACAGGTCACCCTGGGTGCCGGAGGTGCCTCGGGCGAGGGCATCACCATCAACTCCGATATCCGGATTCACAACGGCAAGGCGGCAATCATTGCCGTACCCTACGACCCGGGTACTGGCGAGGTCAGCCAGCGGGGGCTGTGGATTACCGACATGGACTACAGCGGCCATGTCCGGGGCATGACGGTCGACTTGAGCGAAGAAGGGCTTGCGATTAGGACTGGCGAAGCCTGGAGTACCATGGATATCGGAAACCTGAGGGTCGGTGACAAGGAGTCTGGCCGGAGTTTCGGGCGGTTTGTCGTACAGGAATATGAAACCGGCAGCAGCATGACTGTTATTCCGGGTGGCGCCGGGGCTGTCTGCGCCGGCGGCGTGGGCAGCAGCGCTGCCGCGTGCGAGGCTTCCGGCGGTGTCTGGGAGAGCCGGGGCGAAGAGGGGCTTACGGTTAAACTGAAGCAGATATTCGCCAGGGGTGTCAGTGACACCCGGAAAAATACCCTGGTCTGGGAAACCAACCGGCAGGTGGATGGTGCCGGCCGGGAGATTAACGGAACCGGTACCCGGCTGGTGTTGAACGACATCCACACCAGCGATGGCGGTGATTTTGACGGAAACGGCTCGGATGACAACAGCTTCGGTATCCGTACCGACCTGTCAGTGGATGTGTATCAGACCCGGGTTGTGAAGAAGGCCGACGGCGCCGATTCACTGGGTGTGGTCGGAAGCCGGGGTGATGAAAAAATCATGGATGCGGCGGCTACTGCCGGGTATCGGTATGTGTCGAGTCCCACAGCCGAGGAAGTGCAAAACCGGCCGCTCGGTTTTGCCGTGAAGGCGCGGAGTCAGTTCAAGGAGCTCTCCATCAACAATATCGATCTGGTTCATCCGGCGGGTGGCGCCCGGACGGCGGTTTATGGCGTTCGAATGCAAAACTTCGATATCAAGGCAAATCTCACCGCGACGCCGATTCCCTGATGGATCCGCGGTGGATTCGCATCGCCTGACCGGCATCTTTGTTTTTTTCGCCTCCCTGGTGTTTAATCCGGCCTTACTCATTCTTATGGCTGGATGCGTCTTATGAAATCCAAGGCACTTTTAGAGCTTCTCAGTGACGGACAGGTTCATTCCGGAGAATCCCTGGCCTCACGCCTGGGTGTCAGCCGCACCGCTATCTGGAAGCAGATCCGTCGTGCCATGGACGAGGGCGCTGAGATTGCCACGATTCGCGGACGCGGATATCGGCTCACCTCCCGACTGGATCTTCTTGACCGGGATTCTGTACTTGAGTGTCTCGCACCGGCACGTCGGGGTTCACTGTTTCTGAACGTGCTTGATGAAGTGGATTCAACCAATGCCGAAGTCCTCCGGCAGATCCCGGCTGGCGCCGGGAAAATTCCGGTGGTGATGGCCGATTGCCAGACTGCGGGACGCGGGCGCAGGGGGCGCGTCTGGCAAAGTCCTCGGGGTGAGAATCTGTACTTGAGCATTGGGCTTACCTTTCATGGTGGCTTTGGCGTTCTTGACGGCTTGAGCCTGGTGCTGGGCGTTGCCGTGGCCAACGCGCTTGAACAGCTCGGCGTGCCGGAAGTCGGGCTCAAGTGGCCCAATGACATCTTTCTTCCGGACGGTAAACTGGGCGGAATTCTTGTGGAATTGCAGGGCGAGCTTGAAGAAGGTGTGGTTCAGGTGATTGCCGGTATCGGGTTAAATGTCCACATGTCCCGGACAGAAGGGGTTGATCAACCATGGAGCAGCCTTGCCAGGGCGTGTCCGGAGATCGAGTGGTCGCGGAATCAGATAGCGGGCGCCGTTATTGATGCCGTCCTGGATGCGGTTCCGGTTTTTTCGGACCTGGGTTTCCGGGACTTCCGCGAGCCCTGGCAGCGGCGCGATATATTTAAAGGGAAGTCCCTTCAGGCGAAAGGTGGCGAGATTGAAGGGGTTGGCTGCGGCATTGATGACAATGGAAACTACCAGATACAGACCACTGACGGAGTCGTACCGGTACGGGCCGGAGAGATCAGTCTGCGGGTAATGCAATGAAGCTCTACGTCGATGCCGGGAATACCCGGCTCAAATGGTGTCTCGATCAAGCCGGTGAGACGGTAGCCAGCGGTGCGGGCGTGCTGGATGAGGAGAACCCCTTCCCCGGCCTGACACGTTATGCCTCGGATATTCGCAGCATTGCGGTGTCAACGGTGGCGTCGGAAGAGAAGCGCGGGAGGCTGCTCGATTACCTCTCTAGGCTGAGTGCTGTGGCCGCTTGTTGTTATTGGGCAGAGCCGGAACGGGGTGGGCTCCGGAACGCCTATTCCGACTACAAACGGATGGGCGCCGACCGCTGGCATGCCATGTATGGGGCGTGGCTGGACCACAAACAAGGGTTTGCTGTTGTGGATGCCGGCAGTGCGGTCACCGTTGACTACGTAGACCCGCACGGCCGGCATCTTGGCGGATATATTCTCCCGGGCTTGCAGATGATGTTGCGGAGCCTCAAAACCGATGCCGCTCGCATCGGGTTCGATCCTGAGCAGGTTTTGGCAACCGCGCCAGGTAAAAGTACCGGGGAATGCGTCAATCATGGGCTTGCGTGGCTGTCGGATGCCATGATTGCCCGTATAGGGCGGGATACCAGCGAGTTCGGCCTTACCGATGTCCTGGTTACTGGGGGGGATGCCCCGCGGCTCATTGATCTCGGGCTGTCGGGCATCCATCGCCCCGACCTGGTGCTGGCCGGCCTCCGTGCGGTTGCCGGCGAGGAAGCCTCCTGATGAGATGGCTGGCGCTGCTGCTGCTGCTTGTGAGTGTGGGCATCTATTATCTTCCGGCGTACCTGGGGCCTTCCGGAGGTATGGCCGAGGTGGCAAGCGGCAGCCTCCCGCGGGTTGCAAGCCTGAAGCCCTCCGCCCCCGAGGATCCGTCCGGCGCAGAGCCTCCGTTATCCCGAAGTTCTCCACTATCCTGTGTGCGCCTTGGTTGGATAGGTACGCAGGAGAGGGCCCGGCAACTGATCCGTCACCAGCCTCTTGCCCGCGAGGCAGAGTTTGCCGTTGAGGAGGTCGAGCGGCATCTGGCCCCGCTGCATTGGGTGCTCATCCCGCCGCAGCCAGAGGAGGTCGCCTTGCGAGAGTTTCGGGATATTCAGCGCCAGGGTATCGACTCCTACCTCGTCACGGAGGGCGAGTACCGAAATGCCATTTCCCTTGGCCTGTTTGAGCACCGGGAATCTGCAATTTCCGTGCTGGAAGAAAAAAAGCGCCAGAATCTTAATGCGGTACTGGCCAACTTCCCCCGAAATCAGATAAGCTACGCGCTCGTTTTTGAGGCTGAGCCAGACCTCGCAGAGGCGCTGGTCAAGGCGGTAAAAACGGATTACGGCAGCAATTTTGATTTCGTCGAAATCAGGCCTTGTGAAGGTGTTGCAACGCCAGAGAAAAATCCGTAGTATACCGCCCTCGCTGACGAGGCGATTGTGAGCTGGCGTAGCTCAGTTGGTAGAGCAGCTGACTTGTAATCAGCAGGTCGGGGGTTCGATTCCGTCCGCCAGCTCCACTTTAAGTTTTGACGGATTTGTGTAAGCAAGTTCGACTCGGAGGGGTTCCCGAGTGGCCAAAGGGATCAGACTGTAAATCTGACGGCATCGCCTTCGCAGGTTCGAATCCTGCCCCCTCCACCACTAATTGCTCGCGGGCATCGTATAGTGGCTATTACCTCAGCCTTCCAAGCTGATGACGCGGGTTCGATTCCCGCTGCCCGCTCCAATTTTTGCAATGCTCATGTAGCTCAGTCGGTAGAGCACATCCTTGGTAAGGATGAGGTCACCGGTTCAATTCCGGTCATGAGCTCCATTATTTATCCGGTCAACGTTACGATCCTGGTTGATTAGGGAGATTGGTCGAATGTCTAAGTCAAAGTTTGAACGTAAGAAGCCGCACTTGAACGTGGGCACCATTGGTCACGTTGACCATGGTAAGACCACTCTGACAGCAGCCCTGACCCGTGTATGTCACGAAGTCTGGGGGACAGGTGAGAGCCGTGCGTTTGACCAGATTGATAACGCACCGGAAGAGCGTGCGCGTGGTATTACCATCGCGACCTCCCACGTTGAATACGATTCTCCGACCCGTCACTACGCTCACGTAGACTGCCCGGGCCACGCGGATTATGTGAAGAACATGATCACCGGTGCGGCCCAGATGGACGGTGCGATCCTGGTTTGCTCCGCAGCTGACGGCCCCATGCCGCAGACCCGTGAGCACATCCTGCTGTCGCGTCAGGTTGGCGTGCCTTTCATCGTGGTGTTCCTGAACAAGGCGGACATGGTAGACGATGAAGAGCTGCTTGAGCTGGTCGAGATGGAAGTTCGCGATCTGCTGAGCCAGTATGACTTCCCGGGCGACGACACGCCGATCATTACCGGTTCCGCGCTGATGGCGCTGGAAGGTAAGGACGATAACGAGATGGGTACGACCGCTGTCAAGAAGCTGGTAGAAGCCCTGGATGAGTACATCCCTGAGCCGGAGCGTGCGATTGATCAGCCGTTCCTGATGCCGATTGAGGACGTATTCTCCATCTCCGGTCGTGGTACTGTGGTAACCGGTCGTGTTGAGCGTGGCATCATCAAGGTGGGTGACGAAGTGGAAATCGTCGGTATCAAGGATACCGTGAAAACCACCTGCACCGGCGTTGAGATGTTCCGCAAACTGCTGGACGAAGGTCGTGCTGGTGAGAACGTGGGTGTTCTGCTGCGTGGTACCAAGCGTGATGACGTTGAGCGTGGTCAGGTTCTGTGTGTGCCGGGCTCGATCAAGCCGCACACCAAGTTCGAGTGTGAAGTGTACGTACTGTCCAAAGAAGAAGGCGGTCGTCATACTCCGTTCTTCAAGGGCTATCGTCCGCAGTTCTACTTCCGTACTACTGACGTAACCGGTTCCTGTGAACTGCCGGAAGGCGTGGAAATGGTTATGCCGGGTGACAACGTGAAGATGAATGTTACCCTGATTGCTCCGATCGCCATGGAAGATGGTCTGCGTTTCGCGATTCGCGAAGGCGGCCGTACCGTTGGTGCCGGTGTAGTCTCCAAGATCATCGAGTAATTTGCTCGAGAGTAAGTGCGCTGAGTAGTTTCGGTGCAGGCCAGTAGCTCAATTGGCAGAGCAGCGGTCTCCAAAACCGCAGGTTGGGGGTTCGATTCCCTCCTGGCCTGCCATTTTTTAACATCCGGATACATAAGTTGATTCCTATGGAGTCAAAAGCCGTTCAGTCAGCCAGCCGTTTCGATTTCCTGAAGTGGCTGGTTGTTTTCGTTCTGATCGCCATCGGTGTGGTGGGGAATCAGTATTTTAGTGCCGAGTCTCTGCTGTACCGGGTTCTGGCTCTTGTAGGTCTCGCGATTGTTGCGGCGCTTGTTGCCCTTCAAACCGATCGTGGTCGTCGCTTTGCGACGCTGCTGAAGGAAGCGAGGGTGGAGATCCGGAAAGTGGTATGGCCCACCAGGCCCGAATTGGTGCAGACAACCGCAATTGTTGTGGTATTTGTGCTGGTCGTTGCGCTGTTGTTGTGGGGCATGGATTCGCTGATCAGCTTGCTGGTCGCCGGGTTTATCGGTTAACAGGAGTGGGCAATGGCTAAGCGCTGGTACGTCGTTCATGCGTATTCTGGCTTCGAAAAGCAGGTGATGCGCGCCCTGAAAGAGCGGGTTGCTCTTGACGGCATGGAGGACAGGTTCGGCGAAATCCTGGTTCCGACCGAGGAAGTCGTCGAAATGCGTGAGGGGAAGAAGCGCAAGAGTGAGCGCAAATTCTACCCCGGGTACGTACTGGTCCAGATGGAAATGGATGACGCGACGTGGCACCTTGTAAAGAATACGCCGCGGGTTCTGGGTTTTATCGGCGGCACCAAGGATAAGCCGGCACCGATCACTGAGAAAGAGGCGGACGCAATTCTGCGTCGTGTCGAGAGTGGTGCAGACAAGCCCAAGCCCAAGACTCTGTTTGAGCCGGGTGAGGTTGTTCGTGTCGTTGAAGGGCCGTTTGCTGACTTCAATGGTGTTGTGGAAGAAGTCGACTACGACAAGAGTCGTGTCAAAGTTGCTGTTTTGATTTTCGGTCGTTCAACTCCGGTCGAGCTGGAGTTTGGGCAGGTCGAGAAGGACTGACCGGCAACGATAAAACTGAAAGCTCGCGCGCCAAGGCGACGCGGGCTTTTTGTGTCTGCATTTTGCAGTTGTAACTAACGGGGAGCCGAAAGGCGTTCGAACCCACAGGAGATTTGTCATGGCGAAGAAGATCGAAGCCTATATCAAGCTTCAGGTTGCTGCCGGCAAGGCCAACCCGAGTCCCCCCGTCGGCCCTGCACTGGGCCAGCGTGGCGTAAACATCATGGAGTTCTGTAAGGCGTTTAACGCAAAGACCCAGGATATGGAGCCGGGCCTTCCGATTCCGACTGTCATCACAGTTTACAGTGATCGCAGCTTTACCTTTATTACCAAGACGCCGCCTGCGCCGGTTCTTCTTAAAAAGGCTGCTGGCATCAAGAGTGGCTCCGGTCGCCCGAATACCGACAAAGTTGGTACCGTGACTCGCGAGCAACTTGAAGAGATCGCCAAGACCAAAGAGCCGGATCTGACTGCTGCCGATATGGACGCAGCGGTTCGTACCATTGCAGGAACAGCCCGC
Organism: Marinobacter subterrani; assembly: GCF_001045555.1. Lineage (NCBI taxonomy): Bacteria > Pseudomonadati > Pseudomonadota > Gammaproteobacteria > Pseudomonadales > Marinobacteraceae > Marinobacter > Marinobacter subterrani. The sequence goes on from NZ_LFBU01000002.1 coordinate 736,478, forward strand.
AGTATGGGCCTGAACGTGGAGGGCCTGTAACATGGCAAAGCTGAGCAAGCGTCAGAAGCTTATTCGTGAAAAGGTAGACTCTGCCCGTTCCTACTCTGTTGACGAGGCAGTTGCCTTGCTGGTCGAGCTGGGTCAGAACGTGAAGTTCAAAGAGTCCGTGGACGTGGCCGTCAATCTGGGTGTTGATGCGCGTAAATCCGATCAGGTTGTTCGCAGCAGCACTGTTCTGCCGCACGGCACCGGTAAAACGGTCCGCGTAGCGGTGTTCACCCAGGGCGCCAATGCCGAGAAAGCCACAGCCGCCGGTGCGGATATCGTGGGCATGGATGACCTGGCAGATGAAGTTAAAAAAGGCAACATGGATTTCGATGTGGTTATCGCCACACCGGACGCCATGCGTGTTGTTGGTCAGCTGGGCCAGATTCTCGGCCCCCGTGGCCTGATGCCGAACCCGAAGGTCGGTACTGTGACTCCGGACGTTGAGACTGCGGTCAAAAACGCCAAGGCTGGTCAGGTTCGTTACCGCACCGACAAGAACGGCATTATCCACGCTCCGCTGGGTAACGTTGAGTTTTCTGCACAGAACATCAAGGAAAACCTTGAGGCTCTGGTAGCAGACCTGAAAAAGGCCAAGCCGTCGTCGGCGAAAGGTGTGTATCTGAAGAAGATCACCGTTTCCTCGACTATGGGTCCTGGCCTGACTATCGATCAGAGCGGTCTGAACATCTGATTCTCTGAGCGTTAGTCACTTTGTAGTCTGGGCGGAAGCCAAGGCTGTCAAAGACCGCAGGCCCCCGATGCGCTCCTGGTAACCCCGGAAGCGCGGCAAGGGTTAAAGCAACGCCTGCGCAGACGGTGTGAAGACGTTCTCTCTGAACCCAAACACCGTTAGGAGCCCCGCGAGGGGTATATGTGGGTTTGCCGGGATATCCCCGGCGAAATCGAGGAGAAATCCAGTGGCAATTAGACTCGAAGACAAGAAAGCGATCGTCGCTGAAGTCAACGAGACTGCCGGTGGTGCTCTGTCTGTGGTTCTGGCTGATTACCGTGGTGTGACCTCTGGTGACATGACGGCGCTTCGTGCCAAGGCTCGTGCCGAAAACGTGCGTCTGAAGGTTGTTCGTAACAACCTGGCGAAGATCGCGATTCGAGGTACCGAGTTCGAGTGCATTGATGAAGCGCTGGTTGGCCCGACCATTCTGGCATTCTCAATGGAAGATCCGGGTGCGGCTGCGCGCCTGCTGAAGGATTTTGCCAAAGAGAAAGAGGCGTTCGAGATCAAGGGACTGGCCGTCGGCGGAGAGCTGATGGGTGCAGACCAGATCGATCGTCTTGCCAAGCTGCCAACACGTCACGAAGCGTTGACAATGCTGGCTGCAGTAACACAGGCACCGATCACCAAGCTGGCACGGACACTGAACGAAGTTCCTTCGAAAGTGACTCGTGCTGTAGCGGCAGTTCGCGACCAGAAGCAAGAAGCTGCTTGATTCTGTTGAACACCATTTTTTATATTTTTGGGAGAAAGTCATGGCTCTGTCTAACGAAGACATTTTGAACGCAATTGCTGAAATGAGCGTAATGGACGTTGTTGCGCTGGTTGAAGCAATGGAAGAGAAATTCGGTGTTTCTGCCGCTGCTGCAGTTGCTGCTGCACCGGCCGCTGCTGCTGGTGGCGAAGCTGCCGCTGAAGAGCAGACCGAGTTTGACGTTGTACTTACCGGTCCTGGTGAGAAGAAAGTAAACGTAATCAAGGCCGTTCGTGAACTGACCGGCCTGGGTCTGAAAGAAGCTAAGGAAATGGTCGACAGCGCGCCTTCCGTTATCAAGGAAGCAGCCAGCAAGGCTGACGCTGAAGAAGCCAAGAAGAAGCTTGAGGAAGCAGGCGCTTCTGTTGAGCTCAAGTAAGAGTCGGCTGTTGATCGAAACCGTGCAATAAGCATGGTCAGGCTGGTGGCTTTATGCCACCGGCCTTTTTCTGTTGTATATGCTATAGAGTCTGGTGAGCAATTGCAGGTTGATGTCAGATATATAACCTACAGCCAGAGTCTTGTTCAAGACGGCGCGATAAGCCGAGCAATTCGGCCCCGAAGCAGAACAATGGTTGCTTCTTGATACCAGGTATCAGGTCTAAAGCTGGGGAATGCAGATGACTTACTCCTACACCGAGAAAAAGCGGATTCGCAAAGATTTCAGTAAATTGCCTTCCGTGATGGACGTCCCCTATTTGCTGTCTATTCAGCTGGATTCGTTCAGGGACTTCCTCCAAATGGAAGCCGCTCCTGAGGACCGTCGGGAAACCGGTCTTCACGCAGCATTCAAATCCGTATTCCCGATTGTCAGTTACTCTGGCAATGCCGCACTCGAATACGTCAGTTATCGTATTGGCGAGCCGGTTTTTGATGTCAAGGAATGCCAGCTTAGGGGCGTAACCTATGCAGCGCCGCTGCGGGTGAAAGTCCGCCTTATCATTTACGATAAGGAGTCGTCGAACAAGGCGATCAAGGACATTAAAGAGCAGGAAGTGTACATGGGCGAAATGCCCCTGATGACCGAGAACGGTACCTTCGTTATCAACGGTACCGAGCGCGTTATTGTTTCCCAGCTCCACCGGTCACCGGGCGTGTTCTTCGATCACGACAAGGGTAAAACCCATTCTTCCGGCAAGCTGCTGTATTCGGCGCGGGTGATTCCTTACCGTGGCTCCTGGCTGGATTTCGAGTTTGATCCGAAGGACGCCGTGTTCGTTCGTATCGACCGTCGTCGGAAGCTGCCGGCGTCTATCCTGCTGCGGTCACTGGGCTACACCTCCGAGCAGATGCTCGAGATGTTCTTTGAAACCAGTAAATTCAGCCTGGGCGCGGAGACGTGCAAGCTGGAACTGGTGCCGAGCCGTCTGCGCGGTGACATTGCCACCTTCGATATCAAGGACAATGACGGCAGCGTGATTGTCGAGGAAGGTCGCCGGATTACTGCCCGTCACATCAAGCAGCTGGAAAAAGCCGGTATCAACGAGCTTGAGGTGCCGACCGAGTACCTGTATGGCCGCGTTCTGGCCAAGGACATGATCGATCAGGCGTCCGGTGAAGTCCTGGTTGAATGTAACTCGGAGCTGACCGAGGAGCTGGTTACCAAAATCCTGGATGCGGGCGTAAAGGAAATCGAAACCCTTTACACCAACGATCTGGACTGCGGTCCGTTCATGTCCGACACCCTGCGTATCGATCCGACCCGCACCCCGCTGGAAGCGCTGGTTGAAATCTATCGGATGATGCGCCCGGGCGAGCCGCCCACCAAGGAATCGGCTGAAAACCTGTTCAATAATCTGTTTTTCTCCGAAGAGCGCTATGACCTGTCAGCGGTTGGCCGCATGAAGCTCAACCGCCGTCTGCGCCGGGAAGAAAGCACCGGTGAAGGCACCCTGACCCACGCTGACATTATTGATGTCCTCAAGACCCTGATCGATATCCGTAACGGCCAGGGCAATGTGGATGACATCGATAACCTGGGTAACCGCCGGGTTCGCTGTGTTGGTGAAATGGCCGAAAACCAGTTCCGGGTGGGTCTGGTGCGGGTTGAGCGTGCCGTTCGTGAGCGTCTGAGCCTGGCCGAGAGTGAAGGCCTGATGCCGCAGGACCTGATCAACGCCAAGCCCGTGGCGGCCGCCGTCAAGGAGTTCTTCGGTTCCAGCCAGTTGTCCCAGTTCATGGATCAGAACAACCCGCTGTCGGAAGTGACTCACAAGCGCCGTATCTCGGCCCTTGGCCCGGGCGGTCTGACCCGTGAGCGTGCCGGCTTTGAGGTTCGTGACGTACATCCGACTCATTACGGTCGTGTGTGCCCGATCGAGACACCGGAAGGCCCGAACATCGGTCTGATCAACTCGCTGGCAACCTATGCCCGTTCAAACTCCTACGGCTTCCTGGAAAGTCCGTACCGGAAAGTGGTTGAGGGTGTGGTCACCGACGAAGTGGTGTATCTGTCTGCCATCGAGGAGAGCAATTACGTCATCGCCCAGGCCAGTGCGGCCATGGACGAGAAGACCAAGCGCCTGACCGATGAACTGGTTACCGTACGTCACCAGAACGAGTTCACCGTTACGCCGCCGGAAAGCGTCAACTTCATGGACGTTTCGCCACGGCAGGTTGTGTCGGTTGCGGCGTCACTGATTCCGTTCCTGGAGCACGACGATGCCAACCGCGCCCTGATGGGAGCTAACATGCAGCGCCAGGCGGTTCCGACCCTGCGTTCCCAGGTGCCTCTGGTGGGTACCGGTGTTGAACGGACGGTGGCTCAGGATTCCGGCGTGTGTGTCACGGCCCGTCGCGGCGGCGTTATCGAAAGTGTCGATGCGGCCCGTGTTGTGGTCCGTGTGAACAATGAGGAAACCGAGGCGGGTGATGCCGGTGTGGATATCTACAACCTCACCAAGTACACCCGTTCCAACCAGAACACCTGTATCAACCAGCGCTCTATTGTGCGCCAGGGCGATGTGATTGCCCGTGGGGACGTGCTGGCAGACGGTCCGTCGGTCGACCTGGGTGAGCTGGCGCTGGGGCAGAACATGCGTATCGCGTTCATGCCCTGGAACGGTTACAACTTTGAGGACTCCATCCTCATCTCCGAGAAAGTGGTTCAGGAAGACCGCCTGACCACCATTCACATTCAGGAACTGACCTGTGTGGCTCGGGATACCAAGCTGGGTAGCGAAGAAATCACCGCGGATATTCCGAACGTTGGTGAAAGTGCGCTGTCCAAGCTGGATGAGTCCGGGATTGTGTATATCGGTGCCGAAGTAGGGCCTGGCGATATTCTGGTGGGCAAGGTGACACCGAAGGGTGAAACCCAGCTGACTCCGGAAGAGAAGCTGCTGCGCGCCATCTTCGGTGAGAAGGCGTCGGATGTTAAGGACACCTCCTCCCGTGTGCCGACAGGCACCCGCGGTACTGTTATCGACGTCCAGGTCTTTACCCGTGACGGTATCGAGAAGGACCAGCGAGCGCAGTCGATCGAGAAAGAGCAACTGGATCAATACCGCAAGGACCTTAAGGACGAGTACCGGATTGTTGAAGGTGCAACCTTCGAACGTCTGATGAGCGCTCTGAAAGGTCAGGAAGTGATCAGTGGGCCGGGCCTGAAAAAGGGTGCCACCCTGGACGAGGGCTACCTGGCCGAGCTGCCGCGTTCAGACTGGTTCAAGCTCCGGATGAAAGACGAGAGCCTGAACGAGCTGCTGGAGAAATCCGAGCAGGGTCTGGAAGATCGCAAGAAGGAGCACGAAGCACGCTTTGATGACAAGAAAGGCAAGCTTCAGCAGGGTGATGATCTTGCTCCGGGTGTGTTGAAGATCGTCAAGGTGTACCTGGCAATCAAGCGTCGCATCCAGCCGGGTGACAAGATGGCCGGTCGTCATGGTAACAAGGGTGTTATCTCTGCGGTTATGCCGATTGAGGATATGCCTTATGACGAGCATGGCAACACGGTCGACATCGTTCTGAACCCGCTGGGCGTTCCGTCGCGGATGAACGTAGGTCAGGTGCTGGAGACCCACCTGGGTGCCGCAGCCAAGGGGCTGGGTGAGCGAATCAGCCAGATGCTGGATGAACAGCGCAAGGTGGCTGAATTACGCAAGCTGCTGGATGAGATCTACAATCACTCAGACGAAGTGTTCAAGGTGGACCTGGATTCCCTGTCCGACAAGGAAATCCTCGAGATGTGTCACAACCTGCGTGGCGGTGTACCCATGGCAACGCCGGTATTCGACGGTGCCAAGGAAGCCGAAGTCAAACGGATGCTTGAACTGGCGGGGTTGAGCACCACGGGCCAGACCATGCTGTACGACGGTCGCACCGGAGACATGTTCGACCGTCCGGTGACCGTCGGCTACATGTACATCCTGAAGCTGAACCACCTGATCGACGACAAGATGCACGCTCGTTCCACCGGCTCCTACAGCCTGGTTACCCAGCAGCCGCTGGGTGGTAAGGCGCAGTTCGGTGGCCAGCGCTTCGGTGAGATGGAAGTGTGGGCCCTTGAGGCCTACGGTGCAGCCTATACGCTGCAGGAGATGCTCACCGTCAAGTCTGATGACGTGAACGGTCGGACCAAGATGTACAAGAACATTGTCGATGGCGACCATCGCATGGAGCCGGGCATGCCCGAATCCTTCAACGTTCTTGTCAAGGAAATCCGCTCGTTGGGTATCGACATCGAGCTGGAATCCGAGTGAGCCGAATTGTTTTTGGCAGCGTGAGCGGGCACCACCGGTGCCCGCCCGAGATTAACGCCATCCGGAGCTTTTACTGATGAAAGATTTGCTGAATCTTCTCAAGAGCCAGAACCAAAGTAAGGAATTCGACGCCATCCGTATCGGCCTGGCGTCGCCTGACATGATCCGTTCCTGGTCCTTTGGCGAAGTCAAGAAGCCTGAGACCATCAACTACCGCACCTTCAAGCCGGAGCGTGACGGGCTTTTCTGTGCCAAGATCTTCGGCCCGATCAAAGACTACGAGTGCCTGTGTGGCAAGTACAAGCGCCTGAAGCACCGCGGTGTCATCTGCGAGAAGTGTGGTGTGGAAGTGGCGCTGGCCAGTGTCCGCCGGGAGCGTATGGGCCACATCGAGCTGGCCAGCCCGGTCGCTCATATCTGGTTCCTCAAGTCCCTGCCGTCGCGCATCGGCCTGATGCTGGACATGACCCTGCGCGATATCGAGCGGGTTCTGTACTTCGAATCGTTTATTGTGATCGAGCCGGGGATGACCACCCTGGAGAAGGGCCAACTGCTGAACGATGAGCAGTACTATGAGGCCCTGGAAGAGTTCGGTGACGAATTTGACGCCCGCATGGGTGCCGAAGCGGTCAAGGAGCTGCTCGAAGGAATCGACCTGCAGGCGGAAGTTGACGCCCTGCGTGAAGAAATTCCCCAGACCAATTCAGAAACCAAGATCAAGAAATTCAGCAAGCGCCTGAAGATTCTTGAGGCGTTCCTGTACTCCGGCAACAAGCCGGGTGACATGGTGATGACCGTGCTGCCGGTTCTTCCGCCGGATCTGCGTCCGCTGGTGCCGCTGGATGGCGGCCGTTTCGCGACTTCCGATCTGAACGACCTGTACCGCCGGGTGATTAACCGGAACAATCGTCTCAAGCGCCTGCTGGAGCTGAACGCTCCGGACATCATCGTGCGCAACGAGAAGCGGATGCTGCAGGAAGCGGTGGACGCGCTGCTGGACAACGGCCGTCGAGGCCGAGCCATCACCGGCACCAACAAGCGCCCCCTCAAGTCACTGGCTGACATGATCAAGGGCAAGCAGGGCCGTTTCCGTCAGAACCTGCTGGGTAAGCGTGTCGACTACTCCGGACGTTCGGTGATCGTGGTGGGCCCGTACCTGCGCCTGCACCAGTGTGGTCTGCCCAAGAAGATGGCGCTGGAGCTGTTCAAGCCGTTCATCTTCTCCAAGCTGGAGCACCGCGGCCTGGCGACAACCATCAAGGCCGCCAAGAAGATGGTCGAACGTGAGGAAGGCGTGGTCTGGGATATCCTGGATGAGGTCATCCGCGAGCACCCGATCATGCTGAACCGGGCTCCGACTCTACACCGCCTGGGTATCCAGGCGTTCGAGCCAGTGCTGATTGAAGGTAAAGCGATCCAGCTGCACCCGCTGGTCTGTGCCGCCTATAACGCCGACTTTGACGGCGACCAGATGGCGGTGCACGTACCGCTGACACTGGAAGCCCAGCTCGAAGCCCGTGCGTTGATGATGTCCACCAACAACGTGCTGTCACCAGCCAACGGCGAGCCGATCATTGTTCCGTCCCAGGACGTGGTACTGGGTCTGTACTACATGACCCGTGAGCGCAAGAGTGCCCTCGGGGAAGGCATGGTGTTTGCCGATGTTAAAGAGGCCCACCGGGCCTATGGCGCGGGTATGGTCGATCTTCAGGCCATCGTCAAGGTGCGCGTGAAGGAAGTGACCATTCACGAAAGCGGCGAGCGTACCGAAGACTTCCGCATTGTGGATACCACGGTCGGGCGTGCACTGTTGTTCGATATCGTTCCGGATGGCCTCTCTTATGACCTGGTGAACAAGCCCATGGTCAAGAAGGCAATTTCCAACCTGATCAACACCTGTTACCGGGATGCCGGTCTGAAAGATACCGTCATCTTTGCTGACCAGTTGATGTACATGGGTTATCACTACGCGACGGTGTCCGGCATCTCGATCGGCTTCAACGATTTCGAGATTCCACCGGAGAAATACGAGCTGGTCGACGCCGCCTCCGCCGAAGTGAAGGATATCGAAACCCAGTATGCTTCCGGCCTGCTTACCCAGGGCGAGAAGTACAACAAGGTCATCGATATCTGGTCTCGTGCCAACGACAAAGTGTCCAAGGCCATGATGGAGCGGCTCTCCAAGGAGCAGGTCATCGGGCCTGATGGCCAGCCTGTGAAAGGCGAAGACGGCGAATACGAGATGCAGGAGTCTTTCAACTCCGTGTACATGATGGCCGATTCCGGTGCCCGGGGTTCCGCGGCGCAGATTCGTCAGCTTGCCGGTATGCGCGGCCTGATGGCCAAACCGGACGGGTCCATCATCGAAACGCCGATCACCGCGAACTTCCGTGAGGGTCTGAACGTACTCCAGTACTTCATCTCAACTCACGGTGCCCGGAAAGGTCTGGCGGATACCGCACTGAAGACAGCAAACTCCGGTTACCTGACCCGTCGTCTGGTTGATGTTTCCCAGGACCTGGTTGTGACCGAGGAAGACTGTGGTACCGACGAAGGCCTGCTGATGACGCCGCACATCGAGGGTGGCGACGTTGTTGTGCCTCTCGGTGACCGGGTGCTGGGCCGGGTGACCGCCCGTGATGCCTTTACCCCGACAGACAAGGATAATGCCGTTGTTTCCGCCGGCACCCTGCTGGATGAAAAAGCGGTTGAGGCCCTTGAGCACGCCGGTGTGGACGAAGTCTGGGTTCGCTCTGCGATTACCTGCGAGACCCGTCATGGCATCTGCTCGAAGTGCTACGGCCGTGATCTGGCCCGCGGGCACAGGGTGAACGTTGGTGAGGCCGTGGGCGTTATTGCTGCCCAGTCGATCGGTGAGCCGGGTACCCAGCTGACCATGCGGACCTTCCACATCGGTGGTGCGGCAAGCCGGGCGTCCGCCGTCGACAACATTCAGGTCAAGCATGGCGGTACCGTCCGTCTGCACAATCTGAAGTCGATTGAGAAGAGCGACGGATCACTGGTTGTGGTATCCCGTTCCTCGGCATTGGCTATTGCCGATGACCAGGGTCGTGAGCGTGAGTGGTACAAGCTGCCTTATGGTGCCGTGCTGTCTGTGAAACATGGCGATACGGTTGAAGCCGGTGTGGCGGTCGCCAAGTGGGATCCACACACCCACCCGATAATCGCAGAGGCCGAAGGTACCGCGCGGTTCGTCAATATGGACCAGGGCATTACCGTCCGGACCCAGACCGACGAGCTGACCGGCCTGTCCACCATGGAGGTGATCGACCCGAAAGAGCGTCCTGCGGCTGGTAAGGACATCCGCCCGGCGATCCAGCTGATCGACGCCAAGGGTGAAGAGGTCGAGCTGCCGGGTGGTGGTACCGCCATCTTCTTCCTGCCGGCAAACGCCCTGGTCACCATGGCAAACGGTGCCAAGATCGAGCTGGGTGACGTGGTTGCGCGGATTCCCCAGGAAAGCTCCAAGACCCGGGATATCACCGGTGGTCTGCCGCGAGTTGCCGACCTGTTCGAGGCCCGTCGCCCGAAAGAGTCGTCCATCCTCGCGGAAATCAGCGGCATGGTGTCCTTCGGCAAGGAAACCAAGGGCAAGAAGCGCCTGGTGATCACGCCCAAGGATGGCGATGCCTACGAAGTACTGATTCCGAAGCATCGTCAGATGAACGTGTTTGAAGGCGAAACGGTTGAAAAGGGTGAGGTTATTTCCGACGGCCCGTCCAACCCGCACGACATCTTGCGTCTGCTGGGTGTGGTTGCTCTGGCCAAGTACATCACCAACGAAATCCAGGACGTTTATCGTCTGCAGGGTGTTGTCATCAACGATAAACACATCGAGGTTATCGTTCGCCAGATGCTGCGCAAGGTTGAGATCACCGATCCGGGTGATACCACGCTGCTGTCCGGTGATCAGGTGGAAATCACCCAGGTACTGGAAGAAAACGAAAAGGCCGATGCGGCAGACAAGGAACCGGCGCGGTTCGAGCGTCTGCTGCTGGGTATCACCAAGGCTTCCCTGGCCACCGAGTCGTTCATTTCCGCGGCTTCGTTCCAGGAAACCACCCGGGTACTCACCGAAGGTGCGGTGACCGGCAAGCGGGATTACCTCCGCGGCCTGAAGGAAAACGTTGTGGTTGGTCGACTCATTCCGGCAGGTACCGGTCTGGCCTACCACAGCGAGCGTCGTCGCAAGCGCGAGCTTGAAGAGCAGGGCGTGACTGCGGCAGACGTGGAAGAAGCTCTGAGTGCCGAGCTCAACCGCGAAAGCTGAGTTGGGCCGGCGGGCCGCCTCCGGGTAGTTACCTACCCGCGCGGTGGTCAAAAAGAGACCAGTCATCTTGACTGTCCGGGGGCGCAGGCTTACACTTGCGTCCCTTAAATTTTACCCCCTGCACAGGGGGTAAGTTTCATTGATATGGTTTTTTGGAGTTTGCTTACATGGCAACGATTAATCAGTTGGTGCGTAAGCCTCGTAAGCGCAAGGTAGCCAAGAGCGATGTTCCTGCTCTCCAGGCCTGCCCACAGCGCCGTGGTGTTTGCACTCGTGTATACACCACAACGCCGAAGAAGCCGAACTCAGCACTGCGTAAAGTGTGCCGTGTTCGTCTGACCAACGGCTTCGAGGTTTCCTCATACATTGGTGGTGAAGGTCACAACCTTCAGGAGCACAGTGTTGTGCTTATCCGTGGTGGTCGAGTAAAAGACCTTCCGGGTGTGCGTTATCACACTGTTCGCGGAACGCTGGACACCCAGGGTGTGCAGAACCGTAAGCAGGGCCGCTCCAAGTACGGTGCAAAACGACCCAAGTCCTGATCTCCCGGACGGGTGCCTTTTATCGTTGCTTGTCAGAACGGTAAGAGTAAGGCTGAGTAGCAGTTTGCTATCTCAGGGGTTCCTGAAGACCTTTTAGATATATAAGGGCTTATCGATGCCTAGAAGAAGAGTTGCAGCAAAACGGGAAATTATCCCGGATCCGAAATTCGGCAGTGCACGTCTTGCCAAGTTCATCAACCACGTGATGGAAAGTGGCAAGAAGTCCGTTGCAGAGCGCATTGTTTACGGCGCCCTGGACATTGTTGCCGAGAAATCAAAGGAAGAGCCGATCGACATGTTCGAGAAGGCCCTGGAAAACATCCAGCCGATGGTTGAGGTTAAATCCCGTCGTGTGGGTGGTGCTACCTACCAGGTGCCCGTGGAAGTCCGGCCTTCCCGTCAGAACGCGCTGGCCATGCGCTGGCTCGTGGAATATTCACGGAAGCGCGGTGAGAAGTCCATGGCTCAGCGTCTGGCAGGTGAGATTCTTGACGCCGCTGACAGCAAGGGCTCCGCTGTTAAGAAGCGTGAAGACGTACACCGCATGGCAGAAGCCAACAAGGCGTTCTCTCACTTCCGTTTCTAAACAGCCGAGGTTTATATCGTGGCACGCAAGACTCCTATCAAGCGTTACAGAAACATTGGTATTTGTGCGCACGTTGATGCGGGCAAAACCACAACCACCGAGCGGGTCCTGTTCTACACAGGTATTTCCCACAAGATCGGTGAGGTTCATGATGGTGCGGCTACCATGGACTGGATGGAGCAGGAGCAGGAGCGTGGTATCACCATTACCTCCGCTGCGACCACCTGTTTCTGGCAGGGCATGGACAAGCAGTACCCGGAACACCGGATCAACATTATCGACACGCCGGGGCACGTTGACTTTACCATCGAGGTAGAGCGTTCACTTCGTGTGCTGGATGGTGCTGTGGTTGTATTCTGCGGTTCTTCCGGTGTTGAGCCGCAGTCAGAGACTGTATGGCGTCAGGCCAACAAGTATGAAGTTCCCCGCATGGTATTCGTCAACAAGATGGATCGTGCTGGTGCCAACTTCCTGCGCGTCGTTGAGCAGATCAAGAACCGGTTGGGTGCCACGGCGGTTCCCATCCAGTTGCCGATTGGTGCTGAGGACAACTTCGAAGGTATCGTCGACCTGATTCGTAACAAGGCCATCTACTGGAACGAGGCGGATTCCGGTGCCACCTATGATCAGCGGGACGTTCCTGCCGAAATGGTGGACGAAGTCGCCAAGTACCGCGAGCAGATGATGGAAGCTGCGGCTGAAGCGAACGAAGAGCTGATGGAGCGTTACCTGGAAGAGGGTGAGCTGGGCATTGACGATATCAAGAAAGGTCTGCGTATGCGTACGCTTGCTAACGAGATCGTCGTTGCCACCTGTGGCTCCGCCTTCAAGAACAAAGGCGTACAGGCGGTTCTGGACTCCGTTATCGAATTCCTGCCTGCGCCTGACGAAGTCAAGGCCATTCGTGGTGAAGTTGACGAAGACGGCACCGAGGAAACCCGTCAGGCGGACGACGACGCTCCGTTTGCGGCCCTGGCGTTCAAGATTGCGACCGACCCGTTCGTCGGTACGCTGACGTTCTTCCGGGTTTACTCCGGTAAACTGGAGTCCGGCAGTGGGGTCTATAACTCTGTGAAGGGCAAGAAAGAGCGCGTCGGCCGTATGGTTCAGATGCACTCCAAGGACCGTCAGGAGATCAAAGAGGTTCTGGCTGGCGATATTGCCGCCGCCATCGGCCTGAAGAGTGTCACGACTGGTGATACCCTGTGTGACGAGAACCACAAGATCATCCTCGAGCGTATGGAATTCCCGGAGCCGGTCATTTCCGTTGCGGTCGAGCCGAAGTCCAAGGCGGACCAGGAGAAGATGGGTGTCGCGCTGGGCAAGCTGGCCCAGGAAGATCCATCGTTCCGTGTCCGTACCGATGAAGAATCCGGTCAGACCATTATTTCCGGTATGGGTGAGCTGCACCTGGACATCATCGTTGACCGCATGCGTCGCGAGTTCAAGGTTGAAGCAAATATCGGTAAGCCGCAGGTGGCCTACCGTGAATGCATCCGCAAGCCGGTAGACGTCGAAGGCAAGTTTGTTCGCCAGTCTGGTGGTCGTGGTCAGTATGGTCACGTCAAGATCAAGCTTGAGCCGCTGCCCCTGGATGATGAAGACGGCGAAAACTTTATCTTCGTGAACGAGATTGTTGGTGGTGTGGTTCCCAAGGAATACATCCCGGCGGTCCAGCAGGGTATGGCTGAGCAGATGCAGAACGGCTGTCTGGCCGGCTATCCGCTGCTGCGCATCAAGGCGACCCTGTATGACGGCTCGTACCACGATGTTGACTCCAACGAAATGGCTTTCAAGGTCGCCGGCTCTATGGCGATGAAGAAAGGCGCTCTGGAGGCCAGTCCTGCGCTTCTCGAGCCGATCATGAGAGTTGAAGTCGTCAGCCCTGAGGACTACATGGGTGATGTCGTCGGTGATTTGAACCGTCGTCGCGGCCTGATTCAGGGTATGGATGAAAGCCCCTCGGGTAAGGTCATCCGTGCGGAAGTTCCGTTGTCGGAGATGTTCGGTTACGCCACTGACCTGCGTTCAGCAACGCAAGGCCGGGCGTCTTATGCGATGGAGTTCTCCCGCTATATGGAAGCTCCTTCGAACATTGCCGAAGCGATCATTAAAAAGGGTTGATCCCCAGGACTTAAGAAACAGGAAGAGGTGTAACCGTGTCTAAATCTAAATTTGAGCGTAACAAGCCGCACTTGAACGTGGGCACCATTGGTCACGTTGACCATGGTAAGACCACTCTGACAGCAGCCCTGACCCGTGTATGTCACGAAGTCTGGGGAACGGGTGAGAGCCGTGCGTTTGACCAGATTGATAACGCACCGGAAGAGCGTGCGCGTGGTATTACCATTGCGACCTCCCACGTTGAATACGATTCTCCGACCCGTCACTACGCTCACGTAGACTGCCCGGGCCACGCGGATTATGTGAAGAACATGATCACCGGTGCGGCCCAGATGGACGGTGCGATCCTGGTTTGCTCCGCAGCTGACGGCCCCATGCCGCAGACCCGTGAGCACATCCTGCTGTCGCGTCAGGTTGGCGTGCCTTTCATCGTTGTGTTCCTGAACAAGGCGGACATGGTAGACGATGAAGAGCTGCTTGAGCTGGTCGAGATGGAAGTTCGCGATCTGCTGAGCCAGTATGACTTCCCGGGCGACGACACGCCGATCATTACCGGTTCCGCGCTGATGGCGCTGGAAGGTAAGGACGATAACGAGATGGGTACGACCGCTGTCAAGAAGCTGGTAGAAGCCCTGGATGAGTACATCCCTGAGCCGGAGCGTGCGATTGATCAGCCGTTCCTGATGCCGATTGAGGACGTATTCTCCATCTCCGGTCGTGGTACTGTGGTAACCGGCCGTGTTGAGCGTGGTGTTATCAAGGTTGGTGAGGAAATCGAGATTGTCGGTATCAAGGATACCGTCAAGACCACCTGCACCGGCGTTGAGATGTTCCGCAAGCTGCTGGACGAAGGTCGTGCTGGTGAGAACGTAGGTGTTCTGCTGCGTGGTACCAAGCGTGACGACGTTGAGCGTGGTCAGGTGCTGTGTAAGCCGGGTACCATCAAGCCGCACACCAAGTTCGAGTGTGAAGTGTACGTACTGTCCAAAGAAGAAGGCGGTCGTCATACTCCGTTCTTCAAGGGCTATCGTCCGCAGTTCTACTTCCGTACCACTGACGTAACCGGTTCCTGTGAACTGCCGGAAGGCGTGGAAATGGTTATGCCGGGTGACAACGTGAAGATGAATGTTACCCTGATTGCTCCGATCGCCATGGAAGATGGTCTGCGTTTCGCGATTCGCGAAGGCGGCCGTACCGTTGGTGCCGGTGTAGTCTCCAAGATCATCGAGTAATTCGCTCGTTTGGTCCAGGAAAAAGGGGCTGATACTTCAGCCCCTTTTTCTGTTAAAGCCGCACATGTTGCCCGATCGCGTCAATCTGCATCTCAGTTGACACGGTTGGGTATTATGCATACAATGCGGCTCCTTTTTTTGAAGGTCGGCTAACTAGTAGCTGCTACGAGTGGAGTTTGGTGCATCATGCAAAGCCAAAAAATTCGAATCCGGTTGAAGGCGTTTGATTATCGCCTGATCGACCAGTCCACGCAGGAGATCGTCGACACCGCAAAGCGGACCGGCGCTCAGGTGCGTGGGCCTATCCCTCTGCCGACGCGGAAGGAAAAGTACACGATATTGGTTTCTCCGCACGTCAACAAAGACGCGCGCGATCAATATGAAATTCGTACTCACAAGCGTCTGCTCGACATTGTTGAGCCGACGGAAAAGACAGTAGATGCTTTGATGAAGTTGGACCTGGCAGCAGGTGTAGACGTTCAGATCAGCCTCGGCTGATACCGCCCGGTATCAGTCTGTGTAACTGTCATAAGGCCATAGAGGGTGAGAGCCCCGTACACTTAAGAGGTGAAACATGGCAATTGGTGTTGTCGGTCGTAAGGCCGGTATGACCCGTATTTTTACGGAAGACGGGCAGGCATTGCCCGTAACGGTAATCGAGGTTGAGCCCAACCGGATTACCCAACTGAAAACTCTTGAAAGCGATGGCTACCGCGCCGTACAGGTGACTGTTGGTGCCCGTCGTTCCTCTCGTGTTACCAAAAGCGAAGCGGGCCATTTTGCCAAGGCGGGTGTTGAGGCCGGTCGGGGCACATGGGAATTCCGTCTTGCTGATGGCGAGGGTGAAGAGCTCGCAGCCGGTGGTGAAATCACTGCAACGGTCTTTGAAGACGGCCAGATTGTAGATGCCATCGGTCAGTCCAAAGGTAAGGGCTTCCAGGGCGGCGTCAAGCGCTGGAATTTCTCCATGCAGGATGCCACTCACGGTAACTCTCTGTCTCACCGTGCACCGGGTTCCATTGGTCAGAACCAGACTCCGGGCAAGGTATTCAAGGGCAAAAAGATGGCAGGGCAGTTGGGTAATGCTCAGGTAACTGTGCAGAACCTGAAGATTGTCCGTGTCGACGCCGAGCGCAACCTGCTGCTGGTAAGTGGTGCCGTCCCCGGCGCAACTGGCGGTGATGTTGTCATCAAGCCTGCAGTTAAAGCCTGAGGAGCGGTGCGATGGAATTGACTATTACAGGTAGCGGCAAGGGAATCTCTGTTTCCGACGCCGCATTCGCCAAAGATTTTAACGAGTCGCTGGTACACCAGGTTGTTACTGCCTATATGGCAGGTGCGCGCCAGGGTACCAAGGCTCAGAAGACGCGTTCCGAAGTTAGCGGTGGCGGCAAGAAGCCATGGCGTCAGAAGGGCACCGGTCGTGCCCGTGCCGGTACTATCCGTAGTCCGATCTGGCGTTCCGGTGGCGTTACCTTTGCAGCCAGGCCCCGTGGGTTTGAGCAGAAGGTTAACCGCAAGATGTACCGCGCAGCGATGCGCTCCATTTTTTCCGAGCTGGTTCGCCAGGAGCGTCTGGTTGTTGTTGACGACATGAATGTCGACAGCCCCAAGACCAAGGCATTCAGCGCCAAGCTGAAGAATCTCGGTGTGACCAACGCACTGATTCTGTCCGACAACGTCGAGCAGAATCTGCACCTGGCATCACGCAACATCCCGCACGTTGATGTGCGCGACATTGCTGGCCTGGATCCGGTCAGCCTGGTTGCCTTCGAAAAGGTCGTTGTGACTGTTCCCGCTCTGAAGAAGATCGAGGAGATGCTGGGATGAATCAGGAACGCATTTACAAGGTCCTTCTGGGGCCGCACGTATCGGAGAAAGCTTCTTTGGTGGCCGAGCACGGCCAGGTTGTTTTCCGGGTTGCTCCGGATGCCACCAAGCCCGAGATCAAGAAAGCCGTTGAGCAGTTGTTCAACGTCACCGTAGAAGGTGTTCAGGTTCTGAACCGTAAGGGTAAGCTCAAGCGTACCACCCGCGGGTTCGGCAAGCGTAATGACATTCGTAAGGCTTATGTAAAGCTGGCAGAAGGTCAGGACATCGATTTTCTGGATGTGGAATAAGGTAAAGGGGTCGTAATATGCCGATCGTCAAAACCAAACCAACATCTGCCGGACGCCGTCACGTTGTAAAGCTTTACAACCCGGATCTGCACAAAGGGCGCCCTTACGAGCCGTTGGTGGAAAGAAAGAGCAAAACGGGTGGCCGTAATAATGTTGGCCGCATTACAACCCGTCATATTGGTGGTGGTCATAAACAGCACTACCGTGTAATCGATTTCAAGCGGACCAAAGATGGTATCCCGGCGGTCATTGAGCGCCTGGAATACGATCCGAACCGCACGGCGCACATTGCGCTGGTCAAGTATGCCGATGGCGAGCGTCGTTACATTGTCGCTCCCAAGGGTATGCAGATCGGTGATCCTGTGCGCTCCGGTATCGACGCGCCGATCAAAGTGGGCAGCACGCTGCCGCTCCGGAATATTCCGGTCGGTTCTGTGATCCACTGCGTCGAACTCAAGCCTGGCAAAGGTGCACAGCTGGCTCGCTCTGCGGGCGCATCCGTACAGCTGGTTGCCCGGGAAGGTGCTTACGCCACCATCCGCCTGCGCTCAGGTGAAATGCGAAAGGTGCTTGTAGACTGCCGCGCAACGCTGGGTGAAGTATCCAACAGCGAGCACAGTCTCAAGCAGCTTGGTAAAGCGGGTGCATCACGTTGGCGCGGTAAACGTCCAACAGTACGTGGTGTTGCTATGAACCCAGTTGACCACCCGCATGGTGGTGGTGAAGGGCGTACCTCTGGCGGGCGTCACCCGGTTACTCCGTGGGGTGTTCCGACCAAAGGGCATAAGACTCGTAAGAACAAGCGTACTGACAAGATGATAGTACGTCGTCGTTCGGCCAAGTAAACGACTACATAGAGGTAATTGCTGTGCCACGTTCTTTGAAGAAAGGTCCTTTTATAGACCTGCATCTGTTGAAGAAGGTCGAGGCAGCTCTGGAAGCTAACGACAAACGGCCAATCAAGACCTGGTCCCGTCGGTCAACAGTTTTTCCGGAGATGGTAGGCCTGACCATTGCAGTCCACAACGGCAAGCAGCACGTGCCGGTTTATGTCACCGAAGATATGGTAGGACATAAACTGGGTGAGTTCGCGGCAACGCGTACTTATCGTGGTCATGCGGCCGACAAGAAAGCTAAACGCTGATTCTGAGGTAATCGAAATGGAAGTAGCAGCCAAGTATAAGGGCGCTCGCCTCTCAGCTCAGAAAGCACGTCTTGTCGCTGACCAAGTACGCGGCAAGGCTGTTGAGGACGCCCTGAACATTCTGACTTTCAGCCCGAAAAAGGCGGCAACAGTCATCAAGAAAGCTCTTGAGTCTGCCATCGCCAACGCTGAGCACAACGAAGGTCTGGACGTTGACGAACTGCGGGTTTCCACCGTCATGGTGGATGAGGGTCCGACGCTCAAGCGAATCAAAGCTCGAGCCAAGGGGCGCGCTGACCGGATTTTCAAGCGCACCTGCCATATCACCGTCAAGGTCGCCGACAAGTAGGAGATGCTCAGATGGGTCATAAAGTAAATCCAACCGGTATGCGCCTGGGTGTGATCAAAGAGCACAACTCAGTCTGGTATGCCGACAAAAAGGAATACGCGAAAAACCTGTTGAACGATATCCAGGTTCGTGAATTCCTCGACAAGCGTCTGGTTAAGGCGTCTGTCAGCAAGATTGTGATCGAGCGCCCTGCTCAGAACGCCCGTATCACGATCCATACTGCCCGTCCCGGTATTGTTATCGGTAAGAAGGGTGAAGATGTTGACCGTCTGCGTCGCGAAGTCAGCGACATGATGGGTGTGCCTGTGCACATCAACATCGAAGAAGTCCGCAAGCCGGATCTGGATGCCCGCCTGGTAGCGCAAAACGTTGCCGGCCAGCTGGAGCGTCGTGTGATGTTCCGTCGCGCTATGAAGCGTGCGGTACAGAATGCCATGCGCCAGGGAGCCAAGGGTATCAAGATTCAGGTAGGCGGTCGTCTCGGGGGTGCTGAAATCGCGCGTTCCGAGTGGTATCGCGAAGGTCGTGTACCTCTGCACACTCTGCGTGCAGATATTGATTACGCAACCTACGAAGCGCATACCACTTACGGCGTAATCGGCGTCAAGGTATGGATCTTCAAAGGTGAGATTCTTGGTGGTATGGAGCAGGTCCGTGCTGACAAGAAAGCCTCTGGGAAGAAAGGTTCTAAGTAAAGGGGCACTCTTATGCTGCAACCAAAACGCACCAAATTTCGCAAGGTAATGAAAGGCCGTAACACCGGTCTTGCTCACCGCGCCAACAAGGTGAGCTTCGGTGAATACGGATTGAAGGCGACCAGCCGTGGGCGTATAACTGCGCGCCAGATTGAGGCCGCGCGTCGTACCATGACTCGTCGCATCAAGCGGGGCGGTAAGATCTGGATCCGGGTGTTCCCGGACAAGCCGATCACCGGCAAGCCGCTTGAAGTTCGAATGGGTAAAGGTAAGGGTTCTGTCGAGTATTGGGTGGCTGAGATCCAGCCAGGCCGCATGCTCTACGAGATGGAAGGTGTCGCTGAAGACGTAGCACGCGAAGCCTTTACTCTCGCTGCGGCCAAACTGCCGGTACAGACCACCTTTGTAACGAGGACGGTGATGTGATGAAAGCAACAGAGCTGCGTGAAAAATCCGTCGAGGAGCTGAACAAAGAGTTGATCGACCTCCTGAAGGAGCAGTTCAACCTGCGTATGCGTAAGGCGACAGGTCAGCTGAATCAGTCTCATCTTCTCGCCAAGGTGAAGCGCGATATCGCTCGCGTGAAAACAGTTTTGAACGACAAGGCAGGACAGTGACATGACTGAAGCTACCCAAACTGCCAGAACTCTGAGCGGCAAGGTCGTGAGCAACAAGATGGAGAAATCCATTGTGGTGCTGGTCGAACGTCAGGTGAAACACCCGCTGTACGGTAAGTACATGAAGCGTTCAACCAAGATCCATGCTCACGATGAGAGTAATCAGTGCAACATCGGTGACACTGTGACCATTCAGGAAACCCGCCCGGTCTCCAAGACCAAGAGTTGGGCCCTGGTGGAAGTCACCGAACGTGCATCCAAGGTGTAATTCGCCCGGAGAACAACCATGATTCAGACTCAAACAATGCTTGAAGTCGCGGATAACAGCGGTGCGCGTCAAGTGATGTGCATTAAGGTCCTGGGCGGTTCACATCGGCGTTATGCCAGCGTAGGGGATATCATCAAGGTGACCGTCAAGGAAGCCATCCCCCGCGGTAAAGTGAAGAAAGGCCAGGTCCTGAAAGCTGTCGTGGTACGCACCCGCAAGGGTGTTCGTCGTCCCGACGGTTCGCTGATCCGTTTCGACGGAAACGCGGCAGTACTTCTGAACAATCAGGACGCTCCTATTGGTACCCGTATCTTCGGACCGGTTACCCGTGAACTGCGTAATGAGAAGTTCATGAAAATTATCTCACTGGCACCCGAAGTACTTTAGAGGACCAGAGGCCGGTTATGAAAAAGATCAAACGAGATGACGAAGTAATCGTCACTACGGGGAAAGACAAAGGCAAACGTGGTAAAGTCCTGAAGGTTCAGGACGATGGCCGTATGGTTGTTTCTGGGATCAATATGATCAAGAAGCACACCAAGCCGAACCCGATGCTGGGCGCCCCAGGTGGCATCGTCGAAAAAGAAGCACCTATCCAGGCTTCCAACGTGGCTATTTTTAATCCGCAGACCGGCAAAGCCGATCGTGTAGGCTTCCAGACCAAGGAAGACGGCGCAAAAGTGCGGATCTTTAAGTCCACGAACGAAGCTGTCGATAACCAGTAAGCGGTGGTGGTTACGATGCTTAACAGTAAAGAGCAGTACAGTCAGGAAGTGGTACCCGCCCTGCAGAAAGAGTTCGGCTACAAGAACATTATGCAGGTGCCGCGTATCGAAAAGATCACCCTTAACATGGGTGTCGGCGAAGCGGTTGGTGACAAGAAGCTGATTGAAAATGCCGTGGCGGATCTCGAGCGCCTGGCAGGTCAGAAAGTGGTTGTTACCAAGGCACGTAAGTCCGTTGCGGGTTTCAAGATCCGTGAAGGTTGGCCTATCGGTTGTAAAGTTACCCTGCGTGGCGAGCGTATGTGGGATTTCTTTGATCGCCTGGTTCACATTGCGGTTCCCCGCATTCGTGACTTCCGCGGTCTGAATCCCAAGTCGTTCGACGGTCGTGGTAACTACAGCATGGGTGTGCGTGAGCAGATCATTTTTCCCGAGATCGAGTACGACAGAGTCGACAAGATCCGTGGTCTGGACATCACCATTACCACCACTGCCGGTACCGACGATGAAGGTCGCGAACTGTTGAAAGCCTTTGGCTTTCCGTTCAAGAAATAAGGAACGAGTGTAATGGCTAAGGTTTCCATGAAGAACCGCGAGCTCAAGCGCGAGCAGACCGTTGCGAAATTTGCGGCGAAGCGTGCTGAGCTCAAGGCGATTATCAAGAACCCGAATACCAGCGATGATGACCGTTGGAACGCACAGATGAAGCTTCAACAGCTTCCTCGTGATGCGTCTCCCTCGCGTCTTCGTAATCGTTGCCAGGTGACTGGTCGTCCCCATGGCGTCCTGCGCAAGTTCGAACTTTCACGGATCAAACTCCGTGAATACGGCATGCGCGGTGATGTTCCGGGCCTGACCAAGGCAAGCTGGTAAGATAGGCACCCTGACTCCGGTCAGGTGCCTGTTGGTAAGCGGTGCGGCACGCCGCTGCACAACTAAAAAGATCAGGAGCCTCATACCAATGAGTATGCAAGACACGCTTGCGGATATGTTTACCCGTATCCGCAATGCACAGATGGCATCAAAAGCAGACGTTGCGATGCCGTCCTCAAAGATGAAGATCTCCGTGGCCCAGGTCCTTAAGGACGAAGGTTACGTTGAAGATTTTTCCGTTTCAGCTGACGCAAAGCCTGAGTTGACGATCACTCTGAAGTACTTCGGTGGCAAGCCGGTTATTGAAGAGATCAAGCGGGTCAGCCGTCCGAGTCTGCGCCAGTACAAGGGCGCCGGGGAACTGCCGAAGGTATCCGGTGGTTTGGGAGTCGCGATTGTCTCAACGTCCAAGGGCGTTATGACAGACCGCGCCGCACGTGCTGCTGGCGTGGGTGGCGAAGTCATCTGCACCGTATTCTAGGAGAACCACATGTCCAGGGTTGCCAATAATCCTGTCGTGCTGCCTTCCGGTGTTGAGGTTAAGCTGAACGGACAGGAAATTAATGTGAAGGGCTCCAAGGGAGCGCTTCAATTCACCATTCACCAGGCGGTTGAAGTAAAGCAGGAAGAAAACGTTCTGCGCTTTGCGGCTCGCGATGGTGCTAAACAGTCCCGCGCTCTTGCTGGTACTACTCGTGCACTGGTCAACAACATGGTGACCGGTGTCTCCACAGGCTTTGAGCGAAAGCTCCAGTTGACGGGCGTAGGTTACCGTGCCCAGGCGCAAGGTAAGAAGCTCAATCTGACACTGGGTTTTTCACACCCGGTCGAGTATGAGCTGCCCGAGGGGATTACCGCAGAAACTCCGTCCAATACGGAAGTTGTGATTCGCGGTATCGACAAGCAACAGGTTGGCCAGGTCGCTGCGGAAGTCCGCGCGTTCCGTCCGCCCGAGCCTTATAAGGGCAAGGGTGTTCGTTATGCGGATGAGCAGGTCAGACGCAAAGAAGCCAAGAAGAAATAAGGCGGGACTATGAGCGCGAATAACGAAAGATTGCGTCGCGCACGCAAAGTGCGCATGAAGATCCGTGAGCTGGGTACCAATCGCCTGTGCGTTCATCGCACACCGCGTCACATGTACGCCCAGGTCACGACTGCAGATGGCAGTAAGGTGATTGCCACTGCCTCCACGTTGGATAAGGAACTGCGCCAGGGTGCAACCGGTAACGTGGACGCTGCCAAGAAGGTCGGTCAGCTGATTGCTGAGCGCGCCAAGGCAGCAGGTGTGGAGCAGGTTGCTTTTGACCGTTCCGGTTACCGTTATCACGGTCGTGTCCAGGCCTTGGCCGACGCAGCTCGTGAAGCTGGCTTGCAATTCTAAGAGGTGGAGAAGATGAGCGTTAACGAACAGAAGGCGCCTGAGCTCCAGGAGAAGCTGGTTCAGGTCAATCGCGTCGCCAAGGTAGTTAAGGGTGGCCGTATTTTCGCCTTCACCGCACTGACTGTAGTGGGTGATGGTAAAGGTCGCGTTGGTTTCGGTCGTGGCAAGGCGCGTGAAGTGCCGGTCGCCATCCAGAAGGCCATGGAAGCTGCACGCAAGAACATGGTAGACGTTCCGCTGGACGGTACTACTCTGCAATACCCGGTCAAGGCTCAGCATGGTGGCTCCAAGGTCTACATGCAGCCGGCCTCTGAAGGTACAGGTATCATCGCCGGTGGTGCGATGCGTGCGGTACTGGAAGTAGCGGGTGTTCAGAACGTACTGTCCAAGTGTTACGGGTCTACCAACCCGGTGAACGTGGTACGTTCCACCATCAAGGGTCTCCAGGCGACACAGGCGCCTGAAGATATTGCAGCCAAGCGCGGTAAGACCGTGGAAGAGATTCTGGGTTGAAGTCATGGCGAACGCAAAAACGATCAAAGTAACTCTGACCCGCAGCCCCATCGGCTGCCAGCCCAAGCACAAACTGTGCGTCAAGGGCCTGGGTCTTCGTAAAATCGGTCATACCGTGGAAGTGGAAGATACTCCGTCCATCCGTGGCATGATCAACCGGGTTGATTACCTGGTTCGGGTTGAGGAGAACTAAGATGCGTCTGAACGAACTTAGTCCAGAACCCGGTTCACGTCCGGCCGCCAGGCGCGTTGGTCGTGGTATCGGTAGTGGTCTCGGTAAAACCGGTGGTCGCGGTCACAAGGGTCTGAAGGCCCGTTCCGGCGGCAGCGTAGCCCCCGGTTTCGAGGGCGGTCAGCAGCCGTTGGCCCGTCGTCTGCCGAAGTTTGGTTTCACCTCTCGCCAGCAGCGCTATGTTGCCGAAATTCGCCTGAACGAACTGGCGAAGGTCGAAGGTGACGTGGTTGATCTGGAAGCCCTCAAGAAGGCTGATATCGTTCGTGAAGAAATTCGCGAAGCCAAGGTGATCCTGTCCGGCGAACTGAGCCGTGCGGTAACCGTGAAGGGCCTTCGGGTAACCAAAGGCGCGCGCGAGGCAATTGCCGCCGCGGGTGGGAAAGTCGAAGACTAAGGCGAGTCGAGGACTAAATGGCCAAGAACGCATCATTGCCTGCGGGCGCGGGTAAAGGACTGGCAGAGCTGCGATCGCGGCTCTGGTTCGTCTTCCTGGCATTGCTGGTGTACCGGATCGGTGCCCACATTCCGGTGCCGGGTATCAACCCGGACCGTCTGGCGGCATTGTTTGAGCAGAATCAGGGCACAATCCTGAGCATGTTCAACATGTTTTCCGGTGGTGCGCTTGAGCGCATGAGTATCTTCGCTCTCGGTATCATGCCGTACATCTCGGCTTCCATTATCATGCAGCTCATGACTGCGGTCAGTCCGCAGCTTGAGCAGCTGAAAAAAGAAGGCGAGGCTGGTCGTCGGAAGATCAGCCAGTACACGCGGTATGGTACGGTTATCCTCGCCCTGGTTCAGGGTGCTGGTATTTCTGTCGGTCTGGCATCGCAGGGTGTTACCTTCAACGACAGCTTCAGCTTCCACTTCGTGGCGGTTGTGTCTTTCGTGAGTGGTGCGGTGTTCATGATGTGGCTGGGTGAGCAGATCACCGAGCGTGGCGTTGGCAACGGTATTTCACTGCTGATTTTCGCAGGTATCGTGGCCGGCTTGCCAGGCGCCATCGGCCAGACGCTCGAACAGGCCCGTAACGGTGAGATGAGCCTGCTGGTCGTGCTGGGTATTGGCGTTCTGGCAGTGGCTGTAATCGGCTTCGTGGTCTTTATGGAGCGTGGGCAGCGCAGGCTGACCATCAACTATGCCAAGCGGCAGCAGGGTCGCCGGGTGTTTGCCCAGCAATCCAGCCACTTGCCCCTCAAAGTAAATATGGCCGGTGTGATTCCGCCCATCTTTGCGTCTTCCATTCTGCTGTTTCCGGCGTCAATCGGGCAGTGGTTTGGTCAGGGTGAAGGCATGGAATGGTTGAGCGATGTGTCCCAGGCGCTTGCACCCAGCCAGCCGTTGTACATTATTCTGTTTGCAGCAGCAGTGGTATTCTTCTGCTTCTTCTACACAGCGCTGATGTACAACCCGAAAGAAGTTGCGGATAACCTCAAGCGCTCTGGCGCGTTTATTCCGGGCATCCGTCCGGGTGATCAGACCGCCAAGTATATTGACGGTGTTCTGACCCGCCTGACACTGTTCGGTGCAATGTACATTACAGCAGTATCCCTGTTCCCTCAGTTCCTGATGGTGGCCGGGAACGTTCCGTTCTATCTGGGCGGCACATCACTGCTGATTGTTGTAGTCGTGGTGATGGATTTCATGGCGCAGGTTCAGTCGCACCTGATGTCGCATCAGTATGAATCGCTGATGAAGAAGTCCAATCTCAAGGGCTATGGTCGGAACGGCTAATCCCGTTCCCCTTGAAAACTGGAGTCGACAATGAAAGTACGCGCTTCGGTAAAGAAAATTTGCCGTAACTGCAAAGTAATTCGTCGCAATGGCTCAGTACGAGTCATTTGCTCGGAGCCTCGTCACAAGCAACGCCAGGGCTGATTCCGAAAGGAGCGGTTTCTGACATTGCCGGGTTTCGGAATAATGGCGCTTGACTCCATGCGGGGTCAGGCGCTATTATTTCGCGCCCTTTTTGTGGCGGAAAATTCACACAGCAAAGCTTTGAACGCGGAGTAATTTGGATGGCACGTATAGCCGGTGTCAATATACCCGATCACAAACATGCTGTTATCTCGCTGACCTACATCTTTGGTGTTGGCAAGACAACAGCCCAGAAGCTTTGCGACGCAACCGGTGTCAAGCCGGACGTCAAGGTCAAGGACCTGAGCGACGAACAGCTTGAAGCACTTCGTACTGAAGTGGGCAAGGTGTCTGTCGAAGGCGATCTGCGTCGTGAAGTACAGATGAACATCAAGCGTTTGAAGGATCTCGGATGTCACCGTGGTCTGCGTCACCGTCATGGGCTTCCCGTCCGTGGCCAGCGCACCAAGACCAACGCACGCACCCGTAAAGGTCCACGCAAACCTATTCGTAAGTAACAGGTAGGCAAACATGGCAAAGCCAGGTACACGTACCCGTAAAAAGGTGAAAAAGACGGTTGTTGATGGCGTCGCGCACATTCACGCGTCCTTCAACAACACTATCGTGACCATTTCTGACCGTCAGGGCAACGTCCTGTCCTGGGCTACCTCTGGTGGTTCCGGTTTCCGTGGGTCACGCAAGAGTACACCTTTTGCTGCGCAGGTAGCAGCTGAAAGAGCCGGTAATGCGGCTGCTGAATACGGCCTTAAAAACCTGGACGTAGAGGTTAAGGGTCCTGGGCCCGGACGTGAGTCTGCAGTTCGCGCGCTGAATGCGTGTGGCTACAAGATCACCAACATCACAGATGTGACGCCGATTCCACATAACGGCTGTCGTCCGCCCAAAAAGCGCCGCGTCTAACACAGGAGACAGTGAAATATGGCTCGTTATATAGGCCCGAAGTGCAAGCTGTCTCGTCGTGAAGGGACAGATCTTTTTCTGAAGAGCGGTGTTCGCGCGCTCGATTCCAAGTGCAACATCGAGACTCCGCCGGGTATGCACGGCGCGCGTCGCGGTCGTCTGTCCGAGTACGGCGTACAGCTTCGTGAAAAGCAGAAGGTCCGTCGTATCTACGGCGTGCTGGAGAAGCAGTTCCGTAACTACTACAAGGAGGCCGCACGAGGTAAAGGTGCGACTGGTGAAAACCTGCTGCAACTTCTGGAAGGCCGTCTGGATAACGTTGTATATCGCATGGGTTTTGGTTCTACCCGTGCTGAGTCCCGTCAGCTCGTTTCTCACAAGGCGATCCTGGTGAACGACAAGGTAGTGAACATCCCGTCCTACCAGGTCAAGCCGGGTGATGTTGTGAGTGTTCGCGAGAAGGCAAAGAACCAGCTGCGTGTAAAAGGCGCACTGGATCTGTCTTCAAGCCGTGCACCGGTGAGCTGGGTAGAGGTCGACGCCAACAAGATGTCCGGCGTTTACAGTTCAGTGCCCGAGCGTACTGAATTGCCGGCCGACATCAACGAGAACCTCATCGTCGAGCTTTACTCCAAGTAAAGCCCAGTTAGCAACGATAGCAGATAGGGGCGTCTATGCAGCGTTCAGTACATGAGTTATTGACACCTCGTACCATTGACGTGAAGGAATCAAGCGCCACACGTGCCAAGGTTACGCTTGAGCCTCTGGAAAGGGGCTTTGGCCATACGCTGGGCAGTGCACTGCGCCGGATTCTCTTGTCTTCGATGCCGGGCTGCGCCGTGACTGAAGCGCAGATTGACGGTGTCCTGCACGAGTACAGCGCCATTGAGGGTGTCCAGGAAGACGTGATTGAGATTCTGCTGAATCTCAAGGGCGTCGCTGTAAAAATGCACGGTCGGGACGACGCCGAGCTTACGCTCAGCAAGAAAGGCCCGGGCGTTGTGACAGCCGGTGATATCAAGCTGGATCATGACGTTGAGATTGCCAATCCGGAGCACGTGATCTGTCACCTTAGCGAGAATGGTGAAGTGAACATGCGCCTCCGTGTTGCCCGCGGTCGTGGCTATGAGCCGGCGGACCAGCGTGGTCTGGACGAGGACGAAACTCGCGCCATCGGACGCCTGCAGCTGGATGCAACCTTCAGCCCGGTTCGTCGTGTGGCTTACGCCGTGGAAAGTGCGCGGGTAGAGCAGCGGACCGATCTGGACAAGCTGGTGATTGATCTGGAGACCAATGGCACCATCGACCCGGAAGAAGCCATTCGCCGGGCGGCTACCATCCTCCAGCAACAACTGGCGGTGTTCGTCGATTTCGATCATGAAAAAGAGCCTGAGCGCGTTGAGGAAGAGGAAGAAATCGATCCGATTCTGCTGCGCCCGGTTGATGACCTGGAATTGACAGTGCGTTCAGCTAACTGCTTGAAGGCTGAGAACATTTACTACATCGGCGATCTTATCCAGCGCACAGAAGTTGAGCTGTTGAAGACGCCTAACCTTGGTAAAAAGTCGCTGACCGAGATCAAGGACGTTCTGGCGTCCCGTGGTCTGTCTCTGGGTATGCGTCTTGATAACTGGCCACCGGCAAGCCTTCGCGGCGACGACCGGGTTCTGGGCGGTTAATCGCCGATTAGTTTAAGGTAAGGAATCAGAGCAATGCGTCATCGTAAGAGTGGTCGTAAGTTCAGTAGGACCAGTGCGCATCGCAAGGCCATGTTCCGTAACATGACTGCGTCACTGGTTGAACACGAGCTGATCAAAACAACGCTGCCGAAAGCCAAAGAGCTTCGCCGGGTAGCTGAGCCTTTGATCACGCTTTCCAAGAATGATTCGGTCGCGAATCGTCGTCTGGCGTTTGCGCGCCTGCGTGACGATGCAGCGGTTGCCAAGCTTTTTGATGAGCTTGGCCCCCGTTACAACGAGCGTCCGGGTGGATACCTTCGTATCTTGAAGTGCGGCTTCCGTGCCGGCGACAATGCCCCTATGGCATTTGTTGAGCTGGTTGGTCGCCCGCTGGATATCGAAGCGGAAGAAGTGGACGACGAGGAGTAACATCTTCGGAGCCGTTCAGAAAAACCGGGTGTTGAAAAGCACCCGGTTTTTTTGTGTCCGTAAGATTGGATCATTGAAGACGGGGTCAGATGAGGGCGTTCATCTGACCCCATATTCACGTCAGGCTTTGGCCAGCATCGGCTTCAGGTACCGGCCGGTATGCGAAGCCGGATTGCCTGCCACCTCCTCCGGTGTCCCTTCGGCGATAATCTGGCCGCCGCCGGATCCCCCTTCCGGGCCCAGGTCGATAATCCAGTCCGCAGTCTTGATGACGTCCAGGTTGTGTTCGATCACTACAATGGTGTTGCCATGGTCGCGCAGGCGTTCCAGCACGTTGAGCAGTTGCTGGATGTCATAGAAGTGCAGGCCGGTGGTGGGCTCATCCAGGATGTACAGGGTTTTGCCGGTATCCCGCTTGGAAAGCTCCTTGGCGAGCTTGACTCGCTGAGCCTCGCCCCCGGAAAGGGTGACTGCGCTCTGGCCGAGACGGATATAGGACAAGCCAACATCCATCAGGGTCTGGAGTTTGCGCGCGAGGAAGGGCACGGCGTCGAAAAACTCCCGGCCCTCTTCAACGGTCATTTGGAGTACTTCGTTGATGTTTTTGCCCTTGTACCGAACCTCCAGAGTTTCACGGTTATAGCGTTTGCCCTTGCAGACATCGCAGGGTACGTACACGTCGGGCAGGAAGTGCATCTCCACCTTGATCATGCCGTCGCCCTGGCAGGCCTCGCAGCGCCCCCCCTTGACATTGAAGGAGAAGCGGCCCGGTTTGTAACCCCGTGAGCGAGCCTCCTGGGTGCCGGCGAACAGTTCACGGATAGGGGTGAACAGGCCGGTATAGGTAGCCGGATTGGAGCGGGGCGTCCGGCCAATCGGGCTTTGGTCGATATCGATTACCTTGTCCAGATGATCCAGGCCCTTGAGCGTCTGGTAGGGGGCATGATTCAGGCTGGTCGCCTTGTTCAGCTTGGCGGCGGCCACCGGATAAAGCGTGCTGTTGATCAGGGTGGACTTGCCCGAGCCGGAGACACCGGTGATGCAGGTCATTACCCCGAGTGGCAGGTTGAGGGTGACATCCCGCAGGTTGTTTCCCGTTGCGCCGGACAGGGCCAGGGTTTTGCCGTTGCCCCTGTTGCGCTCCTTTGGAATGGCAATTTCGCGGGTACCGCTGAGGTATTGCCCGGTGAGCGAGTCCGGGTTGTCGATGATCTGCTGGGGCGTGCCCTGGCCGATCACCCGGCCACCATGGATACCAGCGCCCGGGCCGATATCGATGACGTGATCGGCAGCCCGGATGGCGTCTTCATCGTGTTCGACAACGATGACCGTATTGCCCAGATCCCGTAGGTGGGTGAGGGTGGCCAGCAGTCGGTCGTTGTCCCGCTGGTGAAGGCCTATGGACGGCTCGTCCAGAATATACATGACGCCAACCAGCCCCGCGCCGATCTGGCTTGCCAGGCGGATTCGCTGCGCCTCGCCACCGGACAGGGTATCCGCGCTGCGTTCAAGGGTGAGGTATTCCAGCCCGACGTTTACCAGGAACTGCAGGCGCTGGCGTACCTCTTTCAGGATCTTCTCGGCAATTTCGCCCTTGCGCCCGGGCAGTGCCAGGGTTTCGAAATAGTCGTGGGCCTCACCCACTGGCAAGTGGGTTACGTCCGAGATGTTGTGCTCTTCGATAAACACATGGCGGGCACTGCGGCGCAGGCGCGAACCCTGGCAGACCTTGCAGGGCTGGGTGCTCAGGTTGCGCGCCAGCTCTTCCCGCATGCTCTGGGAATCGGTTTCCCGGTAGCGCCGCTCCAGGTTGGGCAGAATGCCCTCAAAAGGATGGGCTTTTTCCATGATGTGGCCGCGGGAGTTCACATACCGGAAGGGAATGTCTTCGCTTCCCGAGCCGAACAGCAGCACGTTGCGGAAATCTTCCGGCAAATCCGCCCAGGGCGTTTCAAGGTCGATGCCGTAATGCTCGGCTACGCTGCCCAGCATCTGGAAATAATACACCGCCCGCCGGTCCCAGCCCTTGATGGCTCCTGAGGCGAGGGTGGCTTCCGGGTGCTGGACAATCTTTTCCGGATCGAAGAACTGTTTAACCCCCAGGCCGTCACAGGTCGGGCAGGCGCCGGCGGGGTTGTTGAATGAGAACAGGCGGGGCTCCAGTTCGCTCAGTGCGTAGCCACACTGAGTGCAGGCATAGCGGGACGAGAAGGTGTGCTCTTCACCTTCACCGGTCATCGGTGCGACCAGGGCAATACCGTCGGAAAGCCCCAGGGCCGTTTCAAAGCTCTCGGCAAGCCGCTGTTCAAGGCCGGGCTTGACCTTGAACCGGTCAACCACCACATCAATCTGGTGCTTGCGCTTCTTGTCGAGCTCCGGCACGTCGTCGATGTCGTACACCGTGCCGTCAACCCGCATGCGAATAAATCCCTGGCTGCGCATGGTTTCGATCACCTGAAGGTGCTCGCCCTTCCGGTCACGGATAACCGGCGCCAGGATCATCAGTTTGCTGTCTTCCGGCATCGCCACCACCTGGTCAACCATCTGGCTGACGGTTTGCGCCTCCAAGGGCTGCCCGTGGTCGGGGCACCTTGGTTCCCCGGCCCGGGCGAACAGCAGGCGGAGGTAATCGTAGATCTCGGTGATGGTGCCGACGGTGGAGCGGGGGTTGTGGGAGGTGGACTTCTGCTCGATGGAAATCGCTGGCGACAGGCCCTCGATATGGTCCACGTCCGGTTTTTCCATCATCGACAGGAACTGCCGGGCATAGGTGGAGAGGGATTCCACGTATCGTCGCTGACCCTCGGCGTAGAGTGTGTCAAACGCCAGGGAGGATTTGCCGGAACCGGAGAGGCCGGTGATCACAATCAGCTTGTCCCTCGGCATATCCAGGTCAATGTTCTTCAGATTGTGGGTTCTTGCCCCTTTGATCTGGATATGGTCCATAACACCTCGCTCGGGTAAAAACGAAAATTATACCGCGTTGGGATCGCTGCGGCGAAATGGAAGCAGTCCCAAGGCTTCGGACTCGGTGACCCCTTCTGGTACAATGCGCCGCCTGAGAGGGATATGTGCCCTCAATCTGACCGCTTTCAACCCCGGCTGAGGTACGTAATCGCCATGAATGCGCTGGAAAAACGCTCGGTATCAGCCCTGGCTTCTGTCTACGCGATGCGTATGCTCGGGCTGTTCATGGTGATGCCGGTGTTCATGCTGCTTGGCAAAGAGCTTGACGGTGCAACGCCTGCCCTGCTCGGGTTTGCCATTGGAGCTTATGGCCTCAGTCAGGCCCTGCTGCAGATTCCCTATGGCATGCTCTCAGACCGGTTCGGGCGAAAGCCCATGCTCTACATCGGGCTCGCGCTGTTTGCCGGCGGTAGCCTTCTTGCCGGTGCCGCAGACTCCATATACGTTGTGATCGCCGGTCGGATTCTTCAGGGGGCGGGTGCCATTGCCAGTGTGCTTATGGCCTTGCTGAGCGACCTGACCCGGGAACAAGAGCGGACCAAGGCCATGGCCACGGTGGGCATCACAATTGGTTTGTCGTTCTCGATCTCGCTGGTTTTCGGGCCCCTGCTTGGCGCCGCGTGGGGGCTCTCGGGGATTTTCTATGTCACTGCGGGCCTGGCGGTTCTGGCGCTGGTTGTTGTCAATCGGATTGTGCCCACGCCCCATCAACACAAGACCAGCGCCGATACCCACCCTGCGAAAGAAATGCTCGGGCGAGTGATCTCGGACGGCCGGTTGCTGAGGCTCGATTTCGGCATCTTTGCACTGCACCTGGCATTGACATCCCTTTTTCTGGTTTTTCCCTCCATGCTGCAGGAAAAATTCGGGCTTCCCGCCCGCTCCCACTGGTGGTTTTACCTGAGCGTGGTGGTGACGTCTTTCTTTGCCATGGTGCCGTTCATCATCATCGGCGAGAAAAAGCGCAAGATGAAGCCGGTTCTGTGCGGAGCGATCACGCTGCTGACTCTCGCCGTCGCCGGGTTTACCGGCGTACCCGGCAGCCTGGTGGCCGCCTGGATCGTGCTGTTTTTCTTCTTCATGGCGTTCAACCTGCTGGAGGCCAGTTTGCCATCGCTGATCAGCAAGGAGGCGCCGGCGGCCAGCAAGGGTACGGCAATGGGGGTCTATTCCACTTCCCAGTTCCTCGGGGCGTTTCTGGGTGGGGCGCTGGGCGGGATGCTGCTGCAGCGTCTCGGTACCGACGGTGTGCTCTGGTTTATGACCGGGGTGCTCGCCCTGTGGCTGCTGGTTGCGCTGACCATGCCGGCCCCCGGCTATACCACCAGTTTCGTGGTACAGTTGAAGGAAGTAATAAATGGCCAGTACGACGATATCGATGGCCACCTCCGACGCCTGCCGGGTGTGCAGGACGTCGTCATTGTTGAAGACGCGGCTACCGCCTATCTTAAGGTGGATCGGCAGCAATTTGATGAAGCGTTACTTGCGGACTTTTCGTTTGTCCGGCAGGCTAGCAATTCTTGAAATCCGGAAGCTCGCATGGAACGCGGGTTGTCCCTGAAAACAGAGTCAGGAGCAGAACATGGCACGAGGCGTAAACAAGGTAATTCTCATCGGCAATCTGGGACAGGACCCGGATACCCGCTACACCCCGAACGGCAATGCGGTGGTGAACCTGAATCTTGCAACAGACGAAAGCTACAAGGATCGTCAGACCGGTCAACTGGTGCCGAAAACCGAATGGCACCGGGTGGTAATGTTCGGCAAGATTGCCGAAGTTGCCGGCCAGTACCTGCGCAAGGGGTCAAAAGTCTACATTGAGGGCAAGCTGCAGACCCGCAAATGGCAGAACAAGGAAGGCCAGGACGTCTATACCACCGAGGTTGTGGTGGATATCAACGGCCAGATGCAGATGCTGGACAGCCGGGGCGGTGAAGGCAGCATGAACCAGGGCGCGCCCGCAGGCCGGCCACAGCAATCGGATTACAACCAGCAGGGCGGGCAGCAAAACAATCCGCCACCCCAGCAACCGTCCGGCGGTTACAGCAACCAGCCTTCCCAGGGCGGCGGTATGCCCGAGCCGGTTGATGATTTTGATGATGACATCCCGTTCTGAGTATCTGAAGTGAAAAGAGGCCTCCGCCCCGCGGGGGCTTTTTGTTACCGACTTGCAAAAACAGCGTAAAATCAATCAAAAACCTTGGAGTTACGTTCACTTTCTCATCTATCATGTTAGCGATTCTAAAAAGCGCCTGTTTTTCAGGCAGCACCATAATGACCTGAGGCGAGCGAGTGCCTCCACTTCCAGTTCAACGGGTCTCATGACACGAAGTTCTCTGCTCAACAAGCTAACCGGCATGTTCAGGGGTTCACGGGAGCGTTGCCGTGTCTGCCTGGAAATACGCCCTGATGGCATTGCCTGGGCTGCTTCGGGCGGGCCCGATTCGGGGCGGTTCGGATTTTTCGATTGCCTGCCGGCAAAGCGCCAGGTTGTTCTGGATGAGCTGGTGGCGGACCGTGGCTGGATGGGTTCGCCCACGACTCTGATTCTGCCGCTGGAGCAGTACCAGGTGTTTCAGATGGAGCGCCCGGAAGGTGTCGAAGAATCCGAATTGGGCGACGCCCTGAAATGGAAGCTCAAGGATTTTCTCGATTTCAGCCCCTCGGATTCGGTTTCCGATGTGTTTCCGTTTCCACGGGATGCTTCCCGTGGCCGGGGTGAACTGGTCAATGTGGTCGCTGCCAGAAAATCACTGGTTTCCGAACTTGTGGCGCTGGTCCGGAAAGCCGGCCTGGAGCTGGACCGAGTCGATATCGCCGAGCTGGCGTTGCGCAACCTGGTGTGCCGGCTGGACGAGCATAAACGGGGCGCGGCTCTGGTTCACCTGAAAGACAACTACGGCCAGATGGTGATCTGCAAGGACGACACTCTGTACCTGTCACGGCGTCTCGATGTGACGTCTGCGGATCTTCGGGACGCTGGCCGGCAGGAATCCGCGGTTCAGTCTCTGGCGCTGGAAATGCAGCGGTCGCTGGATTATTACGAAAGCCAGCTCGGCCAGGTGCCGCCGGCAACGATCCGCCTGGTTGCCCGCGACAGTATGTTGCCGCTGGCCTCAATGCTTTCCTCCTACGTGGCTGCCGGGGTCGAGACGCTGGACTGGCGCAAGGTTGGCCTGGAATCGGATCTGGACAGTCGTTGCCTTGCGGCCTGGAGTGCTGGCCTGCCCCTGCCGGAGGCCAGGCCATCATGATTCAGCAGGTCAATCTCTACACCCAGGAATTGAGGCCGAACCGGGAACGGCTTCAGGCCGGAACTTCGCTGGTCATTCTGGGCATTGGTATCGCCATTGTGGCCGCCGTAGCGGGTATGTTTGGCTACCAGAAT
Source organism: Marinobacter subterrani (assembly GCF_001045555.1). Classification (NCBI taxonomy): domain Bacteria; kingdom Pseudomonadati; phylum Pseudomonadota; class Gammaproteobacteria; order Pseudomonadales; family Marinobacteraceae; genus Marinobacter; species Marinobacter subterrani. The sequence continues at coordinate 771,640 of NZ_LFBU01000002.1, forward strand.
GCCGGCGTGGCAACTCAGGTCGCAAAGCTCGATCAGCAAAACACCCGCCTCGAACAGAGTGTGGCTGAGCTCTCGGAAGCCGTTCGTGCCCGGCAACCGGATTCCTCGGTGGAAGAGGCTCTGGCCCGCGTTACCGAGACCCTGGTCCGCCGTCAGCGCCTGCTTGAGAAGGTGGAAAGCCTTGTGCTGTCCGGCGGCCAAAGTTTCTCGCCCCAGATGGCAGCACTTGCCCGGCAGATTCCTGACAATGTCTGGTTGACTGGAGTGACCCTGGAATCAGAACCTGCTCACCTGACCATCGAGGGGCGCACCCGCTTGGCGGCACTGGTCCCTCTGTACCTGGAGAATCTTGGTGAGGAGGCTGCCTTTGCCGGAAAAACCTTTGACGCTTTCCGCCTGTCCCGCCCCGAAGTAGGCCGCTGGATTGATTTTCGCGTGTCCACCAGGCAGGCGGAGGAGAGCAGGTGATGGCGGGATCTCCGGGAAATTCTTTTGCACGTGCAGCCGACTGGTACAACCAGCGCCCGATTCGGGAGCGTGGGCTGATTCTGCTGACCGCCCTGGTGCTTTCTATCTTCGTGGGGTGGGATTTGGTGGTTGCGCCTTTGCAACAGGAACAGCAGAGCCTGGAAAGCCGGATGCAAACCCTGGTTGTCAGTCGGGATAATCTCATGGCGCAGCAACAGGCGCTCAATGAGCAATTGACGACAGATCCCTCCCGGGTATTGCGGGAGCAACTGAACGCCCGGCAGCAGCGGCTGGACAGACTGAACCAGCAGATAGCCGAGACCACCGGAAAACTGGTTGCGCCGAGAGCAATGGTGGCGCTGTTGCGAAACATGCTGGCAGCCCAGGACTCACTGGTGCTGCAGGGTATGGAGCTGAAAACGCCGACGCCGGTATTCGCCCCGGAGACCGGTTCAGCGTTGCCGCAAGGGAAACAGGAGCCGCAGGAAGCGCCAGAGCCCCTGCTTTACGCCCATGATGTGGAAATGCGCATCGCCGGCGGCTATCTCGAGGTTCTGAACTACCTTGAGAAGCTGGAGGCGCTGGACCAGCGCCTTGGCTGGATGATGCTGGAATACCGTGCCGGCGACTGGCCGTCCGGTGAGGCCGTTATTCGGGTCCGAACGCTGAGCCTGGATCAGGCCTGGCTGGGGGTGTGAGATGACCAAACGGGTAAATGTCCTGCTCCGCCCATGGGCCTGCCTGGCCGCGGGTGCCCTGATGCTGGTTTCCGGGGCGGCTACTGCCCTGCAGGACCCGACCCGGCCACCGGGCCTCGAATCCCGGGCAGGTGCGCCTGCGCCGGCAAGGCCGGTGTCACTGGACTCGATTCTTTACAGCAGGGACAGACGTATCGCCATTATCGAAGGTGAGGCCCTCAGGGAAGGCCAAGGTATTGACAGCATGCGGGTTATCCGGATTTACCAGAATCGGGTTCTGGTAACGGATAACGGCCGTGAACGGGTGTTGTACCTGGAGAAGCTTCCGCAGGTTCGGGGAACTCAATGACAGATAATCGGATTCTCATGAAAAGAATTACAACAACAGGTCTGCTTGCTTTCAGCTTGCTGCTGGCAGCCTGTAGCAATAACCCGCTGATGCGCTCGGCAACGGCCACGTCAACCGACGCGGCCCAGGCGATCGACGAGGTTCTGGCAGACGCACAGAAAAATTCGCCGGCCGAAACCGCCGACCGCCCGGCAGCCGTTCCGGTGCCGGCAGCGGTAAGTGAGGCGTTGCTGCCCCCCTTGTCGGAGCAAGCGGATCTCGAGCAGCGCTTTGACGTCAACGCAGAGGGCGTTCCCGCAGACAGTTTTTTCCAGGCTCTGGTAGCCGGCACACGCTACAATGTGGTGGTTCACCCGGGTGTCACCGCCCGTATTGAACTTCGGCTGGCTGATGTAACCGTGCCAGAAGTCATGGACATCGCCGCAGACCTGTATGGCCTGGATATCACCCGCACCGGCCGGCTCTTCCGGGTGGATGCAAATCAGATCGAGACACGCCTGTTCCCCATTGACTACCTGCATTTCAAACGCAGGGGCGGCTCGGAGACGCGGGTCAGTTCGGGCCAGGTCACCAGCGCCGGCAGTAGCAATTCCGGTGGCTCGGGGAATTACGGTATTGCCGATGGTGGCGGTTCCGGCGAAATCCGCAACGTGGTCGGTACCACCATTTCCACGGAAACAGCTTCCGATTTCTGGCAGGGTATCAGTGATGCTCTCAATATGATTGTCAGGGGCGAGGGCTCGCAGGTTGTGGTGAACCCCGAGGCGGGCCTTGTTATGGTCCGCGCCGGCACCAAAAACCTGGAGCTGGTGGAAGAGTATCTGCGCCGTACCGAGCTGATCATGCAGCGCCAGGTGATCCTGGAAGCCAAGATTCTCGAGATTGCCCTGAACGAAGGCTACCAGCAGGGCATCAACTGGGCGGATATTCAGAGTGCTTCCGGCATTACCGCTTCCGATGGTTTGCCGGAGGACTTCACGGCTCAGTCGCTGGCTGGCCAGGTAATACAGACCTCGGACATCGGCGGGCTGTTCTCGGCCAGTGTCCGGATGGGTGACTTTACCGGCCTGATCCAGTTGCTGGGCAAACAGGGCAATGTGCAGATCCTCTCCAGCCCCCGTATCTCCACCGTGAACAACCAGAAAGCCGTCATCAAGGTGGGTACCGACGAGTTTTTCGTGACGGATATCGATTTCAATGAGAACAACTCTGCCGTCACCGCCACCGATCAGACCTCGACATCCGTTGAGCTGACGCCGTTTTTCTCCGGGATCTCCCTGGATGTGACACCGCAGATCTCGGAAGACGGCATCATCACCCTGCACGTGCACCCCTCGGTCAGTGAGGTGAATGACCAGGAGAAACTGATCACCATCGGCGACCAGGATGTGACCCTGCCCCTGGCCAGCAGCACCGTGCGTGAGACCGACAGCGTGATCCGTGCCGAAAGTGGCCAGATTGTGGTGATTGGCGGGCTGATCCAGAACCGCAGTGAGGACGACGTCTCGGCGGTGCCTTTCTTCAGTGAAATCCCGCTGGTGGGCGAACTGTTCAAGCAAAAGCGCTTCCAGTCCCGCAAGAGTGAGCTTGTCATCCTGCTGCGCCCGGTGGTGGCCGGCGCACCGCAGATGAACGCCGAGATTGCTGCGAGCCGTGAGCGCATGAGCGTGCTCAGAGAGCTGTTGCAATCCTCTGAATCCGTCACCCCGGAACCGGAGAACGCCGTTCGATAGCATGTACGAATCCCATTTCGGACTGCAGGAAGCACCGTTTGCATTGACGCCCAATACCCGCTATTTCCTGCGGGCGCCCAGCCATGGTGATGCGCTGGAGTTGCTGCTGGTGGCCCTGAAAGAGCGGGAAGGCTTTATCAAGATCTCCGGCGAGGTGGGCACCGGAAAAACCCTTCTGTGCCGGCTGTTGCTCAACGAACTCGAGCAGTTGGCCCATACCGCCTACATTCCCAATCCTCACCTTACTCCCGACACCCTTTACGAAGCGGTGGCCGAGGAACTGGGGGTGGATATGTCGGGATGCGGTAATTCCCATCAGGTCCTCAAGGCCATCAACGAACGCCTTATCGCCCATGCCATGGAACAGCGGCCAGTGGTCCTGGTGATCGACGAGGCCCAGGCGATGCCGGAAGAAACCATCGAGGCCTTGCGCCTGCTCACCAATCTGGAAACGGAAAGTGCCCGGTTGTTGCAGGTGGTGTTATTCGGCCAGCCGGAGCTGGATGTGTTGCTGCAGAGGCAGAGCCTCCGGCAGCTGAATCAGCGCATCACCTTTCACTATCGCCTGGCGCCCCTGGATAAAGCTTCGGTGGCCCAGTACCTGCGCCATCGACTGGCTCAGGCGGGTTACAATGGCGCAGATCTGTTTGCCCCCGGCGCCCTCCGCCTGATCAGCCGGGCCTCGGGCGGCATTCCCCGGCTGGTCAATATCCTTGCCCACAAATCCATGTTGGCAGCGTGGGGCAAGGGTGACCGCATGGTTCAGCGGGGCCATGCCCTGCAGGCCATCCGTGACACCGAGAGTGTCCGCTCCCCCGGCCTGATCGGGAGGTGGTTATGAGCCTGCTCAATGATGCCCTGCGTGCTGCGGAGCAGCGGCAGAACCGGCCAGAAGTGGCAGGGGCCTATACCGGGCAGGCGCCGGCCAAAGGCCGGGGCGGGTTCTGGCTGTGGGCGATGCTGTTGTTGCTGGTGGCCGGGTTGTTTGCCGCTACCGTTTACTGGTTTCAGGTTCAGGATGCCAGCGAGCCCACCCCTGTTGTGGCTGCCGCCACACCAGCCCCTGAGCCGGAGCGGGTTTCCGAGCCAGTTGCAGCTTTGAAAGACGTTCAGCCGGCTCCGGAACCGGAACCGGAGCCAGAGCCAGAGCCAGAGCCTCAGGTCGCCAGAACGCCGGAATCACCAGCGCCGGCGTCGCATAAAAAGACCGTCTCCGGGCAACCAGAGAAGACCCGCCCGGTAAAGGTGGAGGAGGCGCCGGTCGCGTCGGTTAAACAGGTTCGTGAGACGCCGGAATCCATCGATCTGCGGGTGAGCCGGGAGCTGGCCGCCCTGCTGCGATCCGGGGACACTCGGGAGGCAGAACAGAAACTGCGGGAACTGGCGACCATCCAGCCGGCCATCGCCAGCCGTGAAGTCTTTGCCCGCCAGATGCTGATTCAGGGTATGCCGGGCCGTGCCCTGGTGTGGTTGCCGGAATCGGTGGCCCGGGCCGATGCCGGGGTGCGTTTGCTCAGAGCCCGGGCGCTTCATGCCGGGGGCGATCTGTCCGGTGCGGTGGCCACGTTGGAGCAGGCGGTGCCCCCCGCAGGCCAGAACATGGAATACCGGGTCACCCTCGCGACATTGCTCCAACAGGCCGGCCGCAGCACCGAGGCGGCCCGGCACTGGTCTGTGCTCATCGCCCAGGACGACAGCCGTGCCGCCTGGTGGGTCGGGCTGGGGATTGCGCTGGAAACCGGCGGCGAGCTTGCCGGCGCCGTGCGGGCCTATGGCCAGGCGGCGCAGTTACCCGGCCTGTCGCCGTCCCTGGCGCACTACGTTCGTGACCGACTGAAAACGCTGCAGGCAGGATGATGACGACAGAGCCGAAAAAGAAAGTCCGGTTAGGCGACCTGCTGGTTCAGAATGATGTCATTACGGAACAGCAGTTGATGACCGCCCTGCGGGAACAGAAAAGCACCGGCCGCAAACTGGGCAGAACCCTGACCGATCTTGGTTATGTCGACGAAGACAGCCTGCTCAACATCCTGTCCCGCCAGCTCGATGTGCCGTTTGTGCAGTTGCGCCATTACCAGTTCAACAACGAGCTGGTGAAAAAACTGCCGGAAGCCATGGCTCGCCGGTTCCGCAGCATTGTGCTGGCGGAGCAGGGCGGTGAACTGTTGGTGGGCATGGCTGACCCCCTGGATATCTTCGCCTACGATGAGCTGGTGCGGATTCTCAAACAGCCCATCAAGCAGGCGGTGGTGCGGGAAAGCGAGCTGCTCAACACCCTGGACCTGGTGTACCGGCGTACCGACGAAATCGCCTCCCTGGCGGAGGAGCTGGAAGACGAACTGGGTGATGACGCCTTCGACCTGGCGGACCTTTCCGCCGAGTCTGAAAGCGCGGAAGCGCCCGTAGTCAAACTGCTGCAAACGCTGTTTGAGGATGCCGTCCAGGCCCGCAGCTCCGACATTCACATCGAGCCGGATGAAACCGTCGTCCGCATCCGGCAGCGGGTGGACGGGGTGCTTCAGGAACAGGTGATGAAGGAGAAGCGGGTCAATGCCGCGCTGGTCCTGCGCCTGAAGCTGATGGCCGGGCTGAATATTTCCGAGAAACGGATGCCCCAGGACGGTCGCTTCAACGTTCGGGTCAAGGGCCGGAGCATTGATGTGCGGGTGTCCACCATGCCCGTGCAGTTTGGTGAGTCGGTGGTGATGCGTTTGCTCGATCAGAGCCAGGGCCTGCTGAACCTGGATGGCACCGGCATGCCGGCACAGCTGCTGGAACGGTTCCGGCGCATGACCAAAAGGCCCCACGGCATGATCCTGGTCACTGGCCCGACCGGCAGCGGTAAAACAACCACGCTCTACGGCGCCCTGACCGAACTGAACCGCCCGGAGATAAAGATCATTACCGCCGAGGACCCGGTGGAATACCGCCTGCCGCGGATTACCCAGGTTCAGGTGAACCCGAAAATAGGGCTGGAATTTGCCAATGTCTTGCGGGCCGCCCTGCGCCAGGACCCGGATGTGATCCTGGTGGGTGAGATGCGGGACCGGGAAACCGTGGAAATCGGCCTGCGCGCGGCCATGACCGGCCACCTGGTACTCTCCACCCTGCACACCAACGATTCCATCAGCAGCGCCATGAGGCTGATCGATATGGGCGCGGAACCGTTTTTGGTGGCCAGCTCCCTGCTAGGCGTGGTCGCCCAGCGCCTGGTGCGCCGGGTGTGCGAAAACTGTTCAGAGCCATATCAGCTTACCGACCAGGAGCGGATATGGCTGGACACCTTTGACCTGGATCCGTTGGATATCGAGGCGGGATTCGTGCATGGCCGGGGCTGCTACCAGTGCAGCAATACCGGCTACAAGGGCCGGGTTGGCGTGTATGAAATGCTGGAGATGAACGAGGCCATGCTGGATGCCCTGCGCCGGCAGGATGTCTCCGGGTTTACCCGGGCGGCCCGGAAAAGTGATCTCTACCGGCCGCTCGGGCAGTGCGCCATGGACTATGCCCTGCAGGGCGTGACCACCCTGGAAGAGGTGGCCCGCGTGGCCGCGACTTCCGAAGGGGAGTTCACGCCGGACGATGAGACTCTCTTGCTGGATGACGCCATTGAGGGAGGCTTTTAATGCAGTTCAGTTATCGTGGCAAGGATAGTCGTGGCAGCGTCCAGCAGGGCTCCCTGGCGGCCCCGAATGCCGATGCCGCCGCCACCGAACTGATGCGCCGGGGCATTACCCCGCTCACGATTCGTGAACAGGCACAAGACGACTCGATGGTTGATCGGCTTAACCGGCTGCCGATCTTCCGGAAAAAGGTCACTCTCGACGAGCTGATCGTATTCTGTCGCCAGATGTACGCTCTCACCAAGGCCGGTATCCCCCTGATTCGCACCATGCGGGGCCTGGCGGAAACCTCCCGCTCACCCGTGCTGGCGGAAGTACTCGAGGATGTAAGCAGCCGGCTCGAAGGGGGCAATACCATGGCCACGGCCATGCAGGCGCACCCTAAAGTGTTCTCGGAACTGTTCATCGCCATGATCCATGTGGGTGAGAACACGGGGATGCTGGACGACGCCTTCAAACGGCTTTCCGAGATTCTGGAACTGGAGAGGGATACCAAGCGGCGGCTCAAGCAGGCCATGCGTTACCCCACCTTTGTGATGATTGCCCTGCTGGCCGCCCTGATGGTTGTGAACTTCCTGGTCATCCCGAAATTTGCTTCCGTTTTCGACAAGCTGGGCGCGGATCTGCCGTTCCTGACCCAGGTGTTGGTAGGTACCTCCAACTTCCTGCTGGGCTATTGGTACCTGCTGTTGTTTGCCGCGGCCGCCGGCGGACTGCTGCTCCGGCAATGGAAGCAGACTGAGCAGGGCCGGCTCACCTGGGATCGTTACAAACTGAAAATGCCGGTTATCGGGCCCCTGCTGGAATTGATCACGCTCAGTCGGTTTGCGAGGAACTTTGCTACCATGCTCTCCGCCGGCATGCCGGTCACCCAAGCGCTCACGGTGGTGGCCGATGCCACCGACAACGCCTGGATAGCGATCCACATCAAGGACATGCGGGCCGGCATCGAGCGCGGCGAGAGCCTGCTCAGAACCGCCCGGAACAGCGAGATGTTCACCCCGCTGATTCTGCAGATGATCGCGGTGGGTGAGGAAACCGGGTCGGTGGACGACATGCTCAACAACGTGTCGGATTTTTACGATGAGGACGTGGATTACGGCCTGAAGCGGCTGGCGGAATCCATTGAGCCCATATTGATCGTGGCCATGGGTGTACTCGTGTTGATCCTGGCTCTGGGCGTGTTCCTGCCGATCTGGGACCTGGGGGCCGCCGCGATGGGGCGGGGCTGAGTGGCATCGGCGGGACGATCGGATGCCGGCAGGCTTGTGTTCGCACGCCGATTTCGCCTGTTGGTGGCTGTGGTCATCATTGGCGTTCTGGCGTGGTTCCTGCTCGATGTGCTGGAACGGGAAGTGCAGCGTGCGGAAGAACGATCCGCCCATATGGTGCTCAGTCAATTAAGAGTGGCGCTGGTGATCCGGGGTGCTGAAGTGATGCTCAGCCGGCAGGGAAGTTTTGAGGATCTTGAAGGGATTAACCCTTTCGCCCTGGTCGAGCACCAGTGGCACAACTACGAGGGGCTTTGCGCCGGGGAGAAACCAAGCGCCGGAAACTGGTGTTTCCAGGCTGGAGAACGAACGAGTAAACAAAAAGAAACAGCAACCGGACCCAAAGGCTGGTTAATTTATAACCCGGGACAGCCGATAACCTTGGATAAGCAACAGGTGGCGCCGGGTGAGCCTCTGGCCTGGAAAGTGACAACGGAATTTGCAGACCGCAATGGGAATGGAACGCGGGAGCAGGAAGAACGGCCAACGGGACTAAAGCTAGCCCCAGTGCCGTTGACAGGAGAAGCAGCGCGAACGCAGGATGCGCAACGCTGACCAGACGGACAAACGAAACCGGAAAGAGGCTGACCAATGAAGCAGGAAAACAGAATAGAGAAACAGCAAGGCTTTACCCTGATTGAATTGGTGGTAGTGATTGCCATCCTGGGTATTCTGGCGGCGTTTGCACTGCCAAGGTTTGCGCAGCTTTCAGAGCAAGCTCATCAGGCTAGTGTTCGGGCTACAGCGGGTGCACTTGCAGCGGGGGTTGCCTTGGCCAAAACACAGTGGGTGTCCAACGGGCGTTCTGCCGATCTGGATGACGTTGAAGATTTTGGGAATGGATTGGTGGATGTTAGTCCAGAAGGCTGGCCAACGGCCAATGGCGGTTCCAATGATCCGAATATGGTTGCGACCCGTTGCATTCAGGTTTGGGAAAATGTGATGCAGGCAAACGCGCCAAGCATTAGTGAGAATGGTGCTACCGATTACCACACAACGGTCCAGGGAGACGCTGATGGCGTCGGTGCCGGAGCTGACTGTGTATTTACCTACCAACTCGATAGCCAGGGCAGCACCATCGAATACGACGCTGACACCGGTGAAGTTACCACAACCCTGTAAAGGCAACCTAGACAGCCAAACGACGAGAAAGCGGAGTAACACCATGAAAACGATGAATATGATTGCAGCAAAGAAAGAAAAAGGTTTCACCCTGATCGAACTGGTCATGGTGATTGTTATTTTGGGGATTCTGGCGGCGTTTGCGTTGCCGAGGTTTGCGGATTTGGGGGGTGAGGCGCGAGCTGCATCTCTCCAGGGCGCTGCAGGCGCAGCAAAGTCAGCTTCGTCGATCGTCCACTCGGCTTGGCTTGCAACAGATCGCACTAGCCCTGTGGACCTCGAGGGAGTGGATATTACCACCAGTACCGAGGGATATCCTACGGCCGACGCTGATGGCATTATGGCCGCAGCTCAGCTTGCAGATGACTACACGTTGACCGGGACGATCGTCACTCCGAATGGCTTCGATGCGACTTCCAATGCTGATGGCGACAGTCCAGCTGGTGAGTGTTCATTCACCTATACTGCTTCCACAGGCCGCGTAACCAACATTCTGACAGATGACTGCGTTTAATTTTGTCATTTCTGTAGGTCGGATTAGCGCAGCGTAATCCGACAAATCTGATCACCGTGCCACCCAATGTCGGATTACGGCTTCGCCTAATCCGACCTACAATTTACGCGTTTTGATTGGGTGGTATGGGGAATCCGGGAGGGGGCATGGGAACAAAGGTCGCCCCGAGGTCGTCGGGGTTCACCCTGGTAGAGCTGGTGATGGTCATTATTCTGATCGGCGTATTATCGGCGCTCGGGGTTGGATTGTTTGCTGGCCGCTCTGCCTTTTCTCCCTTGCTGGCTACCCAGCAACTTTCCTCCGCTACGCTGCTTGCCCAGCAGGCGGCGCTGGCGGGGAATACGTCTGACACGCTGACTATCCGGCAGACGAGCGACGAGCTGCTTTTTTCGGCGGCCTCCTCCCAATTCAGCCTTCAACGCAGCGGCGCTACCATGGCCTATAGCGTAGGGGGTGATCCGTTCACTAATGTTCCTTCTGGCGGTGTAACCATCGGATTTGATGATCTCGGACGAGTTGCATCTCCCACCCCAAGAGTCAGCATCGATTTCCGCATCACCGGCGACAGTACCTTCAATCTTTGCCTGAGCGCCCTGGGTGCGGTGTTTGAAGGAACCTGCCCATGACTGGCCGGCAAAGAGTCACTCGCTTTCAAAGCGGCGCCACTCTGGTGGAGCTGGTAATCACCATTGTGATTATCAGCGTGGCGATCGCTGGTGTGGTGGGAGCCTTTGCGCTGATCACCGGGCGAAGTGCCGATCCGCTGAACCAGACCCGGGCGGTGGCTCTGGCGCAAATTTACATGGACGAAATCCTCAGCCGTCGCTATGACGAAGATACCCCGGTCGGCGGTTCTCCCAGGGAGCCGGGCTGCACCATTAACACCGAGGAAGCCAATCGTGCCGATTACGACGATGTGGACGACTACAACGCCATCAATAATGCTGTGCCAGCGAACGCCGAGGGTACGGCACTGGGGGCGGACTACGGCAATTTCCGGGTGTCGGTTGCGGTGGAATGCGCTGGTGATGAAATCGGCTTGCCACTGGAAGAGGACGCAAAACGAATCGACCTGTTAGTCACCAACCCCAGCGGGCAGGGGTATAGCTTCTCAGCTTACAGGGCGAACTACTGATGAGTCGCCAGTCCGGGTACACGCTGATCGAGCTGATCATGGTGATCGTCTTGCTCAGCATTGTCGCGACGGTATCGGTACGGTTTGTAGGCCTGTCCACTCAAGGTGCGCTCGATACCAGTACGCGTCAGTTGCGGGCCCTTCGGTCGGTAGTGATCAGCGAGCAGCTGACGCGGGAGCTGCGGGAGGCGTTCCCGCTCTCGGTACGAACCAACGGCTCCTGCATTGAGTGGCTGCCGCTGGAAGCAGGCACCAATTACCTGCAGCGCACCCGGGGGCCGAATTTTGATGAAATCGAGATCGCCGCGTTTGCCCAGCCGCCCTCGACGGGCAATACCCGGGCAGTGATCTACGGTTATGGGACCGGTACCGATGACTTGTATACCGCATCGGACCCGGGCCCGGTCTCTTCTACAGTTTCTGCGATCGATAACACCGGATCACCGGCCACAATTACCCTGTCGTCCAGCCACCGGTTCAATACCAATTCCCCGGCGCGGCGTCTTTTTGTGGTGGGCGAGCCGGTAAGCGTCTGCCAGAGCGGACATTTCTTGTATCGGTATAGCGGTTACTCGCCTACTGCCTCCCAGCCAGAGCCACCGTCCGTAGCGTCGACCGGAAAGCGGGAAGTCCTGGCGGCAAGCCTTACCGGCACGGTGGATTTCCGCGTCCTGCCGGCAACCCTTCAGCGTGCAGCGGTCGTTCAGTTTACCTTTGAGCTGGAAAGCCCGGACGGAGAAGAAACCACCACCGTCAGCCAGGAGGTACAGATCCGCAATGTGCCCTGACAGATTCCGGAAACACCAACGCGGGGCAGGCCTGCCCATCGCCATCTTCGTGATCACGGCGCTGGCGCTGATTGTGGCTGGTATGGCCCAGCAGCAGCAAAGCACGGGGCTGGCGGTCAGTCAGCAGATTCTGTCCCAGCGGGCGTTTTACGCTGCCGAAAGCGGAGCTCAGGCAGGTGTGACGGAGGCGCTTTATGGCAGTGGCTGTGCTTCTGTGCCGGGTTCATTGAGTTTTTCGCAGGCGGGGTTGAGCGGTTGTAGTGCCACTCTTAGCTGTTCTGCAGTACAGGCTGATATCAGTGGCAGTCCGGCCCCCGAGACGATTTATACTCTGGTCAGTACTGGTCAGTGCGGTTCAGGCAGTGAACAGGCCAGGCGAACGATTGAGGTGCGTGTGAGATGAGGCAATCAGGTTTTGTAATTCCGTTGCTGATGGCACTGGCGTTCTTCCTGGCGGCAGGAGATGTGTATGCCGCTCAGTGTACGGAGGTATTTGATGCGCCTGATGGCCTTAATGATAACCTGCCCGGCGATCGTCGCCTGAGTTACGATACCAATAATTGGGAAGGTGGTGAGAGCTGGCCAGCATCCGGAACCCAGCTAACTAGCGGCGACTATTACTACGATAATGTCACTTTGTCTAAAGACTACCAACTGAGGATCGCTCCAGGAGCAGTTGTCAGGATCTTTGTAGATGGAAACCTCGGGTTCGGCAAGAACGCTGAAATCAACGGCGCTGGAAATCCTGATCAGTTACTACTGGTCGTTGATGGATCGGTAGGGTTTGACAAGGACGGGTTTTTTAATGGCATCCTGTATGCGAAAGGCAAAATAAGCTTTGACAAAAATAGCCTCGCGGAAGGAATTCTCGCCAGTCAGAATGGGATTGGGCTCGATAAGGATGCGAGTCTGGAATATGTGCCGGATGCGTTAGCGCAGGATCTGTTGAATGGGCTCTGTGACTTTGGGGTTGAATCTCCACTCCCCGTTTTCGACGACTTCGAAACCTACACCCCCGGCACAATCACCGGACTCGATGGCGGTACCGGCTGGGGTGGCAGTTGGCAGGGAAACAGTGGGCAGAGCATCGTTGATACCAGCGCTAATCCTCTTCTGTTCCAGGCGAGCAACGGTTTGAGTATTCGCTCGCAAACGACCCTTGAAGTCGACGGAAACAATGACCGGGTCGCCTCGCGCGCGTTGTCGGGCGCTTTCTCCGGTGATCAGGTCTATCTCAGTATGCTGGTGCGGTTCCAGGGCGCGCCTGGCAACAATGATTTTCTGGGCTTTTGGGTTCAACGGCCAGGCTTCGGTGATTCGCCGCAGTTCGGGGTAAAAGTCAATGAAGGCGGCAGTGGCAACGCTGATTTCTTTGTTCGGCTTGATACCAGCGCGGCCTATTCAACGGACTTCCAGGCAGGACAGACCTACTTGCTGGTGGCCCGCTTTGACAAGAATAGCGGCAATTTCTACGACCGGGGGCGTCTGTGGGTGAATCCCCAGTGTACCGATTCGCCACCGCCCACGCCGTCCGCGACTATTTTCCGCAACCCCAGTAACAAGGTCACGGAGATCACGGAACTGGGCTTCCGTTCTGAGAACCTCGGTGGCGGGGAAAGTATACAGGTGGGCCAGGTGGCCGCCGGCGAGAGCTGGTCGGACGTGGTTCAGTGTACCTGTTACCAGAATGGCCTTGAAGCCACTTTCTATAATAACTACCAGAGCAATCAGCCATTCCCGGATTCTCCAGTGCTGACCCGTCTTGATCCCGGTGTGGATTTCGATTGGGCCAATGGCTCCCCGGATCCGGTGGTCGATGATAATGACTTTGCGGTGCAGTGGCAGGGAGCTATAGAGGTTCCTGAAACCGGTATGTATGAGTTCCGGACGCGCACCGATGACGGTGTCCGGTTATGGGTTGAGGATCTGACCTTCGGCGCCGCAGTTATTGATGACTGGAACGACCAGTCAGCCGCCGATAACACAAGCGACGCCGTTCGGCTGGAAGCGGGCAGGCGCTATGCGATTCGCATGCAGTTCTATGAAAATGGCGGTCAGGCCGTGGCGGAGTTGCAGTGGAATAGACCGGGTGGAGGTGGCTTTGAAATTATCCCGGAGGCGAACCTGTTTGCTTGTCTGCCGGTATCGGCGCCGACTCTGCAGTCTGCCTCGGCAGTGTGCGGAGCTTCCGATCTCCTGCGGGTGAAATTTGACCAGTCATCACGAACTCGCATGCTTGATGGCGCATCGGTTGAAGATACCTCGTTTTACTCAATAGAAGCGCTCGGCTCAGGCGCTAGTATCGGTGTGGAATCGGCCTCGCTGGAGTCATCCGGCTACAGCGTTCTGCTGAATCTCTCAACGCCCCTGTCGAGCGAGGAGACCTACGAGATCACCGTATCGGACATTCAGGATGTAGGCGGCGTCGCTATGTCGCCAAATCCCGCAACGGTTGAGTTTGAGGCCAGTAGTACGGGATTGAGCACGTTTTACTGGAACAATCGCGACCTTAATGGGCCAACAGTGGCCCAGGAGGTTTCCGCCACAATTGATGAAGATTATGGCGGTGGCAGTCCAATCCCCGGCACCGTGAACAATGATCGGTTTTCGATCCGCTGGACCGGCTACATTGTGCCCGCAGTAACAGGCGATTATCGTTTCAGGACACGGACTGACGATGGCGTGCGGCTCTGGGTGCAGGATCTGAGTAACCCGATCATCAATGAGTGGGTTGATCAGTCACCCACCAACCATGAATCGGGAGTGCTTACTCTTCAGCAGGGCCAGGCCTATGCTTTGAAGATGGAGATGTATGAAAACGGCGGGGGCGCAGTGGCGCAACTGTTCTGGGATACCCCGGCGTCGAGCGGTTTTGAGGTTGTGCCGGCGTCAGCTCTGTTTAACTGCCCCGAAGCTGCCAACGCCCTGGATCATTTCCGAATCATCAGCGGTGGCAATTCCGTTACCTGCAGCCCGGCTCCTGTCACCATTCAAGCCAGCGATGCCAACGGTCAGCCCGTCACTGATTACACCGGCACAGTAAACCTGTCCACGTCCACGGGTCTGGGAGACTGGTTAGCTGGCACTGGCGCAGGTGGCACGTTGGCTCGCGGTTCTGGAAACTCCGGAAGGGCAGCTTACAGCTTTTCTGCGGCGGACAGCGGCGTGGTTACGCTCAACCTCCGGCATACCCTTGCGGATACGGTCAACGTCAATGTCGCTGACGGCAGCACCGGCGAGCTTGACTCCTTTGATCCGGATATTGTCTTTGCCGAAACGGGATTCATTTTCCACCAGGCTGGAGATCTTGGCAGCCAGATCCAGAGCCTGGTCGCCGGCAAGGATTCCTCAATCGCCCCTGGCGGTCAGAACCTGCAGTTAACCGCCGTGCGAACCAATGATGATACGGGTGCGTGCGAGGCCTTCCTTACCGGTCCTCAGGATGTTGAGGTGGGCTATGTCTGCGAAAGTCCCGGTACCTGCGCGCTGACAGACGCGCTCAGGGTTAATGGTCAGACGGTGGCCTCCAACAATAATGGCGGTATATCGAATACAGGGACTGTGAGCCTGGACTTCGGCGACAGTTCGACAAGTTCTGCATCGCTGGTGCTTAACTATGCGGATGCTGGTCGACTTTCCCTGTTTGCCCGAAAGCCGCTTTTAGATGCGGAAGGCAATCCCACCGGTGGAGAAATTGCCGGTAGCAGCAATGCTTTTGTATCGGTGCCGGCCGGCTTCTGTATCACTGCCACCGACACCAACAGCGGATGCACCGGGGACCCGGCCAACTGCTCCGTGCTCACCAGTGCCGGCAGTGATTTCCCCGTCAGCTATCAGGCCGTCGCGTGGCAGCAGGCGGGGGAAAGTGGTGCTGAATTCTGTATTGGTAATCCGGTGACACCGGCCTTTGAGCGGCTCAATATCAATATAGCGCATGAACTGGTCGCGCCTGCTGGCGGTGAAACAGGCACTTTTGCCCCGCAGCAGTCGAGTTTTTCGAGCGGTGGCGGTGGAACATCAGATCAACTCCAGCGCATCAGCGAGGTCGGTGTCTTCAAAATCCGCATTCCAGAGGGCCAGTCTTACCTGGGGAATGCGCTGCCTGGTGGCAAGAGTGCCTCCATTGGCCGATTCATACCGGCAAGATTTGGTGTAACGCTGGCCAGCGCTGGCGAGATCGGGCCAGCCTGCGTTGGCACACCGGGCTTTACCTACACTGGGCAGGATTCAGGCTGGCAGGTGGAACCGGAAGTGCTGATTGCGGCACTGAATGAGCAGGATGAGGTAACAACGAACTATACCCGTGGAGATTTCCAGAAGCTTCAGGCCGCGGATGTGCTCAGAGCGCTTCCTGATACCGACTCGTCCCAGCAACAAGCGGATAATACGGGGCCGCTTGATGTGACGGTCTCGGCCCAGCCCGCAAACCTGTTGGCATTAACAACAAGCCCGGGGCGGATGGCTTACGAGTTTTCTTCGGCAGATACGCTGACTTATCCAAAGACCAAAGTCTCTCAGGTGGCACCGTTTAATCCGAGTCTGACCTTTGCCATCAACCAGGTTGTTGACAGTGATAACGTCAGCGGCGCCACCAGCCTGCCGATCAGCTTTCAGCCGCTGGCAGATCTGGACATCCGTTATGGCAGGTGGTTCATGGAGAACGTGTATGGACCTGAAACTATCCCCGAGCTGGAAATGCCTTTCCAGGCTCAGTACTGGGCCGGAGCCCGGTTTGAACTGAACGAAGTGGATAACTGCAGCGTCTGGGATACCACAAATGTTACCGGCACGACGGACCATCACAGTCTGGTAGCGGCGTCCGGCACTCTGAGTAGCGGCACCGGCGGGCCATTGGTGCTGGAGCCTGATGGCAGCCAGGGAACGGATACACTTATCTGGGAGGTGCCGGTGTGGCTCCAGCATTTCTGGAACGATGCAGCCACACTGCAGAATCCCACGGCAACGGCCACCTTCGGCGTCTACCGCGGCCATGACCGGGTCATCTACTGGCAGGAGCGATAAAAACGGGGTCAGATGAAAAGTTCATCTGACCCCAAAAATCCAAACCTGGCGGCAAAGTCGGGGTCAGATGAACTTTTCATCTGACCCCATGTTCATTCCTGCTGGAAGGCTCAGTCGTCCTCGTGCTCCGGGTGATCCATCCCCAGTTCATTGATCTTCCGGGTCAGCGTGTTCCGCCCCCAGCCCAGCAGAATCGAGGCATCCCGGCGCCGCCCGCCGGTGTGCTTCAGCGCCGTCTCGATCATGATTTTCTCGAACTCTGGCACTGCCGTGTCGAGTATCCCTTTCTTGCCCCGCTTGAGCTCCTGTTCGGCCCAGTTTTTCAGGCCTTCCTGCCAGGTCGTGCCAGTGGTGGGCGCTTCCGCCTGATGCAGTAACTCGGGCGGCAAGTCATCGATGTGGATCTCCCGACCGCTGGCCATTACCGTCAGCCAGCGGCAGGTGTTTTCCAGCTGGCGGACGTTGCCGGGCCAGGGCAGGGTGGTGAGGTATTCTTCTGCTTCCTCGCGCAGGATTTTGGGCTCGACAGCCAGCTCTTTAGCCGCCCGTTTCAGGAAGTGCTGCATCAGCCGGGGAATGTCTTCCCGGCGTTCGGCCAGTTTGGGCAGGTGCACCCGAATCACGTTCAGCCGGTGGAACAGGTCTTCCCGGAAGCTGCCGGCCTGAACCAGTTTTTCCAGATCCTGGTGCGTGGCGGCGATGATACGCACGTCCACCTTGATCGGTGTGGTGCCGCCTACCCGGTAAAATTCGCCATCGGCCAGTACCCGCAGCAGGCGGGTCTGGGTATCGGCGGGCATGTCGCCGATTTCGTCCAGGAACAGGGTACCGCCGTTGGCCTGCTCGAAGCGCCCCTGGCGTGCTGCGCCGGCCCCGGTGAAGGCACCTTTTTCGTGGCCAAACAGCTCGGATTCGATCAGGTCCTTGGGAATGGCAGCCATATTCAGGGCGATGAACGGATGCTTGGCCCGGGGGCTGTGGTTGTGCAGCGCCTGGGCCACCAGCTCCTTGCCGGTGCCGCTTTCACCATTGATCAGCACGGTGATGTTGGAGTGCGACAGTCGGCCGATGGCCCTGAATACCTCCTGCATCGCCGGCGCTTCACCGATGATCTCGGTTGCACGCTGGGCGCTTTCCGTGGCGGGTTCGGCGCTGGCGCGTTTCTCGTGGCTGTGGGCAACCGCGCGCTTGACCAGCGCCACGGCATCATCCACATCGAACGGTTTGGGAAGGTATTCGAACGCCCCGGTCTGGTAGCTGGTGACCGCGCTTTCCAGATCCGAGTGGGCGGTCATGATGATCACCGGAATATCCGCATGCACCTCGACAATCTGGGAAAGCAGGGTGATACCGTCAACGCCGGGCATCCGGATATCGCTGACGATGGCATCGGGCTGCTCGTGTTCCAGCCGCATCATGATGCTTTCACCGCTGTCAAAAACGCGGGGCTGCATACCGGCCTGGTTCAGGGCGCGCTCCAGCACCCAGCGAATACTGCGATCGTCGTCTATGATCCAGACGTTTGCCGGTTGGCTCATGGGGTGTCCTCCAGAGGCAGGAAGATGATGAAGTCGGTTCGGCCTGGTTCGCTCTCGCATTCAACGAGTCCATGGTGTTGGCCGATGATGCTCTGGGTGATGGAAAGCCCCAGGCCTGTGCCACTGGCACGGCCACTGATCATCGGGTAGAAAATGTTCTGCAACAGGTCCGGGGGGATGCCCGGGCCGTTATCAATCACGTCGATCCGGCACACCAGGCGGTGGCGCCGATGGCCGATGGTAAACTGGCGCAGGGTGCGGGTCCGGAAGGTAATGGTGGGCGGTTCGCCGTTGCGATTGCCGCCCTGGTGTTCAAAGGCGGCCTCCATGGCGTTGCGGGCAATGTTCAGGAATGCCTGGATCAATTGTTCCTTGTCGCCCCGGAATTCGGGAATGCTGGGGTCATAGTCCCGGCTGAACTGCAGGCGGCCCTTGCTCTCGGCTTCCAGAAGTGTGCTCACACGCTCCAGCACCTCGTGGATATTGGTGGGCGCCAGCTTGAGTGCCTTGTTCGGGCCGAGCATGCGGTCCACCAGGCTCCTCAGTCGGTCGGCCTCATCGATGATCACCCGGGTATACTCGCGCTGGTCTTCGCTGGTGAGCTCCCGGTCAAGCAGCTGCGCCGCGCCCCGGATGCCCCCGAGCGGGTTCTTGATCTCGTGGGCCATGCCCCGGACCAGGATGCGGGTGGTCTCCTGCTGGGAAATGATGTCTTCCTCCCGGCTGATCCGCATCAGGCGATCCCTGGGCTGGATCTCGATCAGCAGCTCCGTCGGATCGAGGCTGATCGGGGTCACCGAGTAGTCCACCGTCAGCCGGGAGCCGCTGGTTAACAGGAACTCGGCCTCACGGCGGGTGTAGGACTGGCCATTCTCAACCGCGGCGAACAGGGTTTTCAGGGCATCTTCGGAATCCACGAGAATCTCGCTGAAGGGCTGCCCGTGGCTACGGGTCATACTGGTTTCAAACAGACTTTCAGCGGCGGGGTTGAGATAGCGAATTTGCAGCGTATCCTCCAGCACCAATACCGCCGTAGTGAGGCTGTCGAGAATGCTTTTGTATCCGGTATCGCGAGCCGAAGGCAGTGCCATGGGAGATGTCCGTTGGTTCGACATGGTTTGACCTCCGGAGTTTTGCAAAAAGCGAACCAGTTTGGGCCAGGTTTAAAAATGACTGGGCAAAGTGCGGGCATTGCGGGGCATTGGCCGGAAAAGGCGCCGTACGCTGGTGCAGGCGGGGAAAGCGCAACTGACCAGCCGGAAGAATTCGCCCCGTTGCTGGTCAGAGTATGGCTGTTTTCTGGTGCGCGCGCACCAAAATAGTGCGCTCAAGAATCAGTTCAGTACGGAGGGGCGGTGAACGGTAAAGGAAATGGATGGGCCGGTTTTTATCTGAACGCCGTTTTCATCCACGATGTGCACGCGGGCCTCGTGGGTGCCACGGAAGACATTGCTGACGGCAATTGAGCCCGAAGCGCTCTGGCCAACGGGTTGGCCATCCAGGGTCACTTCGTACTTGTGGCCAGGCTGCAGGCCGGGTGTGCTTTGAACCTGGAACTGAATATCACCGCTGCCGCTGTAGAACGCCTGGTTGTTGTCCGGGTATACGAAGGAGACGCTCTCGTACACGGCGCCCTCTTTCTGGACCTCTTCACGGAGCTTGTCGGTTTCCTGAACCACCTCGGGCTTGGGCAGGGTGATGGTGGTAACCGGTTTGACCTCAATCGCTTTAGCGCCTTCACTTGGCTCGTCGGAGAAGGTGACGTTGCCGTAGGCATCGACATTCCGGTACACCTCGGCGGAGGCCGGGACCGCCAGAACAAACAGAAGGCCGGTAATCAATCCAGACCTTGGATTCATAAGCTCACCTGTTATTGGGTTTCCCCGATTATCGGCGGCGCCCCGGGGCATTTCAACGCTTGCGGGATCGGATATTGGTTACATATCGTTAAGGGCGGCAGGCAATGTGCTGCAGTGCACACAAAAAAGCCCCGCGCGGGGCGGGGCTTGACTGCTGCTGATTCCCTTGCGAGAGATATTAGCAGGAGTAGTACAGCTGGAACTCGATCGGATGCGTGGTCATGTTCAGTTTCTCAACTTCACCGCGCTTCAGATCAATGTAACCGGCAATCATGTCCTCGGTGAACACGCCGCCACGGGTCAGGAACTCGTGATCTTCCTGCAGGCAGTCCAGAGCTTCTGACAGAGTCTCGGCAACCTTCGGAATGCTCAGGGCCTCTTCCTTCGGCAGGTCGTACAGATCCTTGTCCATGGCATCGCCAGGGTGGATCTTGTTCTGGATGCCGTCCAGGCCGGCCATCATCAGGGCCGCGAACGCCAGGTACGGGTTGGCTGCCGGATCAGGGAAGCGCACTTCAATCCGACGCGCCTTCGGGCTGTTCACGTAAGGAATACGGATGGAAGCGGAGCGGTTGCGCGCCGAGTAAGCCAGCATGACCGGTGCTTCGTAGCCCGGAACCAGACGCTTGTAGCTGTTGGTGGCCGGGTTGGTGAAGGCGTTGATCGCCTTGGCGTGCTTGATCACCCCACCGATGTAGTACAGAGCCGCTTCGCTCAGGCCGGCATAGCTGTCACCTGCGAACAGGTTTTTGCCGTCTTTGCTCAGGGACATGTGTACGTGCATGCCGGAGCCGTTGTCACCCACAACCGGCTTGGGCATGAAGGTGGCGGTCTTGCCGTAGGCGTGGGCCACGTTGTGTACGCAGTACTTGAGGATCTGTACTTCGTCGGCCTTGCGGGTCAGGGTGTTGGCGCCAACGCCGATTTCACACTGGCCAGCGGTGCCCACTTCGTGGTGGTGTACTTCAATTTCCAGACCCATGGATTCCATGGCCGCACACATGGCGCCACGCAGGTCATGCAGGCTGTCTACCGGCGGAACCGGGAAATAGCCGCCTTTAACACCCGGGCGGTGGCCGATGTTGTTGCGGTCGAAGTCTTCGCCGGATACCCAGGCGGCCTCTTCGGAATGGATGTGGTACGAAGAGCCTTGCATGTCTACGTTCCATTTAACGGAATCAAAGACAAAGAACTCCGGCTCCGGGCCGAACAGGGCGCCGTCAGCGATGCCGGTGGACTTCAGGTATTCCTCGGCACGACGGGCAACGGAACGCGGATCACGCTCATAACCCTGCATGGTAGAAGGCTCTACGATGTTGCAGGTGATGTTGACAGTGGTTTCTTCGGTGAACGGATCCAGTACGGAGGTTGCGTCGTCTGGCATCAGGATCATGTCGGATTCGTTGATGCCTTTCCAGCCGGCAATGGAAGAGCCGTCGAACATCTTGCCGTCGGCGAAAAAGTCTTCGTCTACCTCGGTGGCCGGCAGCGTCACGTGCTGCTCTTTACCGCGGCTGTCAGTGAAGCGCAGGTCAACCCATTTGACTTCGTGTTCTTTGATCAAATCAACTGTCTTGGACATTGTGCATGCTCCGTATGTTATACCGCAAAGGCGGCTGTATTCATGTTCGTGGCGCCGGACCGCCCGGAAACCCGGGTTCCGATCTGGTTTTCAGGTTTGCGCAGCTTAGCAAATGCCGCTGCGTCTTACCTGCAAATTTCGGCTGATTTCGTTAAAGCAAGGCGCTTGCCAATTTTTAGGGCATGCTCCAGAACAGCGCAACGGCAGGGGCTCGGAGCCCGTTCGGGGCAATTCTGAGGTTTTCGGGCCGGATTTTGCATTCGAGCATTGCACAGAAATGGTGCGCTAACTGCCAATGTGCACCAATGTGGTGCTCTGGGCTGATTTGAGAATAGGCGTTTTTCGACATATAAACGACACAGACTTTTAGCTATACTACGCGCCGCTTCATTTTCACCCTGCCAATTTCTGATCCCGGATCGAAAAACTCCGTGCAGGGTGCCGGGCAGCCAGCTCCGGTAAATGAGTTCATTTTACGGATTTGAGACGGCATGTGCAGGGGTATCCCTGCGAACGACCCTCTCAGGTCATTCAGTGCATGCCGCAGGATTATTTTTGTGATTGAGAACCTTCGTAATATTGCCATCATTGCCCACGTCGACCATGGGAAAACCACGCTCGTAGACAAGCTCCTGCGCCAGTCCGGTACGCTGGATCGCAAAGAGCTCGAGAGCGAGCGGGTCATGGATTCCAATGATCAGGAAAAAGAGCGCGGCATTACCATTCTGGCCAAGAATACGGCCCTGAAATGGAACGGCTACGACATCAACATTGTGGACACCCCGGGCCACGCGGATTTCGGTGGCGAGGTCGAGCGGGTGATGAGCATGGTGGACTGCGTGCTGCTGGTGGTTGATTCCATCGACGGCCCCATGCCACAGACCCGCTTTGTGACCCAGAAGGCGTTTGCGGCCGGTTTGCGCCCGATCGTGGTGGTCAACAAGATTGACCGTCCCGGTGCCCGCCCGGACTGGGTGGTAGACCAGGTGTTCGACCTCTTTGACAACCTGGGTGCGACTGACGAGCAGTTGGATTTCCCCATTGTCTACGCCAGTGCCCTGAACGGCATCGCCGGTCTGGATCATGAGAAGCTGGATGACAACATGGATGCCGTATTCCAGGCGATCGTCGACCATGTGCCTGCTCCGAACGTGGATCCGAACGGTCCGTTCCAGATGCAGATCTCCCAGCTGGACTATAATAGCTTCCTGGGCGTGATCGGCATTGGCCGCATCACGCGTGGCAAGATCAAGACCAATTCACCGGTCACAGCGATTGGTGCCAACGGCAAGAAGCGCAACGGTCGTATCCTCAAGATCATGGGCCACTCCGGTTTGCATCGTGTTGAAGTGGAAGAGGCCCAGGCCGGCGATATCATCTGCGTCAGCGGTATGGACGAGCTGTTCATCTCCGACACCCTGTGTGACCAGGCCAACGTTGAAGCCCTGCCGGCGCTGACCGTGGATGAGCCGACGGTCTCCATGACCTTCCAGGTCAACGATTCGCCCTTCGCCGGCCGGGAAGGCAAGTACGTCACCAGCCGGAACATCAAGGAGCGCCTGGAGAAGGAGCTGCTTCATAACGTGGCGTTGCGCGTTGAAGAGGGCGGCTCTGCAGACAAGTTCAAGGTATCCGGCCGCGGTGAGCTGCACCTTTCTGTGCTGATCGAAAACATGCGCCGTGAGAACTTCGAACTGGCCGTGGGCCGCCCGGAAGTTGTCATCAAGGAAGTCGACGGTGTGAGGCAGGAGCCCTATGAGAATGTCATCGTCGACATTGAAGAGCAGCACCAGGGCCCGATCATGGAGCAGATGGGTCTGCGCAAAGGCGACCTGACCAACATGGTGCCGGATGGCAAGGGGCGGATGCGTCTTGAGTACACCATTCCGGCTCGTGGCCTGATCGGTTTCCGAAATACCTTCCTGACCATGACCTCCGGTACCGGTATTCTGACCTCCACCTTCAGCCACTACGGCCCGATCAAGGTGGGCGATGTGACCAGTCGCCAGAACGGCGTTATCGTCTCCATGGCGACCGGCACGGCACTGACCTATTCGCTGGAAACCCTGCAGAGTCGGGGCAAGCTGTTCCTCGACCCCGGCCAGGAAATCTACGAAGGCCAGCTGTGTGGCATTCACAGCCGCGACAACGATCTGGTGGTGAACCCGACCAAGGGCAAGAAACTCGACAACATGCGTGCCTCCGGCAAGGACGAAGTGATCGCCCTGGTACCGCCGATCAAGTTCACCCTTGAGCAGGCGCTGGAGTTCATCAATGACGACGAACTGGTTGAGGTAACCCCGAAATCGGTCCGCCTGCGCAAAAAGCTGCTGACCGAGAACGAGCGCAAGCGCGCGGGCAAGAAATAACGGTAGGCCGGCCCGTGAAAAAGGGGTCAGATGAAAGCCTTCATCTGACCCCGGCTTCAGCTCCGGCTTTCCCCACCAGCCCGAAGCCTCCCAGGGGTCAGATGAAAGCTTTCATCTGACCCCATCTTCATCCAGAATTCCGGAAACCCCCCTGTTCCGGAGCAACCCCATGCTGGCCCTCTACCCCGAAATCGCTGCCAACGCCCAACACCGCATCGCGGTAGACCCACCCCACGAACTTTATGTTGAAGAAAGCGGTAACCCCGACGGAATACCGGTTCTGGTGGTGCACGGTGGCCCTGGTGGTGGCTGTGAGGATTACCATCGGCGTTTCTTCGATGCCGAGCGTTTCCGGATTATTCTGATGGACCAGCGGGGTGCCGGTCGGTCCACGCCGCTGGCGGAATTGGAAGGCAACAGCACCGCAAAGTTGGTTGAGGATATGGAGGCCGTGCGTTCGTTTCTCGGTATCAACCAGTGGCTTCTGTTCGGTGGCAGTTGGGGGTCAACCCTGAGCCTGGTCTACGCCCAGGCCTATCCGGAGCGGGTATCCGGGCTGGTTCTGCGAGGCATTTTCCTGTGCCGGCCCCGGGATATCCAATGGTTCTACCAGGATGGCGCAAGCCGGGTATTTCCCGACTACTGGGCCGACTTCCAGGGCCCGATTCCGGAAGCCGAGCGTAACGACATGGTGAGCGCCTATTACCGCCGGCTGACCAGTACCAACGAGCTTGAGCAGATTCAGGCCGCCAAGGCCTGGTCGGTGTGGGAGGGGCGCTGTGCCACCCTGCACCCCAATCCCCGTGTTGTAGAGCACTTCGGCCATCCGCACGTGGCCATCGCACTGGCTCGTATCGAGTGCCATTACTTCATGAACAACGCGTTTCTTGAAGATAACCAGATCGTTCGCGATGCTCACCGCCTGAAAGAGATTCCCGGCATCATTGTCCATGGCCGGTACGATATGGTCTGCCCCCTGGAGAACGCCCTGGCGCTGAGCAAGGCCTGGCCTGAGGCCGAGCTGCAGATCATTCGGGATGCCGGCCATTCGGCCTCCGAACCCGCGATAATTGATGCCCTGATCCGTGGGGTGGAATCGGTCGTGGCAAAAACCGGGAAAACGGCTGGCTGATTCCCGTTTTCAGGGTTGCGGCCCGGGACGGCCATCGCTAAACTCTTGACCCATCTTTATTTCCTCCTGTTCATGTGGTCCCGGGGAACCTGATGAAAGGGCTGATCCAGCGAGTATCGGAAGCCAGTGTTACCGTGCAGGGTGAGCGCATTGCCGCCATTGGTTCAGGGCTGCTGTTACTGCTGGGCGTGGAAAACGGCGATAGTGAGGCAGAGGCAAAGGAGCTGTGCCGGAAGATCCTCACGTACCGTGTGTTTCCCGATGAGGCAGGGCGGATGAACCGGAGCCTTGAGAGCATTGGTGGAGAACTTCTGGTTGTTCCTCAGTTTACCCTGACCGCTGATACGTCATCCGGCACCCGGCCGGGATTCTCCCATGCTGCAAAACCTGAAGAGGCCAACCACTTGATTGGGCTGTTTGTTGCTCAGGCCCGGGCCGGGCTTGGGGATGAAAAAGTGGGGGAGGGGAGGTTCGGTACCCATATGAGGGTTGGCTTGGTGAATGATGGGCCGGTAACTTTTCTGCTCGAGGTTCGGCAAAGACATGGTGAAAGCGTTCGATAGTGGCCCGCACCGGTATCGGGCATGGGGCATTCAGGTGATTCGTATTGGTGCGCAAACCCCGGTGATCAGGGTTGCCATCAAGTAAGGGGGTGCTTTCCCCGGTCTTTAATTCAATGATTATAAAGAATAAATGTCGATTTGGCCCCGGAATTGAAACACAACCGTCACGATGCGCGTCGGCACTGAAAGGTATAGAAACTTGCCTTTCTGGTGCTAAAAGAGCTAAAAATGCATCGGCAATTATTTGCAAAACCGGGATAGTTGTATTAAAACAGGTTCATCACGCAGGGCTTTAACAATGCCCTGTAAGCAATTGAGCTGAAAAGGCCTGTCCTTGGGCGGGTAATCTAAAAAGAAGAAAAGTTACTTCCTTGTCATAAAAGTGACACGGCAGTGATGCAGAATCGGCCTCATCCAGCCTGACTGGTGAAGCCTTACAAAATCGGGATAAGAACCCGTCGCTAAAACCTGAGTTAACTCAAAAAGGAAGACGCAAAATGAAAAAAACGCTCCTCGCAACCGCTATCGCGGCCGCTACTTTCTCTGGCGCAGCGCTGGCCCAGGAAAGCAACATGCCGACTGTCTACGGTAACATTCAGTACGCACTCTCCCACACCAATGTTGATGGTGGTGGTTCTGCGATTGATCATTTCGATAACGGGACCACTCTGGGTGTTAAGCACGACCACGAGATTGCACCTGGCATCACTGGTTTCCTGAAGCTGGAGCTGGAAGGCATCAACGCCGATGACAAAGCTGCGAGCAGCGGCATTGACAGTCTTGACGAAGCTTATATCGGTGTTAAAGGCGATAGCTTTGGTCAGGTGTGGGTTGGTTCAGATGACTCCACTTACGAAAGCGCCATCGACAAGATCATAAATTTCCACGAAGTCGGTACTGGTATCGGCGGTAACTATGAGACTGGCGAAGGTGATCTGGTTCAGTATATGTCTCCATCCTTCGGAGGCCTGAAAGTTGGCGCTGCTGTCCAGGTTAACGGTGATGGTAAGGTCGGCGGAAAATCCTACCCTTACCAGTTGGCAGCGATCTACTCTGTCGATGCCCTGGAGCTGGCGTTCGCCATGGATTCCAATGATGGTTCTTTGAAATATTCGAAAGATGGGAGTGCTGTAAATGAAATCAGCACTAGTAACGAAAACACCTACGGCGTTCGTGCTACTTACGCCATGGGCGACCTGAGTGTGACCGGTGAATACCAGACTCGTAAAGACGAGGAAAACGAGTACGGTTTGATTGGTGTCTATGCTCTGGGCGCCAACCAGTTCTCCCTGGCCTACCAAGTGGTTGAAGACGATTCCCCGGGCGCAACCAACGGTGACAAGGAAGACGTAATCGCGCTGCAGGCTCTCCACAACCTGTCTGATAACATGTACGTCTACTTCGAAGGCTACCTGTACTCCTCTGACGATGCAGCGGAATATGATCTGGAAGACGGTGCCGGTGCCGGTGACGAGCAGACTATCGCAGCAGTTGGCGGTGTCTACTACTTCTGATCAGCCAACCGGCTAATCCTGTAGTATAAAAACCGGCGACCTTCGGGTCGCCGGTTTTTGCGTTTCTGAATCCCGAAAAAAACAGGTCGATTCCATGGCAACCGAACTGGAAATCAAACTCAGTGTTTCTGCTACCGACCAGGCGCGGGCGCTCAACTGGCTTGCCGCCCGCCCCGAGGTACGACCGGGACATCAGAACTCCCTGATCAATCGCTACTTTGATACGCCCCAGGCTGACCTGAACCGGGCCAAAGCCGCTTTGAGAGTGCGCAAGGCCGGTGATGCCTATATCCAGACCCTGAAAACCCGGGGTGACTTCGTTGACGGCGCCCATCGCCGCGAGGAGTGGGAGTGGCCGATCGCCGGTCCTGACCTTGACCTGTCACTGCTTGAGGAAACACCGCTGGCTGGCAGGCTGGATCTGGATCGGCTGCAGGTTGTCTTCGAAACCAACTTCGAGCGCCAGGTTCTTTGGCTGGAGGATGCTCACTCCCTGATTGAGGTGGCGGTAGACGCCGGCAGCATTGTCGCAGGCCAGGTTCAGTGGCCGCTGCATGAAGTGGAATTCGAGCTCAAATCCGGAGAGGGCAGCCAACTGGTGGCATGGGCCCTCGCTCTGGCCCGGGAAGTACCGGTATTCCTCAATCTTGTCAGTAAGGCTGAGCAGGGCTATTTTCTTGCCGGGATCTATCAGCCGGAAGCCCTCCCGGCGGGTGCTGCGATCTCCGTGACGCAGTTTCTCCAGGCGCTGAGTACGAGTTGGTTGCTGGACCAGCCGTTTGCCGTGGCGGCGTATGATCTCTCTCAGGTCACAGAGGCTGTTGAAACGGCCGGTTGCAGCGATCTGTGGGGGCAGGTGCATGCCGAACTCGCCCGGGGAGTTCACGCCCGTGATCTGGCGAAACAGTCCAGAACCCTCGGCATGCTGCAATTGCTGTTGGCGGCCTCAGGTAAATAACAGCTCATCCCCTACCAATAATGCGAGTGAGGCCAGGCCTTTTGCCTGATGGTCCCCCCTTGTATTGCGTCTGCTTCGGCAAAGGTGCCGTGTTCAGTTGCGGGTGAGTTCGTTATACAGTATCGGAAATATCACAGAGCGACAGGGGTTTGCATTATGTCCGAGCCATGGCACAGCCTTCCGAAACCATTAGCCGAGGATGTGGCAGCCTGCTGGCAATCGGTCTTTCCAGACGACGTTCCGCAATGGCTGATCTGCGCGCCGGAGATGACTGAGTCCGTGGTGGCCGATGCGCTGTCCCGCAGCCTGTTCCTGCGCCAGACGTTAGAGCGCCACGCAGAGCAGGTGCAGGCCCTGCTTGAGTCGCGATTGCTTACCGAGCCAACAACCCCTGAGTATCTGAAGAGTCGCTGGCAGGCGTATCTGGCCGAAGTCGATGGCGAAGCCGCGCTGCATTCGGCATTGCGCCGTTTCCGTCGGGAATCCCAGTTCCGCATGATCTGGCGGGATCTGCTGCGCTGGGCGGATCTGGCCGAGACCATGGCAGCGACCAGCGCCTTTGCCGAAATATGCATCGATGGCGCCCTGGACTGGCTTTATGAGGATTCCTGTGAACAGTATGGCACGCCCAGGGGCGCGGACCCGGTAACCGGTAACGAGGTGGACCAGAAAATGGTCGTACTCGGGATGGGCAAACTCGGTGGCCGTGAGCTGAACGTCTCGTCGGATATCGACCTGATCTTTGCCTTCCCGAGCAAGGGGGAGACCCAGGGTGGGCGGCGCTCCATGGACAACCAGCAGTTTTTCGTTCGCCTGGGGCAGCGACTGATTCAGGCCCTGGACCAGATTACCGCCGATGGCTTTGTGTTCCGGGTGGATATGCGCCTTCGCCCCTATGGTCAAAGCGGCGCCCTGGCGCTGAGTTTTGCGGCGCTCGAAACCTACTATCAGGACCAGGGGCGGGACTGGGAGCGCTACGCCATGGTCAAGGCCCGGGTGGTGGCTGGCGACCAGAGGACTGGGCAGGTGCTGATGGACAGCCTGCGACCGTTTGTCTACCGCAAGTACATTGATTTCAGTGCCTTTGAATCCCTGCGCAGCATGAAAGCCATGATCAGCCGCGAAGTTCGGCGCAAGGGGCTGGAAAATAACATCAAGCTGGGCAGCGGCGGCATCCGGGAGATCGAGTTTGTGGTCCAGGCATTCCAGCTGATCCGTGGCGGCCGGGACCGGGAGCTCCAGCAGCGTGAGTTGCTGGTGATACTGAAGGAACTCGAGGCCCTGGAGTTATTGCCATCGCCGGTGGTCACGGAGCTCCGGGAGGCCTATGTGTTCCTGCGTAATCTGGAGCACGCTCTCCAGGGCATGGAAGACAAGCAGACCCAGTTGTTGCCGGAGGACGAGCTCTCCCGGGCCCGGGTGGCCATGATCATGGGGTTTGATCACTGGCAGGCCTGTGAGGAGGCGCTCCGGGAACATCGGGAGCGCGTTGCCACTCACTTTGCCAATATCATTGCCACGGAGGAGGGCGAGGACGAGGGCCCGGCATCGCTGGATGAAGGCTGGTTCGAGCTCTGGCTGGCGGAGATGGACGAAAGCGCCGCCGTGGACTGGCTGAGTTCCCGGGGTTTCGAGAATCCGGAGGCGAGCCATGCCGAGCTTGTCGAGTTGCGGGAAAGCCGCACCGCCCAGACACTGCAGACGCAGGGCCGGAAACGGCTGAACCAGTTCATGCCGATGCTGCTGGAGGCGCTCACTCAGGTCAGCAATCCCTCGGAGACGCTGAGCCGGGTGTTGCAACTGGTCGAGGCGATTTTGCGCCGCACCGCCTACATGGTGTTGCTGCTGGAAAACCCGGGCGCCTGTACCCAGCTGGTCCGGCTGTGCAGTGATAGCCCCTGGATCGCCCGGCAGCTCGCCGAAACGCCGCTGCTGCTGGATGAGCTGCTGAATGCGGAGAGTTTGTACAGTCCGCCGGCAAAAGCCGAGCTGCAGGATGATTTGCGGCAGCAGATGTTGAGGATTCCCTTTGAAGATCTGGAAGAGCAGATGGAATCCCTGCGTCACTTCAAGAAGGCCCACATCCTTCGGGTCGCCGCCTCGGAACTGAAGGGCACCTTGCCACTGATGAAGGTGAGCGACTACCTGACCTGGATCGCCGAGGTGGTGCTGGACCATGTGGTGGATGTGGCCTTTGCCAATCTCGTCGGTCGCCATGGGCATCCACAGAGGGCGGATGGCTCCGCCTGCGAGACGGATTTTGCCATCATTGGCTATGGCAAACTGGGAGGTATCGAGCTGGGTTATACCTCTGATCTGGATCTGGTGTTCGTACACAACGCTGATCCGGAGCTGACTACCGATGGCGAGAAACCCATTGATAACGCGGTGTTCTACACCCGGCTGGGCCAGCGAATCGTGCATATTCTCAATACCCAGACGCCGTCCGGCCAGCTGTACGAAGTGGATATGCGCTTGCGGCCCTCGGGTAATTCCGGGCTGCTGGTGAGCACGCTGCAGGCTTTTGAAAAGTATCAGCGTGAAGATGCCTGGACCTGGGAGCACCAGGCCCTGGCCCGGGCCCGCGGTGTGGCCGGCTGCAGTGAAACCCTTGAAGGGTTTGAATCCATCCGCCACGACATCCTGTGTCAGCAACGGGATCGGGACAAGCTCCGCCAGGATGTGGTTGGGATGCGCGAGAAAATGCGGGCCAGCCTGGGCACCCCGGAAAGCCGGCAGGCCGACGTGTTCCACATCAAGCACGACACCGGCGGTATCATCGATATCGAATTTATTGTGCAGTATCTGATGCTGGCGTGGTGTTCCGAGCACCCCGAACTGACCCAGTGGTCCGATAACATCCGGCAGATGGAAGAGTTGGGCAGAGCCGGTGTGATGGCGGTAGAAGACGCGGAAAAACTGCGAGAAACCTTCATCGCCCTGCGCTCCACCATTCACCGGCGGGCACTCCAGAATCTCAATAGCCAGGTGGAGGGAAGTGCCTTCCCAGGGGAGCGTGACTACATCCGTGCCATGTGGAAAAAAGTCATGATTGATGCCTAAGGCAAATTCAATTCCGGCAGATTTTCCTGCTAGAATGCCCTTTCCCCGAAAACTGCTTTTTTAGGAGCAACGAAGAATGTCGATGGCTGATCGCGATGGCGTTATCTGGCTGGATGGTGAAATGGTTCCCTGGCGGGAAGCCAAGACCCACGTGCTGACTCACACCCTGCATTACGGCCTGGGCTGTTTTGAAGGTGTGCGGGCCTACAACACCTCGAATGGTCCGGCTATCTTCCGCCTGAAAGAGCACACCGATCGCCTGTTCCGTTCCGCCCACATCCTGAACATGAAAATGCCGTTCAGCAAGGACGAGCTGAACGAGGCCCAGCGTGCGGCGGTACGTGAAAACAATCTGGACGAAGCCTACCTCCGTCCGATGGCGTTTCTCGGTTCCGAGGGTATGGGCCTGCGTGCCGATAACCTCAAAGTGCACGTCATGGTTGCCGCCTGGAGTTGGCCGTCCTATATGTCGCCGGAAGCCAAGGAGATGGGGATCAAGGTGCGCACGTCTTCCTACACCCGTCACCATGTCAACATCACCATGTGTAAGGCCAAGGCCAACGGCAACTACATCAACTCGATGCTGGCGCTGAACGAAGCCATCTCCGGTGGTGCCGAGGAAGCCCTGCTGCTGGATAACGAGGGTTACGTGGCCGAAGGTTCGGGCGAGAACATCTTCATTGTTCGAGACGGCGTGCTGCATACCCCGGAGCTTACCTCCTGCCTGGAGGGAATCACCCGTGCCACGATCATGGACTTTGCCAAAGACCTTGGCCTGCAGGTAAAAGAGCGCCGCATCACCCGTGATGAAGTTTATGTCGCTGAAGAAGCCTTCTTCACCGGCACTGCCGCGGAAGTGCTCCCGATCCGTGAGCTGGATGGCCGAATCATTGGTGCCGGCAAGCGCGGCCCGGTAACGGAGAAGCTCCAGGCCATGTACTTCGATGCCGTGAAGGGTAAGCTGCCCGAGCACAGCAGCTGGCTGACGCCGGTCCGGTAAAACCCCCGTGGGGGATCGATACCGAAGGCAGGTCGGGGCCACAGGCGGTTATCTTGTGGCCCATTCGTTTCAGGAACGGTTCCGGGAGGCTTGGTTTGATCCCGGATTCTGGGGTCGCCTTGCCATACCGGTAGACAAAGGCGGGCGGGGTTCGACCTGGTTTGTCCGATCCGGCCCCGACGACCATCTGGTGCTCAGGCACTTCTGTCGGGGAGGTCTTCCCGGTCGCCTTGTTCGTCGTCGCTACGTCTTCGCCGGGACTGATTCAGTGAGATCCTTCGCTGAATTTCACCTTCTTGATGCACTCGGGCGTATGGGGCTTCCCGTTCCCGAGCCGGTCGCTGCCGGCTTCTGGCGCTACACTCCGTTGTTTTACCAGGCCTCGATCATTATCCGCAGAATTCCGGGCGCCAAACCTCTGGCTGAATTCGCCAGCGAAGCGAGTCTTGATGCCTGGCGGGCAGCGGGTGCCTGCGTCTGCCGTTTTCACAAGGCGGGCGTTTATCACGCTGACCTGAACCTGATGAATATTCTGGTGAGTGATCAGGTGTATCTGATTGACTTTGACCGCGGAAAAATAATGCCTGCGGGCAACAGCGGTGACTGGCAGGCAGCCAATATTCGCCGCCTTGAGCGTTCTTTGAACAAGTGCTTGGCCAATCTGGACGCCGGCCTCAGAGCAAGGCTTTGGGGGGCGTTCCTGGAGGGTTATCGGGCGCCCTGATCAGTAGACAGGGTTGTGGCCCGGCGCTGTTCTGCGGAAGCGCTTATACTCCCACTGATACTGTGCCGGAACCTCGACGATGCATTTCTCCACCGAGCGATTGAGGGCAGTGAGGGATTCGGTCATGTCCCGTGATTCCATGCCCGGCTCCACTTCTTTGATGACCATCTTGAAGCCCCGCCCATCGGGAAGTCGCTGTGCGTAGGTAATCAGTGGCTTGGCGCCGGTCTTCTGGATCAGTTTGGATGCCAGTGTCATGGTGACGGCGGGAATACCGAAAAAGGGCGCGAACTCGCCACTTTCCTGTCTTGGTGTCTGGTCCGGCAGAATGCCAACCACGCCACCTTCTTTGAGAATGCCGAACAGGCGCATGATGCCGCGACGGTCCGTCGCCACCAGCTCGGAGCCGCTGCGACTGCGGACCTTTTTCATGTAATCCTCAAAACCTGGCTGATTGGGCGGGCTGTAAAGCGCTGCCATTCTGTACCGGGAGGCAAAGAACAATCCGGAGAGTTCCCAGTTCCCAAGGTGGGGCGCCAGCAATAACAGGCCTCGCTTGCCCTCTTTATACTCTTCCAGCAGGTGTTCACCCTCTATTTCCCGAATCAGCCCGAGGCATCGTTCAATCGGCCATTCCCACATCAGCGGGATCTCGAGAGCTGTGGCGGCGGTCTCGCGGAGACTGTCGCGCCCGAAGCTTTCGATGTCTCTGTCATTCAGATCGGGGTAGCACGCCCTCAGATTTTTGCGGGTGGTTTCGACCGAGCGACCATCGAGCCGCCATGCGACGGAGCCCAAAAAGCGGCCCAGCCGTTGGGCATTTTTCAGGCTGAGAAGCGATAAGAGACGAAAAACCAGCTTTATGAGCTTACCGGTCACAATATTTTCCCGTCAGGAGTTTGCAGGGCGAAAAAAGTACCATTGTCGCCAGGGGGGCACAAGTTGCGCGGGCGTTGGTTAGGGTCGGCGCGACTGTTTTTGCTGCCTCTGCGTGATAGAATTCCGCAACTTTTGAGGGGGCGCGCTCGAACAGAAGGAAAGCGCGCGGCAATCCAGTGTGCATTGGGCAACGAGTTATGTGGGATCAGGTAACACTGGCGTTTTTCCGGTTTGCAGCAGGCGGCTGGATTCCCGCGCGCTGGTTCGAGCCCGGTCTGCCTGCTGAAACGGAGCGGGCTGCGCGAACCGGGCATCTGAAGCTGGAAGTTGTCAGCCACTGCTGGAACTACGGCCATTTCCTCGTTTATCAGCTCAGCTCCCTGGTTCTGTTTCCGCCCAAAAAGCTCGATGTCACCATGACGGTGTTCTACAGCCCTGAGGATGAAAAAACCTCGGAGCTTCTGGTCTGGTTTGGCCGACAGTCGGTGCCCGGCGTCACCTGGAACTGGCAACCGGTCCGAAAACAGGAACTGTTTCGCCGAGGCATCGGTCGAAATCGGGCTGCGTTGGCGACCAGGGCCGATTGGGTCTGGTTTACCGACTGTGACCTGATGTTCCGGGAGAATTGCCTCGATACGCTCGCAGAGGTTCTTCAGGGCCGTCGGGATGCACTGCTGTTTCCTGAAGAGGAACGAACCACTGATTTGCTGGCGGAGGATAATCCGATGCTTCGCGCCGGCGCCAGTGAGCCTCAGGTTCTGGACATCGACACCACGACTTTCACCACACGAAAGATTGCAAAGGCAACCGGTCCGCTGCAGATTGCTCACGGCGATGTGTGTCGCGCTGTGGGTTATTGCCGGAACATCGCGCTCTATCAGAAGCCTGTGGAGAGTTTTGCGAAGTGCCATGAAGATCGGGCTTTTCGCTGGTTATTGCGGAGCCAGGGCCAGCCCATTGAAGTGCCGGGCGTTTACCGCATACGCCACATCGCCAAGGGCCGATACACCGGCAGCGAAACCCGGAGCAAGTTCCGGACATGGTTGCGGGTCTGGCAGTCGCGGTGGCGGGATTGGCGGCAGGGTAGATCCTCATGAGTTCCGCGCCGCGTATCGCTTTCATTACGCCTACCTGGGCCGGCGACCTGGAGCACTTCCGGGTAATGCGGCGCTCTTTCGAGCAGTCACCGCTGGCCGGCTTTGATCACTATGTGGTTGTTCAGGACGAAGATCTCTCCCTGTTCGAGGCGTTTCGCAATCGCCCAGGCCTGAAGCTGCTTTCCACCCGGGATGTCTTGCCGGCAGAAGTTGAGTACCGGCGGGCAAGGGCACGAAAACTCTCGGAGCGTTTTGGCCGGGATTTCACCCGGATTTGCGGCAGCTTGAAGCGATTGTTTTCCTGGCCGTTGTGGCCCGCCTACACCGGTTGGCATACGCAGCAACTTTGCAAATTCAAACTCGCCAGTGAGCTGGATGCCGATACCGCAGTCATACTGGACTCAGATGTGGTTGTCACACCTGCTGCCGGCGCCGGGGATTTCCTGGGCGCTTCAGGTGTTGTGTGTTTCGCAACCTGGAGCCGTCGAGCCGATCTTGGGGGCAAGGTAAAAAACTGGGTGGTTGAATCCGAATGGCTGGCAGGCGCAAGCGAGCCTGCAGACCCCGTCAACGTGTATTTTGATACCCCCTTCGTGCTCGATCGGGAGCTCCTTGCCTCGGCTATGGCCGATCTTGGAAATAGGACTGGCAGAGACTGGTGGTCTGCTCTGCTGGAGCGTCCCCCTCGCAGGTGGTCCGAATTCGGTTTTTATAAAGCCTACCTGACGCACAGAGTTCCTGCGGCCGCTGTTGATTGGCGTGAGCCTCCGTTCTTTCGTTACGTCTACGACACCAGTAACCCCCAGCGTGTCATCGACACGGTGTGCGAAATGATGGAGGATCCCGCTGTTCACTATGTCACCATTCATTCTCAGGCGAGTGGCCGGGAAAACTGGGATCCGCAGGCTTATCTCAAGCCGCTCCTTTCATTGATCAATCGTGGTGACTTCCGAAACAGCTGCCGCTGACTTTACTGAAGACAATGGAGACAAGCTGTAGGCATGACGATCCTGACGGTCTGTATTTTCTCGTTCAATCGGGGCAGATACCTTCGCAACTGCGTGGAGTCAATTCGCACCTGTATCCCTGAGGCTGATATCGTCATCTTTGATGACAACAGCGACGATCCGGAGACCCTCGCCTATCTCGAAGAGGCCGCCGTCAGTTGCCGCATCGTGGAGCCCGGAGAAATCGGCACCATCAAACATGGCGGGCTCTACCACAACATGAATGCTGCGCTGGACCTGCTCAGGGATCGGTCATTACTGTGTTTTCTGCAGGACGACACGCAGCTGGTGCGTCCCGTTTCTTACTCTGAAATGAATGAGATGGACGAGCTGCTTGATCGAACTCCCGGGCCCGGATTTGTTCACCCATGTTTCATTCGGGGGATCGATCTCAGCAAGCGCCCGGTTACGACTCTGGCCGGGCCAGCCAGCGCATTTTTTTATCGCCAGGACACAGGGCAAAGCGCCGGTATTCACTATTCGGACCTGGTGGTCTTCAAGCCTGGCCGGCTAATTGCCGCTGGCTGGCGTTTTCATCAGTCCGAGCCGGCAAACGACCGGCAGGCAAAAGAACTGTTCGGAATGATGGCTTATATGTGGCTGCCGTTTGCTATGTGGTTGCCGGAGGTGCCCGCCTATCGGGGCAAGAAGAAAACACTTGGTTTGCGCCTGGCAGAAAAGAAGAAGCAGGTAGGCTTTTACCCATTCAGACTTCTTTCGGATGACGAGGTTGAGCGGACCAGGGAGCAGGAGCCTCCCCGATTACCAGTTGCCGAGGATTTTCTTGAATGCACTTCCGGCTCGCCCCCAAAGCCGTGGACTTACAACCCGCTAACAGGGCTAAGGTTGCTGAAACATCTGAACAACCTCGAGGTCGCTTTTCGGCGATGGTTCAAGCTTTGACTGGCTCGATCAGGATGCCCGGGTTGTCTTCGGCGAAAGTGTCTGGAAAATGTTTCTTGCCGTTCAGCTTTTTCGAGTCAGTTTTTTTAAAAAATCTTCAAGCTTCGCCAGCTTTCGTAAGAGCCGGTAACGTCGGAGAGGGTCGTATATCCAGGGCGATTTCAGGCCTCCAACGGCGATGCGGAGGTAGTCTTCGGCAATGGGAACCTGTTGTGTCGGGCGTGTTCGTAGGGCTTTTACGCTCTGCTCACCCATGATTCGAAATGGGTAGAATCCGGCCTGGTTGACGATTTCGGCCAATCTGAAAGTAAAACTTTTTTTCTTGTTGCGATAAGCCGGCGGGTTTGGCAACCACATGGCAAAGGGCGCATACATATAGCCCATTTCGAGGAAGTTCTCTTTCGCCTGTTGTTCGTTCTCAAATTCGCCGGGGACAAATCTCCAGTTCACGGCCTTGAGGCGATCGCTCCGGGTCACAGAAATGTCGGAGTAGTAGACCCCCGCTACCTGTTTGCGGCTCCGGTGTTCACAGACATAAACCCCCCGGTCTTCGTAATAAACAAAGCGATCCAGAGTTCGCTGCCGGGTAATCCGCTTCTGGAAAACCGGGGCGAGAAAGCCGCCACTCGGGAACTTTTCGAAGTAACCCTCCATGAACTGGAGGTCCTGCTCATCAATTTGTCGCACCAACTGGGTATCGTCCTGCAGAAAGCAGATCAGGCAGTCGTCCTCGACTGATTCAATGGCTCTCTGCATGTTGGTGTAGAGTGCGCCGTGCTGGTCGCCGGAGGCCTTGTCATCGCGCCTTCGGACCTCGTGCCGGGTCTCAATGTCCCGGAGTATTTGCTGGGTTTCCGGGTCATTGCTGGCATCGTCGTAGACAATAACCTGGTGATCGGGGGCACAGGTTTCGATGGATTCAATGCAGTTTTTCAGGTGGGGGCCACGGTTGTAGGAAAACACGAAGAAAATCAATTGGGGGCTCCTGTGGCCTGGTGCTGAAGGTGCTGCTCGATGCCATGCTCTGTGCGGATGATACGTTCCCTGTCGATTTTTATGCGATGCTGCTTGTTGGCGGCGACGATGCCGGGATCGACATACCCCCGGGCGTGGTCCAGGTGAATCACGATGGCATTATACCGAACGTGTTTCGGTTTGATGCCCAGGTTGACAAGCCGCACACCAAACTCCCGATCCTCGCCCCCGTAGGCCATGGTTTCATCAAAGCCGTTGACCGCCAGAACGTCTTTTTTCCATGCGGACCCGTTGGAGCCCTTGAACCGACAGCGTGTCGGGGTCAGCGTATTGAACAATCGGGCCTGCCAGTGGCTGGCCGTGAGCTTGCTGTTCTTGTAGCTGGATTTCAGGCCATGGGTTTTCAGCCAGGACAGCTCAAAACAGCGGCCGGAGATAATGTCGTCCCGGGTTATGGCCTGGCTGATCTCCATCGGGAGCTTATGGTACCCGCCGGAAAGGTAACGCCCTGGTTCGGCTTCGGAGGCATGCACCTCCAGAAAGTCACGTCTTGGTATGCAGTCGCCATCGGTAAAAACCAGATAGTCCGACTCGGATTCCAGAACGCCCATATTGAGAACGCGGCATTTCCGGAAGCCGTCGTCTTCCTGCCATACATGCTTGATGGGCAGGCCGGTTGCCTGGCGCATGCGATCGATACATTGCCGTGTTTCGTTGGTCGATCCGTCATCGGCAATGATCAGCTCGAAAGCCCTGTGGGTCTGCATGCTGTAGCCCCAGAGTACTTTTTCCAGCCACTCCGGTGAGTTGTAGGTACTGATGATGACGGAAAGCTTCATAATTTCAGGCCTGGGCGAGTCTGGCTCCAATTATTGATAAAACCGGGACAGCTCCTCAAGTACTTGCAGGGTTACCGAGGGTTTGAGCTGGTAGTCTTTCACGGCTTCCAACTGCCGGTTTACCACGTCGACATTGCCGGATGCATGGGTGACGACTTTCAGATCCCTGGTCAGCAATGCATAGTCCATATAGCTGTGTGCGATGCTCCATTCCCTTTCCCGGGGCGTGAAAAGGCCGTTGCCGGTTGCGTAGGTCGCGGCTGGCGTCTGGCTGCAGCCAAGTGCCCCTTTCATCAGCGTGGGTGCAATGTCGAAGTTTTCGGTCCGGTAATCTATCCGTTGGGCCTTCTTGCCAGGCCAATGCACCACCATGGGGACGCGCAACTGATACTGGCCGAAGTTACTTCCATGGCCCCAGTAATTCATGCCGTATTCGTTGAATTCCTGGCCGTGGTCGCCGGTAATCAGAACAATTGTGCTGTCGAGCAGATGCCGGCTCCGGAGATCATCCAGAACCCGCCCAACCTGATTGTCCACGTAGTGCAATGTGGATTTGTAGTTGTTCTTGATCAGTTCCGGATTGAAGTCCTGGTCCAGTTCCAGCTTGTTGACAGTCTCCCAGTAGGGCTGGAATTTCACGGGGTAGTCGTCCGGCACCATGTGATTGTGGGGCGTATCGTAGAACAGGAAGCCGAAAAACGGCTGCTCGGGATTGAGCCCGGACCTGGTGAACGCCAGCCAGTCATCGGTAATGCGGACGTCGCGATCCCAGGAATGCTGGCCCGGCGTTTCCAGTCGCAGGTCCGGAATCGAGGAAAACACATTCTGGTCAAAGGCCGGGCTCACCAGCGTCGCTGAGCCGAGTATCTCGGTCTGGTAGCCCAGCTCCTGCATCCGGCTGATCGTAACCGGTGGCTTCTTGGCGGCGGTGAAGGCGTCCCAGTAGCTGGCGGGCAATGAGTAGAACAGGGTAAAGATTCCGGGCTTGGTGGCGTTGCCGTTGCTGTAGTGTTTCTCGAAAATCAGATTGCTTTGGGCAAATTCGTAGATGTTGGGCATCCAGCGTGGGTCAAGCATGTCCCAGCGGGCGCCTTCGACCACGATCATCAATACGCTCAGTTTACGGGCCGGATCTTTGCACTGTAACGGCCGGGTAGGGTAGTTCAGTTGCCCCCCGTGGTTAACATTGCCAAGGGCCTGCGCGGCCTGATTGTCCCGGACTTTCTGTGGGTCTACCAATCCGTGCTCGTTCATGAACCGCTTGGCGGTAGCGGCGTAGTAGAGCGGTACGTGACGGGTGATGCCGGTGATGCGGCTGTCGTAATTGGCTTCCGCCCAGGCATGCCAGCCGTGGGCGCCAAGCTGCAGGGCGAACATGAGGGTGAACGCGGCGCCAAGCCAGCGGGCCCTCGGACGTTTGCGCCAGAGAGCGATCGCGATAACGGCCTCGGTTACCAGGATGCCGATAAAAATGCCGATGGCCGACGCCCAGAGTTGCCAGGAGAAGGAAAAGATCTCGGTTCCACCCCCGAGGGCCAGCTCCAGTACGAAAGCGGAAAGGTGAAAGCGGTAAAGGGAATACGCCACCGCGTCTGTTGCAAGCACGGCAATGCCAATGCCGGCATACAGCACGGACAGCACCGACAGCACCCGGCGGGCCGGTAGCAGCATGGCAATCATTACCAAAGGCAGCCCGGCCAGCCAGGCCAGCAGCGCGAATTGTCCGGGAAGGAGTATGCTGACGTAAGTGGCGGTCTCGCTATCGGGAATGTTCATCCACGGCAAATAGCGAAGCCCGACCAGCAGGGCGAAGAGCCCGTTCACAAAGATAAACCAGGAAGCCCAGGCAGTCCGTTGCCCGGGCGTGTTGTTACTGCACTTCATATTGTGAGTTTCCGATACCAAAGCTGAGGAAAGGTGCGTCTGACGGTCGGGATCAGGTTCTGCCGTATATATCCTTGAAGCGAACGATGTCGTCTTCACCCAGATAAGAACCTGACTGCACCTCGATCAGCTCCAGATCAATGACGCCGGGATTCTCCAGGGAGTGAATCTGGCCAATCGGAATGTAGGTGGACTGGTTTTCGGTAACCAGATAGGTCTTTTCGCCGTTGGTCACTTTTGCTGTCCCACTCACCACGATCCAGTGCTCAGCCCGGTGGTGGTGCATCTGCACTGACAGCTTGGCACCGGGTTTGACGGTAATTCGCTTTACCTGGTACCGGTTGCCGTTGTCGATGGAATCGTAGACGCCCCAGGGCCGGTAGACTTCCCGGTGATTCATGTGTTCGTGCCGGCCGTCACCCTTGATGCGTTCAACCACTTTTTTGACGTCCTGGACTCTGTCCTTGTGGGCGACCAGCAGGGCATCCTTGGTCTCGATAATCACCAGATCCTTTACCCCGACGGTCGCCACCAGGCGGCTGTCCGCCCGGACCAGTGTACTTGCGGTTTCGTGGGCCATCACATCGCCCGCGAAGCTGTTGCCGCTCGGGTCCTTTTCAGAGACGTCCCAGAGAGCCGACCAGGAGCCGATGTCACTCCATCCGGCATCAAGGGATACCACCGCTGCACTGTCGGTTTTTTCCATGACGGCGTAGTCGATGGAGTCTTCCGGGCATTCGGCAAAAATGCTTTCGTTCACCCGGGTGAAGTGTAGGTCTTCGCTGGCTTCCTCAAGCGCGGCCTGGCAGATAGCGAGGATGTCTGGCCGGTGCTTTTCCAGCTCCGCAAGATAGCGGCGGGCACCGAACAGGAACATGCCACTGTTCCAGAGGAAGTCGCCCGAGGCGAGGTATTTTTCTGCGGTTTCAAGATCCGGTTTTTCAACAAACCGGCTCACGACGAAGCTGTCCCCGGCCAGTTGTTTGCCGCGCTGGATGTAGCCATAACCGGTCTCGGCGTGCCCGGGCACGATACCGAAAGTGACCAGCTTGCCCTCCCGGGCCAGCGGCACGGCGCTGGCAATTCCCTGCTGGAACGCAGCGACATTCTTGATCAGGTGGTCCGCCGCCAGCACCAGCATCAGCGGGTCTTCGGCACTGTCATCGGCGGCCCGTGCCAATTGCAGGGCGGCCAGCGCGATGGCCGGTGCGGTGTTGCGGCCGCAGGGCTCAAGAATGATGCGAGCGTCGTTATACCCGGACTGGCGCATCTGCTCGGCAGCCAGAAACCGGTGCTCCTCGTTACAGATGAGCAGTGGATCCGTCGCGTCGATGCCTTCCAGCCGGGCAACTGTCAACTGCAGCATGGACAGGCGATCATCCGTCAGCTTCAGGAACTGCTTGGGGTTCAGTTGCCTGGAAAGGGGCCAGAGGCGAGAGCCGGTGCCGCCGGCCATAATAACGGGATGGATCATGTTCTGCTCCGCATTCTAGATTATTTGTGGCTGGGTGGATGTTACCATAACGGTTTTTTATGCCGGCACATTAATAACAGGCGCGGCTAGGGAAGGGGAGCGACGTTTTGGTACAGGTACTGGTCGTCAGTGATGGCAAGGCCGGCCACAGGAATCAGTCTCTGGGGCTGGCGGAAGCTCTGGTCCGCTTGCGCCCAGGCCTGTCCATCGAGCAGGTTGCCCCCATGTCGCGCTTGCAGGCGTTGTTCGCCCTGATTTCCGGCCGGTGTGCCCTGGCGAAGGGTAAACCTGCTCTGGTTATTGGCGCAGGGCACGGAACCCACCTCACGTTGCTGGCCCTGAAGCGGTGTTGGCGCGTGCCGGTTATCGTGCTGATGAAGCCCAGCCTGCCTTTGGCGCTGTTTGATCTGTGCCTGATTCCGGAGCACGATCGGCCGCCGGATCGTGGTAATGTCATCGCCACAAAAGGTGCGTTGAATCGTGTCGGGAATGCCGCCAAGGTGGCGGGCTCGGGCATGATTCTGGTCGGGGGACCCTCGAAAAGTAATGGCTGGGACGAAGAGCACCTGCTCGGGCAGATCCGGGCACTGATTGAGCGTAGTCCATGTTCCTGGGTTCTGACGACATCGCGGCGCACTCCGGCCTCTACGCAGGAGAAACTGCAGTCCATGGACGGTGTCGAGGTCTACCCTGCCGGGCAGACCGCACCGGGTTGGCTGCCGGAAAAACTGGCCACGGCAGAGCAATGCTGGGTGACCGAAGACAGTGTCTCCATGATCTACGAAGCGCTGAGCGCGGGCTGTGCCGTGGGCGTCTTCGGAGTGCCGTGGAAGCGCGAGGGGCGACTGTTGCTGGGTGTAAACAGGCTGAAAGAGCAGGGCTTGCTGACAGCGTTTGAACAATGGTCCGGCAACTCGCTGCCGGCGCCGAAACAGGCATTTA
Source organism: Marinobacter subterrani (assembly GCF_001045555.1). Classification (NCBI taxonomy): domain Bacteria; kingdom Pseudomonadati; phylum Pseudomonadota; class Gammaproteobacteria; order Pseudomonadales; family Marinobacteraceae; genus Marinobacter; species Marinobacter subterrani. The sequence continues at coordinate 814,665 of NZ_LFBU01000002.1, forward strand.
ACGAAGCCGGGCGATGCGCGGGCAAGGTCATTGCAAGAGGGTGGTTGTAAGTGTGCCAGCGGTTTGAGCGGCGGTGTAACCGGGAAAGCAGATGGTTATGAAAATTGTTCAGGTACTGCCAGCGCTGGAAGGCGGCGGCGTTGAGAAAGGTACCCTGGAAATCGCCAGGGGGCTGGTGGAAAGTGGCCATGAGTCAGTCGTGATCTCGGCCGGAGGCGGAATGACTGAGCAACTGGAGGCTGAAGGCAGTCGCCACGTTGCCTGGGATCTTGGTAAAAAATCCCCGTTCACCTTTCGCCACGTGAGGGCTCTTCGGCGCTGGCTGCGGCAGGAAAAGCCGGACATTCTGCATTTGCGCTCGCGCATGCCTGCCTGGGTATGCTGGTTCGCCTGGAAGGGGCTGCCTGAAAACCAGCGCCCGCACCTGGTGACCACGGTACACGGGCTTTATTCCGTCAGCGGATACAGCGCCATCATGTGTCGTGGCGAACGCGTTATCGCAGTATCCAATACTGTCCGTGACTATATCCGCACAAACTATCCGCAGACCAACATGGAAAACGTCCGGCTTGTCTACCGTGGTATCGCCCCGGACGAGTTTCCAGACGGTTACCGCCCTTCGCACGACTGGCTGAACCAGTGGTATCAACAGTACCCCCAGTTGAAGGATAAGAAGGTTCTGACTCTGCCAGGGCGTCTGACCCGGCTAAAAGGCCACCATGATTTTATTGATCTGATCAAGCGGTTGCGGGATTCTGGCCAGCCGGTGCATGGCCTGATCGTGGGCGGTGAGGACCCCAAGCGCCAGGCCTATGCCCGGGAAATACGGGCGCGGATCGCCGACGAGGGGCTGGAGGACTGCCTTCTGCTGACCGGCGCACGACGGGACATTCGCGACGTATTTGCGGTTTCTGATCTGGTGCTTTCGCTGTCAACCAAGCCGGAGTCCTTTGGCCGGACGGTGGTTGAAGCGCTAAGTATGGGAGTGCCGGTGATCGGCTATGATCATGGCGGTGTCGGCGAGGTGCTCGGCCATCTCTATCCGCAAGGGCGGGTGCCTCTGGCCGATGCTGATGCCTTGTATCGGGCGGTAAACGAGAGCTTGACCACCGCTCAGCCGCCACTGCGAAATGACCGTTTCCTGCTGAGTGAAATGGTGCGGCAGACTCTGGCCTGCTACCGGGAGCTGGTTCAATGATCTGGGGTGCTGTTTTTCTGGGGTTGGTGATGCTGGTGCTTTTCAGTAAACGTTATGGCTGGTGGCGCCCCGCAGTGGGGCTGAATCACCCTCGGATTCTGATGTATCACATGGTTAGCGAGCATCGGCCCGGTGCGAAGTTCAATAAACTGCGGGTGAAGCCGGAAGCCTTTGAATGGCAGATACGCTGGCTCAGGGACAATGGCTGGCACTTTGCGCTGATGTCCGAGCTGGCGGCGCCGGATCAGCTGCCGCCAAAGACCGTGTTTCTGACCTTCGACGACGGCTTTGAAGATAATTACCGCCTGGCCCACCCGGTGTTGCAGAAATACGGTGCCAAAGCCACATTGTACCTGGTGGTTGACCGCTTTGACCGTGACTGGTCAACCGCCAAAAAAGCGCATCACAACACCGGTGAGCTGATGCGGGAACCCAAGCTGACCGACGGACAGTTAAGCACAATGCTGGGCAGCGGCTGCTGGGAGCTGGGCGGCCACACGTTGACCCATGCCAACCTGGCTCGTCTGGATGAGGAACAGAAACTGGCCGAAATCCGAGGTTGCCGGGAGCAACTGGGATCGTGTTTTGGTGTCGATGTCTCCAGTTTTGCCTATCCGTTCGGTATCTATGACCAGACCGATGTTGCGCTGGCCGAAAAGGCCGGCTTCACCAGTGCGGTGACCACAGTGGAAGGCATCGACATGAACCTTCAGGCACGGCGTTTTGAGCTGAGCCGGGTCAAGGTTTCCGGCAAGGACAACCGGCTGGCATTCCGCCTGCGGATGCGAACGGGCAGGAGAGGGTAAACCATGAAGGTCTGCCAGATAATGGCCGGGGATGAAGAGGGCGGCCTGGAAAATCACTTTGTTGAACTGTGTAATGGTCTGGCGGACCGGATTGATGAGGTGGTGGTCATTGCCCATGAGAAGTATGGTGATCGTTTCCGTCCGGAAGTACGGTTTCTGCCTCTGGACCTGAGCGGGAGCCGGCGTAATCCGTGGCTGCTGTTTTGCCTGGCCCGGCTGATCCGTCAGGAAGCGCCGGACATCGTCCACGCTCAGGCCAACAAGGCGGTCGACATGCTGGCCCGAATACACGCCTTCGTCCCCGGTTATCGGATTGGAACCCTGCATGGGCGCAAGAAGAATCTGGGGATGTTTGCCAGGATGCAAACAGTGGTCGGGGTCAGCCGTGGCGTGGTTGAAGGGCTCAAGCATCCGGATGTCCGGGTGGTGTATAACGGAATAAGACCCTACACGGGCAGCCAGTATGACCGCCCCGAACTGGCCCGATTGCTGGGGCTTGATCCGGGGCTGGGCATAACACTGGCAGTGGGCCGGCTGGCACCGGTCAAGGCATTTGATAACCTGATCAATGCCTGGTGCGAATCTTTCGGACAACTTCTGATTGTTGGCGATGGACCTGAACGTTCAGCCCTTGAGGTCCTTATCAAATCCCGGGGGTTGGGCAAACGGGTTGTGTTGGCGGGTTTTCGCGATGATGTGCGGGCGTTGATGTCAGCGGCAGACCTCCTGGTTTTCTCATCGCACCGGGAAGGCTTCAGTTATGTGCTGGTCGAGGCACTTCTGGCAGGCCTGCCGGTGTTATCAACGGCTGTGCCGGGTGCCATAGAGGTGTTGCCCGAGGATTATCTGGTGCCGGTCAATGATGTGCCGGCTCTGCACCGGGCATTGCAGCGAGTGCTGGAAGCGCCTGAGGTAGCACGGAGAGACCAGAGCGCGCTGTTTGAATGGGCCAGGCAGGCACTGACGATTGATCGGATGCTGGCGGATACGGTGGAAATCTACAGCAGTGTCATCCGGAACCGGGAAGGCTGCTGATATGGAAGCGCTGCAAGCACTCAATATTCTGATCCTTTCCGACGGTTTGCCGGGCCACGTTAATCAGTCGCGGGGGCTGGTCAGCTGGCTGTCTCAGCGATACAGGTGCACGGTCTCCGAGCTTGATGTGTCCCTCCGATTGAAGCCGGTTGCCCGCCTTCTGCTGCCCCGCCTGTTGCAAGGGCGGCGGCTTGGTAGTGCACTCGCACCCCTGTTCTATAGTGGCTATTCTCCGCTGCCCCGGAAGCCGGATTTGCTGATTTCTGCTGGCGGTAACACGTCCTTCCTGAACGTCGCGCTGGCCCGGCGGTGGCAAATCCCGAATGTTTTCCTGGGATCCAAGCGCCGGTTCCGTTCCGACGATTTCGCAGCCCATCTGACACTGGAGCCCACCGGCGAACCCCACAATATAGTTATGACAATTGCGCCCACGCTTATCGACCCGCAACAGTTGCAGAAAAAAGGCAATGAGCTGAGAGAGTTGCTCGGACTGCCGGCTGCTGAAAAACTCAATATGCTGGCGGTCGGTGGTGATGGTGCGGGCTACCACTATGACAGCCAGTCGGTGCAGCAACTGGTGCAGTTGGTGATCCGTGAGCATGATCGTACCGGCAGGCGCTGGTTGTTGACCACCTCTCGCCGGACCGGTACGGCGTTTGAGCAGCAATTGAAACAGTCACTCCCCCCCGACCTGTTGGCTGACAGTGTCTGGTGGTCCGACGCTCCACGCAAGGTCATGGCGGCCTTCATGGGCGCAGCAGATGAGCTGTTTATTACCGCCGACAGTATGTCGATGATTGCCGAGGCGATTGCCAGTGCCAGGCCAACTGTGATTCTGCAGCCCGAGCGGGCGCGGCCGGAGGTGCGTTACCAGGAGGCGCTGCAACGCTATGAGCGCGCTGGTCTGTGCCGGCTGGCGACGCTCGGGCAGCCGCTGAGCCCGGCAGTTGCCAGTTCCGGGGCGGTGATGCGCGCACGGGAAACTTTGCTTGATAAGCTTATCGCGCAGCTTGATTGGGTAAACTCGGAACGTAAGGGCTAACCGGGTGCTGCAGGCCTGTCGGTTAACGTGTGGGACTCACGGCAAGGCCGTGTGCTATCATACCGCGCTTTTTTCATGATGCATCCTGCCGTTGGATGGGGCCTTTGCCAGCACAGGATTAACGATTTGAGGCAGAAATATCGCAACCTTCCAGGAAGTAACTCGTGCTCAGCATTCGGATTGCCCAAAGCATTTATTGCGCAGAGAAATCCGCAAGGGCGCTGATCAGTATCGTCCGATGTGTTGTAGTTTTGAGGCCATGCTCGGTTCCGAAGTCAAAAGCAAAACCCGCAGCGCCAGATATAGCAAGGCGCCGCGGGTTTATTTATCAAATTTTATGTCTATAGTTCATTGACTACCATGGAAAAATTATCAGCCCGCTTTCGTGATGTTGGCTTTGATTGGCTAATTCTATTGTTGGCCGCACTATCGTTCCTCACCTTATATTTGCCTGGCTCTTTGAGCAGTGGGTCCGCGATTCTGGCGATTATTCTTATCTCCTGTACTGAACCCAGGTTCATTCAGCGGTTCTTTATTCAGTATAGAGGTCCAATAATTTTAGTTTTTCTAATATTGGCCATGGCTATATCTTTTTCGTCGCTGCCATTTAAAACCTCAAAAGCCATTTATGATTTCTTAAGAGCTTTTTTGCTGCTTCTGATTTTTTCTTACTTGGGTGCAAAACTCCAGTCAGGAATAATTCTGCGCGGTATCAGTTTTCTTGCGTGTCTCTTTTTAATTGTATTCTTCATGAATATGTTTCTGGAAGCCGAGCCTTCGCAGTCCATTATGAGTTCTGCCAATTGGGCTCAAATTTTGAGGACATCCTACAGTAGAAATATTATTGCAACGCAGATATGCCTTGCATTAATACCTATCGTTTGTGTCTTACTGGACCGGGAAGTAGTTTTATCAAAGCTGGAGCAATCGCTTTACAGTTTATGTGTTGCTGCGTCGGGCTTCGCTATACTTCTATCCCTTTCCAGGGGCACGCTGTTAGCTGCTGGAGTCACAGTATTGGTGGCAGGGTTCGTGTTTCATCAAAGAAAAGCGATACTTTGTATTTTTTCCGCTGTACTGATTCTTTTTTTTGCCGCACTTTTGCTCCCTGCGCAAACGTTAGCCCACAACTTGGTTTCTGGATTATATCGCGGCGGTGATCTATTGACTGCTCGAACTGAGATCTATTCAGCCACTTTTGATTTTATTTTGAAAGCTCCTTGGTTCGGTTATGGCCCTGGGACTTTTAAGCACCTTGGGGTGGTAGGGGCTTATACACACCCACACTCCATGTATCTTGAATTGCTTTTCTCTTTTGGCGTCATAGGAAGCTCGGGGCTGATAGCAGGGTTTCTCTGGCTTTCACGAAGATCAGCAAAAATATCAGATAAAGATGGACCGCTGTTTAAGTTCTCTTTAATTCTGTTTGTTTTTTTTATGACAAGAGGGATATTTGATATCCATTTGTTTGTCTACGACACTTGGGCAGTGCTGTTTATAGTGCTCGGCGGGGTGTGCTGTGGGCCCTCTGTTAAAAAGGTTGGCATCTCGTCAAATGTCATGCGTACGGAATGAGTTGGGGAAGAAGTGATGGGTGCGGCCCCCGGAGCAGGTTGAGTGCACGGCGACGGGGGGGGGGCGATTGCCGAGAGGTTAATCCCGGCTTTGAGAGCGTATTAGATGATACTTGACCATAAAAATTTCAGTCTTGCCAGAAAACACCGCGCTATTGCTTTGCTGAGCGGGCGATAGCTGGCCGCTTTCCTGTAATAACCAGCGGCCCACTTATAGTGTTTGGTCTTTTCCAGGTGACGCCCTGCCCGATACCAGGCTTTCCAGAGCGCCCAGTCCACGCCCTGATGATATTTGTCGTTTGGCTGCACCAGATGACCAATGCCCTGGTCAAGAAGTCTTGCGTAGGCCAGTCGGGAGTTCTGGTGCGGTCGATCAGACAGTTGTTTGGCGCCGATGTGCTGCTCTCCTGAATCGCGCACAAAGTTTCGGTAGGTAACCGGGTACCCGGAGACACGACACCAGGGCCCCATGGCAGAGACGAGCACAAAAAGCAGCTTGTCTTCTGCATACTTCAGGTGTTCGTTGAAGCCACCCGCGGCTAACAGGATATCCCGGCGAATCATGGTTGCCTGGGTGAGAGGGCCGATAAACCGGAAGGCTTCCGGGCCGACAATCTTGCCAGAGGTCAGCTCCGGCGAAAATACATAGGGACGACTCGATAACAGTGAGCCATCAACGGAGTAGAACTTCTCCTCAAGCTCATTGCTGGCGGCAACAGCGCCCGGTTGTTCCTGAATGGCGCCAACAAGTCTGAATAAGTGTTCCGGATGCCACAGATCGTCGGAATCCAGAAGCGCAATCCAGTTGCACCCATCTGCTTCCTGAATGCCGCGATTCCTTGCGGCGCCCGGGCCGGAATTCGGCTGATAGATATATTGAAAATCAAACCCGGGGGCACGGCATTGCGCCCATTCCTGAACAGCTTGCTGTGTCTCGTCCACAGAACCGTCATCAATCACGATCACCCTGTCTGGCAGCAACCTTTGACTGGCTACGGATTCAAGGGCATCCAGTATGAGGTGCTTGCGGTTATAACTGGGTATCACGACCGCAATTCCGTCTACGGCTGCACTTGTTTTCAGCAAACTTACTTCTCCTGTCGTGTTAATCAGGGTACAACTTGGGGCCTGGCACCACAGTCAGGTAATTAAGGGGAGCGTAGACGACCGTGAAACCATCTTTCGGCATTCTGAGACGCTATCCCCGCCCTCGTCGCGCCAATTCTAAACAGAGTCCGCTGTCCAGGAAATTGATCTTTTAAATGAATCTATTTATCGCCAGTTCGCCACTACAACTGTTCAACTGTGTTGAGGCCCGGAATCGTTTTCACCAAAATGAAGATAACCACTTGCTGTTCATCTTCAAAAAAGCGATTGATCTTGAACAGGCTCAGCCTCTACTCGATGAGAACTGGGCATCCAAGGCATTTTTCAAGTGGACAGCCTGCTCACGCCTGCTTTATGGGTTCACTTTGCAGCCTTACTTGCGGCGTTTTAAAGCGACGAAAAACCTCTACCTCGGGTATCCATATAATATTCGCGCCCATTTTGCGAACACCCTGGATGCTCGAGTCTGGATAGTAGACGATGGAAATTATTCAGTCTGGCTGGTGGGGCAGCTCGATAAACATGAGGGGGATATCTGGCGCCATCCCTCGGTCGGCGACCGGCTTCTTCGGCGGCAGGTTAGTACAGACTATCTTCACCACGCCGGATTCTTCACGACTTACCCATTGACGGATAGCGCAGAACGCGAGGTTATTTTCAACGATTTCCGGGGCGTAAGGGCCGAGTTTAAGGGATTGTCCCAGACCGAGGACGTGATTTTTATAGGTAGTCCGGTTATCGGTACTGTTGTCCGCACAGAATCCCAGTTTCGAGTGCTAATGGCGCAGGTATCGGCTTATTTTAACAATCGGAAGATTCGGTATGTGGCGCATCGCTATGAAGATCTTGACCGGTTGCGCGACATGCTCGAAGGCCTTCCGTTTGAGGTGGTTCGTTTTTCAACCCTGATCGAGTTGCAGTTTCTCCTGGATGGTCGCAAGCCCCGTGCCGTGGCTTCGGTGATGTCTTCGGCTCTGGTTAACCTTGGGTTGATCTACGATATTCCCATGACAGCCTTCCGGGTGCCGAAAAGCTGGATTCCGGAGCCACGGAAGGACGCCGTCTGTATGGTATACGAGCAGTTGGCCAAGGATGGCGTGTCCATGGTGCCTGTAACGGGCCCGGATCTTGAAGAGTGATCGGAGGGCTCCGGATAACCCGACTGATACCGCCAACTGGACAACTAGGCTGACAGAGGGGGCTAATACAACCCCGGATCATTGATGTCCGGCCGCGTCTTGAACCGCCGATGCATCCAGAGATACTGATCGGGCGCCTTGCGGATTTCCTGTTCGATAACCGCATTGACGCGGGTCGCATCTTTCAGATCGTCCCCGCTGGGGAAGTTTTCGAGCGGCGGGTGAAAATAAATATCGTAGCCCGGCCTCACTTCCCGGCGAAAATGGCTGAAGGGGATCACCTTGCAGCCGCTGCGCTCGGCTATTCTCGAGGTTGCGGTGATGGTGCCGGCAGGAATGCCGAAGAAGGGGGCGAAAACAATATCTTTGCGCCCGTAGTCCTGGTCGGTGGCGTACCACACGGCGCGGTTGTTCTTCAGGCTGCGGAGCAGGCCACGAAGATCCCGGGCGCCGAGTACGGTGCCGTAGCGCCGGCTACGGGCGCGGGTCATGACCGCGTTCATCAGCGGGTTGTTGTGATCCCGCTGCATTACATCGGCGTTGATGTATTCGGTAACCAGGCTCCCGCCCAGGTCCAGGGTGCTGTAATGGCCGCCCAGCAACAACACCCCGTGGCCGGTCTCCAACGCTTTCTCGAAATGTTCCAGGCCATGAACGCGGGTAATGCCGGTCAGCCTGGCCGGGTTTCGGAACCAGGCAATGCCCAGTTCCAGCAGGCCGATACCGTTGGCAATGAAGGCCTTGCGCACCAGTGCCGCCTGTTGCGCTTCGGTCAGATCCGGAAAACACAACCGGATATTTACTTCGGTAATGTGCCGGCGACTCCTGGCCACCCTCCAGGCCAGCAGGCCAACCAGCTTGCCGAGCCACCACTGCAGCCGGACTGGCAGTTGGGCCACCAGCCACATCAGGGAGATACCGAGCCAGGTTGGCCACCAGCGGGGGTGACGGTAGGCGGAATAAGCCGTGTTGCGCGGCTGTTTGGGGTACTTCTTCTTCAAAACGGGTAACCTTGCCTCGACAATGAGTAGGGCCGGGGCGGTATGCGGCCCCTTGACGATTTTTGCGCTATGATAACGCACTTTTGCCGGGAGTCCTGCGTGTTTCAGTTTCTCTATTCCCAGCTAATCCGTCTGATTCTGCCGTTCCTCCTGCTGCGGCTCTGTTGGCAAGGCAGGAAGGCGCCGGCCCTGCGACGCAACCTTGGCCATCGCATCGGCCTGGTTCCCAGAATTCCCGGAGCGGTGGTCTGGGTCCATGCGGTTTCTGTGGGCGAAACCATCGCTGCAGCTCCCATGGTACGGCGCCTGCTGGCGCAGGACCCGGATATCACCATTCTGATGACCGCCATGACCGACACCGGCCTGGCCCAGGCGCGCAGGATGTTCGGCAACCGGGTACGTTATGCCTACGCCCCCTATGACACGCCCGGCTCCATACGCCGGTTTCTCAATCGGGCCCGGCCGCGGATTCTGGTCATCATGGAAACCGAGATCTGGCCGAACATGATTCGCCAGAGCCGGGCCCGGGATGTTCCGGTTTTCCTGATCAATGCCCGGTTGTCCGAGCGATCCGCTCGTGGCTACCACCGTATCCGCAGCCTGGTGGCTCCCATCATGCAAAGCATCAGCTGGGTCGCGGCCCAGGCCGAGAAGGATGCCGAGCGGTTCCGGCGAATAGGTGTCGCACCGTCCAAAGTTGAGGTAACCGGCAGCGTCAAGTTCGATGTCGATATACCGGAGGGTGTCCGGGCGGTTTCCGTTGCCCTGAGGCAGACGTTCGCTGGTCGGCCTGTCTGGATTGCCGGCAGTACCCACAGCGGTGAGGACAGGCAAATCCTGGCCGCACATCGGGCGGTGCTGGCGAATCACCCAAACGCTCTGCTGATCCTGGTTCCTCGGCACCCGGAACGGTTCGAGGCGGTGGCTGACCAAACGCTCCGGGAGGGGTTCACGTTGGCTCTCCGGTCACGGCGGCAGGATCCCGCCAGTGCGCAGGTCTATCTCGGAGACACCATGGGCGAGTTGATGATGCTCTACGGTGCCAGTGATCTGGCGTTTGTCGGTGGTTCGCTGGTCGAACGTGGAGGGCATAACCCGTTGGAGCCCGCTGGCTGGGGCATACCGGTTTTTTCCGGGCCCCACATTTTCAATTTCGAGACCATCTACCAGTCGCTGCTGGACGAACACGGCGTCAAACTGGTCGCCGATGCGGGCGAACTGGCCTCACACGTGTCATCACTGTTCGTTGATGATCAAGAGCGGGAGGCCATTGGTCGCAGGGCTCTGGCTGTGGTTAACAAAAACAGGGGAGCCCTCGACAAGGTCGTCAAGGGTATCATCGAGCGGGTTTGAGTCTCGAGGTTGCAGTGGAGAGGCGGGTGAGCAGGATCACCCGCCTGGTGATCACTGCGCCGGGTTAGCCAATGTTTCTTCCTCGTTCGCCAGCGCCTCGATGCCCGGGGCCGCCTCGCTCAACCATTTGTTCAGTTCGAGCAAATCCTGCGGGCTCAGGGTGCCCGCCGCCTGCTTCAATTGAAGTGAGTTGATCACGTAGTCATAGCGTGCGTTGGCGTAGTCTCTGAGTGCCACGTAATAAGCTCGCTCGGCATCCAGTACCTCAACAATATTCCGTGTTCCCACCTGATAACCCGCACGGGTTGCATCCAGGGCGCTGCGCCTGGAAATAATGGTCTGGGCCAGGGCAGAGGCGGTTTCAATGTTGTTGTTCACGGTCAGGAACAGGCTGCGGGTATTGACCCGGACATCCCGGCGAACGGTTTTGAGCTGCTGCTCGGTGACCGTCACCAGGGAGCGCTGCCGGCGCACCGACGCCTGGGTACCACCACCGGAGTAGAGCGGCACATTCAGTTCCAGGCCAATGACCCCCTGAGTGCCGTCGAACTGATTGGGAGAGCCGCCTTCGATCGCTGTGTCGCCGTAGGAGGCCGTCAGGTTCAGCGTCGGGTAATGGCCGGCCTTCGCCACCTTCAGATTGGCTTCGCTGGCATTCAGCTCATAAATCGCGGACTGGATGGACCAGTTCTGCGCCAGGGCCGTGGCCTCCCAGGCTGACGGGTTCATGGGCTCGGGCCGGTCGAGCGGGAAGCTCCGGCGCAGGTTCTCAATGTCTTCGGGATATTCGCCGGTCAGCCGTGCCAGCTGCTCCCTGGCAATATTGAGCTGGTTTTCAGCGGCAATCCGCTGGCTCTTGGCGTCGTCGTAACTTGCACGGGCCTCGTAAACTTCGGTAATCGCGATGAGACCGACATCGAAACGCTCCTGGGCCTGCTCGTATTGACGCTGGATGGCTGCCTCGGTGGCGAGGGCCGTGGTGACGGTGTCCCGGGCACGAAGCACGTTGAAGTAGGCGGTTGCGACGTCCAGAATCAATTGCTGCTGCGCCAGGTTGTACTGTGCCCGGGCCGACTCGGTCTGGAACTGACTGGCATCGTAGCGGAACCAGGCATCGGCCTGGAACAGCGGCTGGCTGAGCTGTACGCCGTAGCTGGTGGATTTGTACGAGTTGTTCTGGGTTTCGCCGTCAAGATCGGTGTGATTGGCTTCGCCAAAGGCGCCGATCTGGGGCAGCAGGGCACTCTGGCTGACATCACTGGCCGCCCGCTGGGCTTCAAAGCTTGCCTGGGCGGCGGCAATACCTGAATCGTAGGAAAGCGCTTTCTCATAGGTATCGATCAGATCCATGGAAAGGGCGGGCTGGGCTGCCATGAGGCCAATCAGTCCGGAAAGCAGTCGTTTCTTCATTGTTTCTCCTGAATACATTTACACGTCACGCCCGTTCAGGGGCACTTGCATGGCGGCCGGGCACGCTGGGCGCCTCTGTTCACCTTCGCTGACGGTTCTGGTTGGCCATTATGGACAATAATTGCCCGCACCTCTACACTTGCAAACGGCACTCATTTCGAGTGCCATGCTTTACAGATTCGCGTCTTGACGGGGTGCTGGTCTGCCTTTGATGAAAACGGGCAGCCGGCTGAGATTGCATCGCAGAACCCGCGACCTGATCCGGATAATACCGGCGTAGGGATTTAAGACCACTGTGCTGAATGGCCAATATTCTCCCGAAGGGGAATCCGCGCCGCAGGCTCCGTCATACGCGACCCGAAAACCCATGACCTGTTCCGGGAGCGAATGATGACAACCATACCTGATTACCTCAGCGATTCCGCCAAGGTGGATTCCGCCGCCATCAAGCCTTTACCAAGCTCGCGCAAGATCTACGTAAAGGGTAGCCGACCCGATCTGCGGGTGCCTATGCGGGAAATTACCGTGCAGGACACGCCAACCGGCATGGGCGGCGAAAAGAACCCGCCGGTCGTAGTGTATGACACCTCTGGCCCCTATACGGATCCGGACGCGACGATCGATCTCCGCAAAGGCCTCAAACCCGTGCGGGCGGCCTGGATTGCCGAGCGTGGCGATGTGGAGCAGTTACCTGGCTATTCGTCCGAGTTCACCCGCCGGCGCATGAAGGATCCCCAGCTCGACCCGCTCCGGTTCATGGATGAGCGCAAGCCGCTTCGGGCCAGACCGGGCTGTAATGTCTCCCAGATGCACTATGCCCGCCAGGGCATCGTCACCCCGGAGATGGAGTACATCGCTATCCGGGAAAACCTGAAGCTGCAGGAAGCACGGGAGCAGGGGCTATTGAGAGACCAGCACCCCGGCCAGTCCTTCGGCGCCAGCCTGCCGGCTGAAATCACCCCGGAATTTGTTCGCGACGAGGTCGCCCGTGGGCGTGCCATAATCCCGGCGAACATCAACCACCCGGAAATCGAGCCAATGATCATCGGCCGCAACTTCCTGGTGAAGATCAACGGCAATATTGGCAACTCCGCGGTCAGCTCCTCCATCGAGGAAGAAGTTGAAAAGCTGACCTGGGGCATTCGCTGGGGCGCCGACACCATCATGGACCTGTCCACCGGCAAGAACATCCACGAAACCCGGGAATGGATCATCCGCAATTCCCCGGTCCCCATCGGCACCGTGCCTATTTATCAAGCGCTGGAAAAGGTTGGCGGCGTGGCCGAGGATCTGACCTGGGAAATCTTCCGGGACACCCTGATCGAGCAGGCCGAGCAAGGCGTGGACTACTTCACCATCCATGCCGGCGTTCGCCTGCACCATGTGCCGATGACTGCAAAACGCACCACGGGTATCGTTTCCCGGGGCGGATCGATCATGGCCAAGTGGTGTCTGGCTCACCACAAGGAAAGTTTCCTGTACGAGCACTTCGAAGACATCTGCGAGATCATGAAAGCTTACGATGTCTCCTTCAGCCTCGGTGATGGCCTGCGCCCCGGCTCCATTGCCGACGCCAACGACGCGGCGCAGTTCGGCGAACTGGAAACCCTGGGTGAGCTCACCAAAATCGCCTGGAAGCATGATGTGCAGTGCATGATCGAGGGCCCCGGCCACGTACCCATGCAGTTGATCAAGGAGAATATGGACAAGCAGCTGGAATGCTGCGACGAAGCTCCGTTCTACACCCTCGGGCCGCTGATCACCGACATCGCCCCGGGCTACGACCACATCACCTCCGGCATCGGAGCAGCGATGATCGGCTGGTATGGCTGCGCCATGCTCTGTTATGTCACACCCAAGGAACACCTGGGCCTGCCCAACAAGGACGACGTGAAAACCGGCATCATCACCTACAAGATCGCCGCGCATGCTGCCGATCTCGCAAAGGGGCATCCGGGCGCCCAGATCCGCGATAACGCGCTCTCCAAGGCCCGCTTCGAGTTCCGCTGGGAAGACCAGTTCAACCTCGGTCTGGACCCGGACACGGCCCGCGCCTACCACGACGAAACCCTGCCCAAGGAATCCGCCAAGGTGGCCCACTTCTGCTCCATGTGCGGCCCGAAGTTCTGTTCCATGCAGATTTCCCAGGAGGTTCGGGATTATGCGAAAGAGCATGGTCTTGATGAGGTATCCGCGGTGGATGCCGGCATGCAGGAGAAATCGCGGGAGTTCGTGGAGTCTGGGAGTAAGCTCTATGACAAGGTTTGATAGCTAGGTTTTCGTCCCTCAGGACTGCAATTGTGGAGTTGGAGCGCGGTGGGTGGCCCTGTTCAGGACACGCTCCTTGCGGCCCATCCCTGGGGCGCTTGGGCTCCGCCATCCCTGGCTCCGCACAGTCCTGAACAGGGCCACCCACCGAGCTCTGTCTGAACAACGGGAATTCTCAGTAATTAGTGTGCAGTTATTGCGAAATTAGCGGCTCTCTGGCTTTGGATGGAAGGTCTTTTCAAGCGAATTGCACATTGTTCGATCGGCAGAGTCGGGGTGGGCTTTCCAAAACTGTGCGGAGCCATGGATGGCGGAGCTCAAGCGTCACATGGACGTGCCGTAAGGAGCGTGTTTTGGAAAGCCCACCCCGAGTCTGCCACTCTCCCAAGCAACAGTCTTGGGCCAGAACAGAATCAAAAGTCCAGAGCTTGAAGTCAAACCCAACAAAGGGCTATCGTTCAAAGTCGACTCAGCAACCGGACAAACGATGACCAAGCCGTTCCAGTTCAAAGCCAACGACGTCAAAGTCGAAAAACGCGAAACCGTCTTCCAGGGCTTCTTCCGCATGGACAAACTCTGGCTGACCCACCCGCGTTTTGATGGCCGGAACATGCCTGTATTTACCCGGGAGCTTTTTATCCGGGGCGATGCCACCTGCGTGCTTCCCTATGACCCCCAACGGGACGAAGTCGTGCTGCTGGAACAGTTTCGCCTTGGTGCCCTGAGCCACGACCAGTCCCCCTGGTTACTGGAACTGGTCGCCGGCATGAATGAAGACGGCGAAAGTCCGGAAGAGGTTGCCCAGCGTGAAGGCCAGGAAGAGGCCGGGCTGACATTTGCGCCGCTGGAAAAAATCTGCAATTACCTGGTGTCGCCTGGTGGCAGTACCGAGATGATTCATCTGTACTGTGGTCGCGTCAGCACCGAAGATGCCGGCGGGCTTTATGGCATGGAACACGAGCACGAGGATATCCGCGCTCACGTCGTCTCTGCAGACGATGCCATAGCGATGATCCACGATGGCCGGATCAACAATGCCGCCGCCATTATTGCCCTACAGTGGCTCGAACTGAATCGCGCCCGGTTGAGAGAAGGGTGGCAGTGATGGGTGAGTGGACCATGAAACCCAAGCGATACGTTCCGGATCTGCGCCAGCTTGGCGCCCTGTGTGACGGCAACTACCAGCGGCTTCGGAAGCTCCGTCAGTTGGAAGTGGACGGCAAGCCGGTCTGCGAATTCGAATTGCACCGGGAGAATCACTACCTCGGGCGGGTCCGCATCCAGGTTCTGCAGACCGCCAGGTTCACCGAAACCCTGCTGCTGGAGCAGGTTCACAACTCCGGACGCTGGCTCAACAACCCGCAAATGACTGTTCGGGTGTACCACGATGCGTCCATGGCAGAGGTCATCAGTTGCTACCGGGATCGCCAGATTGCCCCGGTCAATGATTACCCGAACCGCTTCATGCACCACCCGGACGAGAAGGTCCAGGTGAACGGCTTCCTGGCGGACTGGCTGGATTATTGTCTGCGGTTTGGTCACTTACCGATGGAACATGCGGCCTGGTCGGCCGGTGAAGGCGTCGACTGAAACATCGGGGCGGCAGGCAGGACTAAAGTGGGGTAGCGGCGTCCCGTGGATGTGCCATAGTTGTCAAAAATTGCAATATATCGTCAGAGCCTGGCCGGAATGTGACGTTTGTACGGTTCAGCAGTGATAAATCCGGGAACTGGCGTCGTACACTTGTTTCCAGACCAAGTGTTGTACAGCGAGCAGATTCAGGCACCCATGACCACCAACGAACAGGCCCGGACGCTTCGGGTATTGCAGTTGACCGATCCGCATCTGATGGCGCATGCCGACGGGGACCTGCTGGGTGTCAAGACCCGGGAGAGCCTGCAGGCGGTCATTGACGAAGTGCTGGAGACGCACGGCCAGCCCGATCTGATTCTGGCTACCGGGGATCTCGCCCAGGACGGCTCGGTGCAGGCCTACCGGGTGTTTGGCGAGAGCCTGAAGGTGTTTTCCTGTCCCTCTGCCTGGATTGCGGGCAACCACGACCATGTTGATAACCTGGCCAGGGTAGCCGGCGAGTATAACGCCAGTGCCCGCCACGTTATTCAGGGTGGCTGGCAATTCGTCATGCTGGATTCCTCCGTGCCCGGCAAGGTCTTTGGCGCACTGGCAGACTCGGAGCTGGAGTTCCTCGCCAGTACCCTGGAACAGCATCCGGATTTTCCGGCGGTCGTGGCCTTGCACCACCATCCGGTGGACATCGGCTCGGACTGGATGGAAAAGATCGGCCTCACCAACCGGGAGGCGTTCTGGCAGGTGGTGGACCGGTTCCCTCAGGTGAGAGTCGTCTTGTGGGGGCACATTCATCAGGAGCATGAGCGGGAACGCAACGGTGTGCAGCTGTTGGCCACGCCGTCTACCTGTATCCAGTTTACCTCCGGCTCCAGCAAGTTCTCGGTTGAGCACCTGCCGCCGGGTTATCGCTGGTTTGAATTCCATGACACCGGCGCCTTCACGACGGAAGTTCGCCGGGCCATGACGTTTGAATTCGAGCTGGACCAGAACAGCACCGGTTACTGAATCCCTTCCCGCAGTTCCCGGGCCGCGGCCACCATGTTTTCCAGCGCCGGAAGCACTTCCTCCCACTGGCGGGTTTTCAGGCCGCAGTCCGGGTTGATCCAGAGCCGCTCAGACGGAATCCGCTCCGCCGCTTTCGCCATCAGGGCCTTGATCTGCCCCTTTTCGGGGATGTTGGGAGAATGGATGTCGTAGACGCCGGGGCCAATGTCGTTGGGGTACTCAAAGCCTCGGAACGCGTCAAGAAGTTCCATATCCGACCGTGATGTCTCGATGGTGATGACGTCGGCATCCATCCGGGCGATGGCCTCGATGATGTCGTTGAACTCGGAATAGCACATGTGGGTATGGATCTGGGTTTCATCGCGAACCCCATTGGCGGCAATGCGGAATGCCTCGATCGCCCAGTCCAGGTAGTCGTTCCAGTCGGCTTTACGAAGCGGGAGCCCTTCGCGCAGGGCCGCTTCGTCTATCTGGATAATGCCAGCGCCGGCGGCCTCCAGGTCCAGGACTTCCTCCCGAATCGCCAGGGCCAGTTGCAGGCAGGTCTCCCTGCGGGGCTGGTCGTCGCGCACAAAGGACCAGTTGAGAATGGTCACCGGGCCGGTCAGCATGCCCTTTACCGGCTTTTCGGTCAGCGACTGGGCATAACGAATCCAGTCCAGGGTCATGGCGCCGGGCCGGGAAATATCGCCGAACAGAATGGGCGGTTTCACGCAGCGGGAGCCGTAGGACTGGACCCAACCGAACTGGCTGAAGGCATAGCCTGCAAGCTGCTCGCCGAAGTACTCAACCATGTCATTTCGCTCCGCTTCGCCGTGCACCAGAACATCGAGGCCCAGGGCTTCCTGCCGGTCAATGCAGTGGCTTACTTCCTCCCGGATTCGTTGGATGTAGGCCGCTTCCGTAAGTTCTCCCCTGCGGAATTGCAGCCGGGCCTGGCGAATGTCCCGGGTTTGCGGGAAAGACCCGATGGTGGTTGTGGGGAAGCGTGGCAAGCCAAGTTTCTGTTGCTGGGCGGTTATGCGTTCCGGGTAAGTGCGTTGCCGCTTGCCGAGCGACGGGGTGATGGCTCCGGTTCGGGCCCGGACGGAGGAATGATGAACGCGCCCGGACAGTGCCCGGCTGTGGATGGCGGCGGTCGACTCCGCAAGCTGTTTGCGAACAGACGATCGGCCGTGATTGAGTGCCGCGGCCAGAACATTCAGCTCGTCCAGCTTCTGGGTCGCGAAGGCCAGCCAGCTGCGAATTTCCGGGTCCAGGGTTTCTTCGCTTCCGAGTTCCACCGGGACATGCAGCAGGGAACAGGAGGGCGCGAGCCAGAGGCGGCCGCCCAGCTTGTCATGGACCGGCTCCAGCCAGTCCAGTGTGGTTTCAAGGTTTGCCCGCCAGATGTTCCGGCCGTTAACCACGCCCAGGGAAAGTTGCTTGTGGGCGGGCAGCCAGTCCACGACCCGCGCCACTTCCTGTGGTGCGCTGATGGCATCAAGGTGCAACCCGGCGACGGGCAGTTCGCACGCCAGTTGCAGGTTTTCCCGCAACTCGCCGAAGTAAGTGGTTACCAACAGTTTGGTGTTGCTGGTTTTGAGATGGTGATAGGCCAGGTTGAAGGCATGGCGCCAGTCCGCATCCAGGTCGGTCACCAGCGCCGGTTCGTCCACCTGGACCCAGTCGATACCGTGGTTTGCGAGCAGATCAAGAAGTTCCGAATACACCGGCAGAAGGGCGCCGAGCAGCGCCAGCCGGTCACTGTTGTCCTTGGCTTTACCCAGCCAGAGATACGTCACCGGGCCGATGATGACCGGTTTCGGCGACAATCCCTGGGCCCGGGCTTCGATGATCTGCTCGATCAGCCGGTCGCCATTGAGCTGGAAACGGGTGTGCTGGTGAAACTCCGGGACAATGTAGTGGTAGTTGGTATCGAACCATTTGGTCATTTCGCCGGCCTGCACGCCGCAGCAGGAAGATTCCCGTCCGGATCGGCCCCGGGCCAGCCGGAAATAGCGTTCCAGCTCGCTGCCGCCGGCCTGGTTCACTCGCTCGGGCAGGTTGCCAAGAGTGACGCTCATATCCAGCACCTGATCGTAAAACGAGAAGTCGCCTACGGGCACCTGGTCGAGATTCCGCTGGTTCTGCCAGTGCTTTCGGCGCAAATCGGCGCCTGTGATTTGCAGTTCTTCTTCGCCGATCTGCCCCTTCCAGAAAGCTTCCTGGGCAAATTTCAGTTCCCGGCGGGCGCCAATGCGCGGGAAGCCGAGATTGTGGGTGGTTACCATGGTGCTGTCCTCTGTTCGGTCGTGTTGTTTGCAATGGCGAGCAGGTTATCGCTCTTGAGGAATGAAAAATAATGGTAATATTTCAGCTTTCCATGAAAACTGCTCATGTATGGAGTTGAAATGATCGAGCGCAATCATCTGGAGATTCTCCGGGCGGTGGATCTGCAGGGGTCCCTGACGGCGGCTGCCGAGCGGCTGCACCTGACCCAGTCCGCCCTGAGCCATTCTGTTCGCAAGCTGGAACAGCAACTAGGTACCGACATCTGGGTGCGGGAGGGGCGACAGCTCCGGTTGACCCAGTCTGGTGAGTATTTACTTTCGCTCGCCAACAGGCTGTTGCCACAAATGGAGCATGCGGAGATGCTGGTCGGGCAGTTTGCCAAAGGTCAGCGTGGCACGCTGCGCATAGGGATGGAGTGCCACCCCTGTTACCAGTGGCTGCTCAAGGTGGTGGGGCCATACCTCGAGCACTGGCCCGGGGTGGATGTGGATGTGAAGCAGAAGTTCCAGTTCGGCGGCATTGGCGCCCTGTTTGGCCATGATATCGACATGCTGGTGACGCCGGATCCGTTGCACCGGCCGGGGCTGGTCTTTGAGCCGGTGTTTGATTATGAGCAGGTTCTGGTGGTGGGGGCGGATCATCCGTTGGCCGGCAAAGCCTGGGCGGAGCCGGAAGATCTGGAGAGAGAAGTCCTGATTACCTATCCGGTGGAGATTGAGCGGCTGGATATCTACACGCGTTTTCTGCTGCCGGCCCACACCAGCCCGGCGCGGCATAAAACCATCGAAACCACGGACATCATGCTGCAGATGGTGGCCGCCGGTCGGGGGGTGGCGGCATTGCCACGGTGGCTGGTGGAGGACTACGGCGCACGGATTCCGGTGAGGCCGGTGCAGCTTGGTGAGGCGGGTATTCCCAAACAGATCTTTCTGGGCCTTCGCGAGCGGGACCGGGAGGTGGATTATCTGAATTCGTTCATGAAGCTGGCAAGAGAGGTTCGCTGGCGTTAACGTCTTCAGTTAAACTGCGCAAAAATTTGTTCAGGAAACCAGATTATGAGTGAGATACCCGCAGACCTGAAATACATTGAGACCCACCAGTGGGTTCGCGTGTCCGATGACGGCACGGCGACGGTCGGTATTACAGATTTTGCCCAGGAGCAACTGGGGGATGTGGTCTATATCGGGGTTCCGGATGTGGGCGCCACCGTTAATGGCGGAGAGGAAGCCGGCGTCGCGGAGTCGGTCAAGTCGGCTTCGGATGTGTTCAGTCCGGTGACTGGTGAGGTTATCGAGGTGAATGAGAGTCTTGAGGATGAGCCAGAGAAGGTCAATGAGGATCCTTATGGCGACGGCTGGCTGTACAAGGTGAAGCTGGCGGATGCCGGTGAGCTGGACGGCCTGATGGACGCCGCCGCATATTCGGAGCATGTGGCTGCCGAGGAGTAATGCCTTTTTTGTGACCTCTGTGCAGGAGCGGGCGGGCAGGGCTTTCGAAAACACGCTCCTTGCGGCACATCCCTGTGGCGCTTGGGCTCCGCCATCCATGGCTCCGCACAGTTTTCGAAAGCCCTGCCCGCCCGCTCCCATACCTTGTAGCATACCTCTACAGGCTATAATCGCGTTTTCTTTCCCCTGTCTGGCTGGTGTTTGTACATGAATTTTCCGATTTTATATCTTCGAAAAGGCGCCGAGCGCCGCCTCCGTGCTGGCCATCTCTGGGTTTACAGCAACGAAGTGGATACCCGCCGCAGTCCGCTAACGGACTTTGAAGCCGGCGTTCAGGCGGAGCTTCGGGCTTCGAATGACAAGCCGTTGGGGACGGTATTCGTGAATCCCCATGCGCTGATCTGTGGCCGGCTGATCAGTCGGGATGCGGGGCATGGCATGACGCCGCAGCGCCTGACCCAGCGCATGGAAGTAGCTCTGGAGTTGCGGAACCGGCTGTTTGACAAGCCGTTCTATCGCTGGGTATTCGGAGACAGTGACGGGCTTTCGGGGCTGGTGATCGACCGGTTTGATTCTACGGTGGTGGTGCAGATTTCCACCGCTGGTATGGAGCTGATGAAGGAGGCGGTTGTCCGGGCGATTCAGCGGCTGGTGCATCCTGAGGCGATCATCCTCAAGAACGATGGCAAGATGCGCAAGGTGGAGGGCCTGGATACCTATGTCGAGCAGGCCCATGGTTCAGAGGTCAGTCTGCTGCAGGTTGAGGAGAACGGCGTCCGGTTCGAGGTGCCGCTGGAAGGCGGTCAGAAGACGGGCTGGTTCTATGATCACCGGATGAACCGTGCGCGGTTGCAGGCCTATGCACCGGGCAAGCGGGTGCTGGATGTGTTCAGTTACGTCGGTGGCTGGGGAATTCAGGCGGCCTGTGCCGGGGCCACTCAGGTAACCTGTGTCGACAGTTCGGCCGGTGCGATCGATTCGGTTCACCACAATGCCAGGCTCAATGGCCTGGAAAATGTCGAAACCATTGAAGGCGATGCCTTTGAGGCACTGAAGGCGCTGGCGGATGAGAAGGAAAAGTACGACGTGGTGGTGCTGGATCCGCCGGCGCTGATTCCCCGGCGCCGGGATCAGAAGGCGGGGGAAGAGGCGTATGCCCGGCTGAACCAGCTTGGGCTGCGGTTGCTGGAGCGGGACGGCATTCTGGTGTCCGCATCCTGCTCCATGCATCTGTCGCAGGAGAAGTTGGTGGACATCATCCGGGGCAGTGGTCGGAAGATCGACCGTTTCGTGCAGTTGCTGGAGCAGGGGCATCAGGCGCCGGACCACCCGGTGATTCCGGGCATTCCCGAGACCGATTACATCAAATCCTGCTTCGTCCGCTCACTGACCGGCTTTTTCTGAAGGGTGAAAGCGGGGTCAGATGAAAGCTTTCATCTGACCCCATGTTCACGCAGTGACATCACTTTCCAGCCACTCTCCCGGGCGAACGCCTCGAGCGTCGGGTCCGGGTCAACGGCAACCGGGTTATCCACTTTCTTCAGCAGTGGCAGGTCGTTGTGGGAGTCGCTGTAGAACCAGGCGCCCTCAAGTGTCTGGCCATGGGCGTCGAGCCAGTCGTTCAGCCGTACAACCTTGCCATCCTGAAAGCTGGGGGTTCCCGCCACTTCGCCGGTGTAGCGGCCGTTCACCAGTTCCGGCTCGGTGGCAATCAGGTGCTCAATGCCAAGCGCTTCGGCAATGGGCTCGGTGACGAAACGGTTGGTGGCAGTAATGATCATCAGGGTGTGGCCCTGCTCCCGGTGGCTGTTCAGGAGGTCCTCCGCGCTGGCCTGCATCATGGGGCGTACTTTTTTCTCCATGAAGGCTTCCCGCCAGGCCAGTAGCTCGCTCATGTTGTGGCTGGCCAGGGGCTGCAGGGCGAAACCGAGATAGTGCAGGATGTCCAGCTCGCCGTTCAGGTATTCCTGGTAGAAGCGGTCGTTGGCAAGGCGGTATTCCTCGGCATCCACAATGCCTTCCTCTACCAGAAAGTCCCCCCAGGCATGGTCGCTGTCGCCGGCCAGAAGGGTGTTGTCCAGATCAAAAATCGCGAGCGTCAAGCAGTTACCTCCGGTGATCAAGGGCTTGCGGTAAAGCGCCAAGTCTATCACGACCTGTCCTCAACGGCTCCGTTTGCCGAACCCTTGGGATTCTGTAAGAATGAGAGCAACTTGGACAAATCCGACCGGTGAATTTTTAGCCGGTCCACCGACTTTTAAGAGGACTGTGCCGTGATCGATTCAGACGGTTTCAGACCCAACGTCGGAATCATTCTGGCCAACCACAGGGGAGAAGTTCTCTGGGCAAGGCGAATAGGGCAGGACTCCTGGCAGTTTCCACAAGGTGGCATCAAGCATGATGAATCCCCCGAGGAAGCACTGTACCGGGAGCTTGGAGAGGAGATCGGCCTCTGTGCGAAGGATGTGGAAATCATCAGTTGCACCCGGGGCTGGTTGAGGTATCGGCTCCCGAGGAGGATGGTACGCCATAACTCGCACCCCGTTTGCGTGGGCCAAAAACAGAAATGGTTCCTGCTGAGGATGTTATCGCCGGATGCGCAGGTGTGCGTGGACGGCACGGAGTCACCGGAATTCGACGGCTGGCAGTGGGTAAGCTACTGGTATCCGCTGGCCCAGGTGGTTTCATTCAAACGTGAAGTGTATCGACGCGCGCTGAGAGAGCTCGCGCCCCGGCTGTTCTACGACATGGAGCAGTGGCACAGGGCGGAGCAGAACCGGCGCTTAAAGGAACAACAGAAATGACGGACTGACCCGCCATGCTGAGCATTCTGCGAAGTCTAGTACAAGAGGTAAACAGCGCCCGCGATCTGCAGGAGGCGCTGGATATCATCGTATCGCGGGTGCAGAAGGCCATGGGGACCGAAGTCTGTTCCGTCTATCTGCTCGACCCTGCCACCAACCGCTATATCCTGATGGCCACCGAAGGTCTTTACCGCAAGGCCGTCGGGCAGGTCAGTCTGGCCTATTCCGAAGGCCTCGTCGGCCTTGTGGGTTCCCGCGAGGAGCCCATCAATCTGGAAGATGCGCCATCCCATCCGCGCTACCGTTACTTCCCGGAAACCGGTGAAGAGCGGTTCCGGTCCTTCCTGGGGGTTCCCATCATCCACCACCGCCGGGTGCTGGGTGTGCTGGTTGTGCAGCAGAGGGAAAGCTCCCGGTGTTTTGATGAGGGTGAAGAGGCCTTTCTGGTCACCGTCTCGGCGCAGTTGGCCGGTGTTATTGCCCACAGCGAGGCGACCGGTGCCATCAGCGGCCTGTCACTGACCGGTGAGGAGGCTCACGATGTCAGCTTCAGCGGCGTGCCCGGAGCGCCGGGCGTGGCTATTGGCAGTGGGGTCGTGGTTTACCCGTCGGCCGACCTGGACGTAGTTCCTGAGAAGCCCACCGAGGATATTGATGGGGAACTGGCACTGTTCCGGTCGGCGGTGAATGCGGTGCGCGAAGACATCGAACGCGTGGCGAAACGGCTCGCCTCCCAGTTGCGCCCGGAAGAACAGGCGCTGTTTGATGTCTATCTGAGAATGCTGGGCGACGATGCCATGCCCGGTGAGGTCGCCAACAAGATCCGGGAGGGAATCTGGGCGCAGGGTGCGTTGAAGCAGGTGGTTCAGCAGTATGTCCGCCACTTCGAGATGATGGACGATCACTACCTTCAGGAGCGCGCGGTTGATATCCGGGATCTGGGTCGCCGGTTGCTGTCCCACCTTCAGGAGGGTGAGCAGAAGCATCTGAACTATCCCGAGCGGACCGTTCTGGTCAGCGAAGAGCTGACGCCGGCCATGCTGGGTGAGGTACCCAAGGGGCAGTTGGTGGGCCTGGTGTCAGTCAAGGGCTCAAGCAACTCCCACGTCGCGATTCTTGCCCGCGCCATGGGCGTGCCCACCGTGATGGGGCTGGTGGATATCCCGGTGAACCAGCTTGATGGCAAGGAGCTGATTGTTGACGGCTTTGAGGGGCAGATCTTTGCGTCGCCCTCCTCGGACCTGCGGTCCTACTATCAGGCGATCTGCGATGAAGAAGACGAGCTGATCCGGGGTCTTGAGGTTCTGAAAGACAAGCCCTGCGAAACCACCGATCATCACCGGGTTTCGCTGCTGGTCAATACCGGGCTGATGACGGACGTTGTTCGCTCGCTGTCCCACGGCGCTGAAGGCATTGGCCTGTACCGCACCGAAGTGCCGTTCATGATCAAGGACCGGTTTCCCTCCGAGCAGGAGCAGAGGGAGTATTACCGGGAGCAACTGGAAGCCTTTGCGCCCAGCCCGGTCACCATGCGCACCCTGGACATCGGCGGCGACAAGGCGTTGACCTATTTCCCGATCAAGGAGGAAAACCCCTTCCTGGGCTGGCGGGGTATCCGGGTCACGCTGGATCATCCGGAAATTTTCCTGGTTCAGGTGCGGGCCATGCTCAAGGCAAGCGAAGGCCTGAATAACCTGCAGATCATGCTGCCGATGATCTCCAATATCTCCGAGGTGGAAGAGTCCCTGCACCTGATTTACCGGGTCTACCATGAGGTCCGTGAAGAGGGCTACGACATTCATATGCCCAAGGTTGGGGTGATGGTCGAGATTCCCGCCGCGGTCTACCAGATCCGCGAGCTGGCCGACCGGGTCGATTTCCTCTCGGTGGGCTCAAACGACCTGACCCAGTACCTGCTGGCGGTAGACCGCAACAACCCGAGGGTGGCCCAGCTCTATCATTCCTATCACCCGGCCGTGCTGCAGGCGCTGGTCCGGATTGCCCAGGATGCGCACTCGGTCGGCAAGCCGGTGGGCATCTGCGGCGAGCTGGCCGGTGATCCCGGTGGCGCGCTGCTGCTCATGGCCATGGGCTACGATTCCCTGTCGATGAACGCAGCCAGCCTGCCCAAGGTCAAGTCAGTGATTCGCAGCGTCAGCCGGGAATGGGCTGTGCAGCTACTGGAAGACGTGCTTTTGCTGGATTCGCCCCATGTCATCAAGAGCTGTGTGGATCTGGCGCTGAGAAATGCGGGTTTTGGCCGCTACCTGAGGCCCGGCAAGTCCAGCGCCATGGCGGTTTCCGAAGCGGCTGTTTCCTGACAGCAGAGCGCTTTGGTGAATATAGGGTGTGAATTCTAAAACCGGTTGTTACCTTGGTATCTCCCGTATCCGGCGGGCCAGAAAACGGGCGCGCATTCTTTCACCGGACAAGGAAAGGCTATGAAGGCACCTGCTGATCTCAAATCCGCTCCCCGCATCGGGCTTGCCCTGGGCGGAGGAGGCCCTTTAGGCGGAATTTACGAGATTGGAGCCCTGCGAGCCCTGGATGAAGCGCTGGACGGCCTTGATTTCAACAATATCGATGTTTATGTCGGGGTGAACGCCGGTTCTTTTGTGGCGGCGAACCTGGCAAACCAGATGACCACGGCGCAACTGTGCCGGATTTTCGTGCGTAATGAGGCGGAAGTTCACCCCTTTCACCCGGAAGTCTTCTACCGCCCTGCCTTCCGCGAATTCGGCAGTCGGCTGCTGGCGGTACCGGGGCTGGTTTCTACCGCGGTGCGCCGGTTTGTTAATAATCCCTACGATCAGAGCCTGCTGGAAGCCATGACCATTCTCGCCCAGGCAGCGCCGGCGGGACTGTTTGATAATGAAGGGCTGCACGAGTACCTCAAGCGTGCCTTCACCATGCTGGGGCGAACCAACGATTTTCGTCAGCTCAAGCGCAGCCTCTACATTGTGGCGGCTGACGTCGAGAGCACGGAGGCCGTCTGTTTTGGTGCCCCGGGCTTCGATCATGTGCCCATCTCCAGGGCCATTCAGGCGAGCACCTCGTCGCCGGGCCTGTATGTGCCGGTCGATATCGATGGCCGGTTTTACGTAGACGGCACCCTGCGCAAGGGTTTGCACGCATCCGTCGCCTTTGAGGACGGAGCCGACCTGGTGTTTGCGGTAAATCCCCAGGTGCCCATCGATGCCAGTGCCGCCGTGCGCGCCGGAACGATGAAGCCGGGCGAGCTGACCCGGTCGGGTATGCCCAACCTGCTGTCCCAGATGTTCCGCACCATGGTCTACTCACGGATGCAGTCGGGTATTGCCCAGTATGCCCGGGATTATCCGGACAAGGACATTCTTCTGTTCGAGCCCACCCGCGACGACGCCAAGCTGTTTTTCGCCAATGTGTTCAGCTTCCAGTCACGGCGTATGGTATGCGAACACGCCTACCAGATGACCCGGCGCGACCTTCTGAACCGGGCAGACCAGTTGGAGCCCAAACTGGCGAAGTACGGCATCAAGCTTCGGCGGGACCGTCTTGAAGACGAGCAACGCACGATCAGTACCAGCCTTTACGGTGAAATGCTGCCGCTTTATGTCGCCAAGGGCCGAAAGAAAAGAGATGAGAAGGGGAGGCTGGCCACCGGCCTCGAGAACGTTACGCACCTTTTCTCGAAAGCCGAATAGTTCGGGGTCAGATGAAAACGGGGTCAGATGAACTTTTCATCTGACCCCGGGTTAACCTCAGAGAATGTACCGGCTAAGATCCTCGTCTTCCGCCAGTTCTCCAAGCCTTTCATCGACGTACTCGGCGGTCACTTCAAAGCCATCGGTGACACCGTCACCGGCATCGAAGGACAGTGACTCGAGCAGCCGTTCAAGTACGGTATGCAGCCGTCGGGCACCGATGTTCTCGGTGGTCTCGTTAACCTTCCAGGCAACCTCGGCAATGCGGGCAATGGCGTCTTCCCGGAACGTCAGTTTTACGCCCTCGGTTAGCATCAAGGCCTCGTACTGCTGAACCAGGGATGCATCCGGTTCGGTCAGGATGCGCTTGAAGTCCTCAGGTGTGAGGGCCTGCAGCTCCACCCGGATCGGCAAGCGGCCCTGAAGCTCGGGAATGAGATCCGAAGGCTTGGACAGGTGGAACGCGCCGGAGGCGATAAACAGGATGTGATCAGTGCGTATCGCGCCATACTTGGTGCTGACGGTGCTGCCTTCGATCAGCGGCAGAAGATCACGCTGGACGCCTTCGCGAGACACATCCGATGAGGTGTTCTCAGAGCGCTTGGCAACCTTGTCGATTTCATCGATGAACACGATGCCGTTCTGCTCCACCGCCTGCACGGCCTTCTGCTTGATCTCTTCGTCGTTGACCAGCTTGGCGGCCTCTTCTTCCTTGACGCGCTTCAGGGCGTCCGAGACCTTCATCTTGCGGGTCTTGCGCTTGTCGGATGAGAGGTTCGAGAACATGCTTTGCAGCTGGTTGGTCATCTCCTCCATGCCCGGCGGCGCCATGATTTCCACGCCGGCCCCGGAATTGCGCAGGTCAATCTCGATTTCCTTGTCGTCCAGTTCGCCCTCCCGGAGCTTCTTCCGGAACAGCTGGCGGGTGGAGGAGTCGGAACTGCGCTGGCTGTCCTCGTTGAAATCCCTTGGTGGCGGGATCAGAGCATCCAGGATACGTTCTTCCGCGGCGTCCAGTGCCCGGCCTTCATGGCGCTTCATCTCAGTTTCGCGAAGCATCTTGACAGCCATGTCCGCCAGGTCCCGGATAATCGATTCGACGTCCCGGCCGACGTAACCCACTTCGGTGAACTTGGTAGCTTCCACCTTCAGGAAGGGCGCGTCGGCCAGCTTGGCCAGCCGCCGGGCAATCTCGGTTTTACCGACACCCGTGGGGCCGATCATCAAAATGTTCTTGGGGGTGATCTCATCGCGCAGGCTGCTGTCCAGCTGCATCCGGCGCCAGCGATTTCTCAGGGCGATGGCTACCGCCCGCTTGGCTTCTTGCTGACCCACGATGTGTTTGTTGAGCTCGTGGACAATCTCACGGGGAGTCATTGCAGACATGGTCGCTCCGGATCAGTCGTTTTTGGAGAGCACTTCAAGGGTGCGATTGTGGTTGGTGTAGATGCAGATATCCGCGGCGATATCCAGGCCCTTCTCGACAATCTCATGGGCGGAAAGGTCTGTATTCTCGAGCAGGGCCCGGGCCGACGCCTGGGCAAAGGGGCCGCCTGAACCGATGGCAATCAGGCCCTGTTCCGGCTCGATGACATCGCCGTTTCCGGTAATGATCAGCGAGGCGGTTTTGTCGGCTACCGCCAGCAAGGCTTCGAGCCTGCGTAATGCCCGGTCCGTTCGCCAGTCTTTCGCCAGCTCCACCGCGGCTCTGGTGAGGTTACCCTGGTGCTTCTCGAGCTGGGCCTCGAACCGCTCAAACAGGGTGAAGGCATCTGCCGTGCCACCAGCAAAGCCGGCAATCACCTTGCCATTGTAGAGGCGGCGTACCTTCCGGGCATTGCCTTTCATCACGGTATTGCCCAGGGAAACCTGGCCGTCGCCACCCATGGCAACTTCGTCATCGCGGCGAACGGAAAGAATGGTAGTCATTTGGGCTCCAATTGCCTGGTTAAACTTGGTATCCGCAAGTTATGGAGGCGCATGGTCGGAATTCAAGAGGTATTTTTGCCGGGATCCCGCCCGGGGTGGGGACGATCAATCTTTCTTGGGAATCTTCCGGGCCAGGGGCTCGATATTGATCGTAACCAGTTTGTCGATTGCGGCGTTCATCGCGCTCCGCGAGGTGAACGGTCCAACGTTCACCCGGTACCACACAGAACCGTTGTCCAGATCGATCCGCTGAACACTAGCACGCAGGCCCTGGAAGGCAATCTGCGCCCGCTGGCGTTCGGCATCTTCCTTGCTTCGGAAGGAACCGGACTGGACGATGTAGTTGACATCCTGCCTGGCGGGCCCGGGGTTGTACTCCTCCACGTCAGGGGGCACCACTTCGGATTCCGGTAACATGTCGTAGAAACGGAATCCCGGTTTCTGGTCTTCCTGGCGGGCCGTCTCCGCCGGCATTGAGGTTGTCTTCCGGGCCGGTTTGTCAGCTATTGGCGGAACGGTCGCGGCCGGGCCGGGCGGCAGAGAGTTGAGGTAGACGATAAACCCGATAAACCCCCCGACCGCTGCCAGGGACAGGATCCATTTCAGCGACAAGCCCCCGTGCTGCGAGCGGGCAGTGGCAGCCGGTTTCGCCCTGGTGGCTTTCGCCTTGGCCGGCTTTCCGGGCTTGCGGCGCGGGGTGGCCGAAGCCTTGGCAGATGGCCTGTCTTTGCGGGCGTAATCTCGGGACATGCGGCTTTACATCTCTTCCGGGGCGCTCACGCCCAGCAAATCCAGCCCGTTGGCGATAACCTGCCGGACTGCCAGGTAAAGGCTGATACGGGCATCTCGTGTTGCCGTGTCCTCGATCAACACCTTGTGAGCGTTGTAGTATGTGTGGAACTGCCCCGCCAGATCTCTCAGATAGTGAGTCAGGTGATGCGGCTCCCGCTGGGCGGCGGAGTTGGCGATCAGCTCCGGATATTTTGCCAACTGGTTGGCCAGCTCTTTTTCCTCGTCCAGAGTCAGCAGTGACAGGTCGCCCACGCATTCATTACGGCCGCGCTTCACGCCTTCCTCGGCCAGTTTCCGAAGCACGCTGCAGATGCGCGCATGGGCATACTGAATGTAATAGACCGGGTTTTCGTTGGTCTGCGAGCGGGCCAGGTCGATATCGAAGGTCAACTGGGAATCAACCCGACGGGCGGCCAGGAAGAAACGGGTGGCGTCGCGGCCAACTTCATCAATCAGGTCCCGGACGGTCACGTAGCTGCCGGCGCGCTTGGAGATTTTCACTTCCTGGCCAGAGCGGGTCACCATCACCATCTGGTGCAGAACGTAGTCGGGCCAGCCTTGGGGAATGCCGGCGTTCAGCGCCTGCAAACCGGCCCGAACGCGGGTAACGGTCGAGTGGTGATCGGCGCCCTGTTCGTTGATAACGGTGGTAAAGCCCCGCTGCCATTTATCCAGGTGGTAGGCCACATCCGGCAGGAAGTAGGTGTAGCCACCGTCCTTCTTGCGCATGACCCGGTCCTTGTCATCGCCAAACTCTGTTGTTTTCAGCCAAAGGGCACCGTCCTGCTCGTAGGTGTAGCCGTTTTCCTGAAGGCGCTTGACCGTGGCTTCTACCTTGCCTTCCTCGTAGAGAGAGGACTCGAGGAAATAGACATCAAACTGGACCCCGAAGGCTTTCAGGTCGAGATCCTGCTCGCGGCGCAGGTAGGCCACGGCGAATTCGCGGATGGCGTCCCGGTCTTCCGGGTCCGCCTTGGCAGTGACTTCCCGATCATCCGCTGTGACCGTGTCGCCAGCAAGGTAGGCCTTGGCTACGTCGACGATGTAATCGCCGCGATAGCCATCCGCCGGCCAGCTCTCGTCGTCCGGCGACAGGCCCTTTACCCGGGCCTGGACCGAGAGCGCCAGGTTATCAATCTGGGCCCCGGCGTCGTTGTAATAGAACTCCCGGGTAACATCGTAACCATTGGCTTCCAGCAGCCGGCAAAGACAGTCGCCAATGGCCGCACCACGGCCATGACCAACGTGGAGGGGGCCGGTGGGGTTGGCCGAAACAAACTCCACCTGCACTTTCTCGCCCTTGCCCTGATCGTTACGGCCAAAACGGTCACCTTCAGACAGTATGGTGTTGACCACTTCGAAGGCACTGGCCGTGCTCATGAAGAAATTGATAAAGCCCGGTCCGGCGATTTCCACCTTCTCCACGGCCTTGCTCGGCGGCAGCTTTTCGATCAGCGCTTCTGCCAGCTTCCGGGGCGGGCAGCCGGCTGCCTTTGAGGCAACCAGGGCAATATTGCAGGCGTAGTCGCCATGGGACTTGTCCTTGGTATTGCCCACCTGGGGCGTGAAGGACTGGTCCGAAGGCAGCGTGCCATCGGATTGAAGTGCGGCCAGCGCAGACTGGAGCAGATCGGAAACGGTCTCTTTCATGCTGTCAGGTGACTCGATTTACAGGAGAATTGGCGTTGGGGCGGGGCGCCCTTTGGAAACAGAAGGCGGTTATTATCGCGGAAAGTCCGGCTGCAAGCAAAAGTCCTGACGTCGTGCCAGGGTTGCGCGGCTCAACCGGTTTCCTGAGGATCAACATCAATCATCCACTTGACCCCTGCGGGCAGCTTTCTCCGGTCCAGTTCCTGGCAGATTCCTGTTAACAGGGTGTTAAGGCGTTTCCTGTTCCGGGCATTCAGGACCAGTTGGGCCCGGTGCTTATCCGCGCGGCGGGCAATCATGGCTGGCAGTGGTCCCCAGGTTTCAATGCCCGGTGCGTTGGTGAGCGGTTTGATGACGTCGAGAACCTGCAGGCTCTTTTCCATGGTATCGGCTTCGGCGCGGAAAATGGCCATGGCGCGGAATGGCGGGAACTGGCCCTCGTCGCGCTCGCTGAGGAGTTGGTCGGCGATGTCCAGATAATGGCCTTCGCAGAGGGTTTTCAGTAGCGGGTGGTCGCTGTGGCAGGTTTGTACCAGGACCTTGCCCGGCTTTGTGCCGCGGCCGGCCCGGCCACTGACTTGCAGAAGGGTCTGGATGAGCTGCTCGGGCGCCCGGAAATCCACGCTGAACAGTCCGCCGTCGGCGTTGACCACCACAACGAGCGTGACGTTGGGGAAATCATGCCCTTTGGCCAGCATCTGGGTGCCAACAAGCACGCATGGCTCGCCGCTGTTCACCTGTTTCAAGATGCCCTGGATGCTGCCCTTGCGTTGGGTGCTGTCGCGATCCACCCGAACAACGGGCGTGTCGGGGAAGGCGGTGGCGAGAATGTCCTCGGTTCGTTCGGTCCCCTGGCCGACAGGCTTGAAAGCATCGCTCTGGCATTTGGGGCAGTGCTCTGTGGCTGCCGTCTGGTAGTCGCAGTGGTGGCATCGCATTGCCCGGTCCCGCCGGTGATAGGTCAGCCGGGTGTCGCAGCGGGGGCACTCGACCATGTGGCCGCAGTCAAAGCACATCATCACCGGTGCAAAGCCGCGCCGATTGACGAACACCAGTGCCTGCTCACCCCTGGCCAGTGTTTGTTCAATGGCGTTCAGCGCAGGCCGGGAAAGGCCGCCTTCGAGGGGCCGGCTGCGAATGTCCAGCAGACTGATGACCGGTGGAGTGGCGTTGCCCGCACGCTCTTCGAGCCTGACCAGCCGGTATTTACCCTGCTGTGCATTGTAAACAGACTCCAGCGATGGCGTGGCGGAGCCAAGAATGACCGGGCAGCGGTTCAGGTGCGCGCGATAAACCGCCAGGTCGCGGCCGGAATACCGGAAACCCTCGCCCTGTTTATAGGAGCTGTCATGCTCTTCGTCGACGATGATTGCCTGCAATCCCGTAAACGGTAGCAGAACCGCCGAGCGGGTGCCGATCAGGATGACAGGTTCACCGTTGCGGATTTTCAGCCAGGTCGTCAGTCGCTCGCCGTCATTGAGGGCGGAGTGCCATACCACAATACGGGTGCCGAAATAGTGCCTGAAGCGGGCGACGGTCTGTGGGGTCAGGTTGATTTCGGGCACCAGTACAAGCGCCTGGTCCTCTGTTCCCAAATTTTGTTTGAGATAATGCAGGTAAAGTTCCGTTTTTCCGCTGCCGGTAATCCCATATAAAAGGGAGGCGCTGAACCCCGACCCGGCGCTGGCCAATTCTTCGGCGGCCGCAGCCTGGGCGCCGGAGAGGGTTGGTCCCGTCGCCAGGAATTCAGGTTCTGCAGTGGCTGAGTGAGGCGAGGGGGGCGAGACGGATTTCACCAGCTCTCTGTCGCATAGGGTCCTGAGCTGAGTGCGGGTGAATCCGGCCCTGATGATGTCGCTGCCCGCTGCGCCCTGGCTATGCCGGTTGAGCCATTCGAGCAGCGCCCTCTGTCGATGGGCGTTGGCCGGGAGAGCTTCCCCGTGGCCGCAGGCCACCCACCATTCGACGGGCTTTTCCTCGGCTTTTCTGCCACGTCTCAGTGCCGGAGGCAGGGCGGTGAACAGGCACTCACCCAGAGGGTGCTGGTAATAGTCACTCGCCCAGCTGAGCAGGCTGACGGTCTCCTCCGGAAGGGCTGGCCAGTCTTCCATGGTCGCAATGACCGGCTTGAGGTTGATGCCGGGAAGAGGCTCTACTCCGGTTTGAACGACAAGGCCGATTGCCTGCTGCCGACCGAAAGGGATTCTTACCCTCTGGCCGGGCACAAGCCGGACACCTTCCGGAACGGAGTAATCGAAGAGCCGGCGCAGGGGGCGGTTCAGGGCAATGCGTGCGGTCAAGGGCACTGGGTGCTCCACTGAAAAAGGGGTGTCACGGTTTTTCCCTATCCTGTTGTACCCGGCGGCCTGCCGCGAAATCTCTGGTGGGCGAGTCCGGAAACCAGGGTGGCGCTTGCCTGTGGCAATAATTGCAAGTAAGATTCGCGGTCTGTTTCCGGCAGGGCATGATTGTGCCCCGTCTTCTCAATTGATTCAAACATGCGGTGCCTGGCGCCAGGGTAGTTCAGATGCCCCGTGATCAGGTAGCGGCATGACCTAACGAGGTTCGCCATGAAAGAAGGTATTCATCCCAAGTACGAAGAAATTACCGCCACTTGTTCCTGCGGTAATTCATTCAAGACCCGCTCGACCTATACCCATGATCTACAACTGGACGTGTGCTCCCAGTGCCACCCGTTCTATACCGGCAAGCAGAAGGTCATGGACACCGGTGGCCGGATCGACCGTTTCCAGAAGCGTTTTGGCGGCCGTATCGCTGGCAAGAAAGACTGATCGCTACGGATTCATTAAAGCGCCTGCGGGCGCTTTTTTCTGGTCTCGACTATCATGTGTAGCAGTTGGCGACATGTGGGGCCGGGCTTGGCAGAACCTCTGCAGGATGGTTTTGCGCCACTTGTCGTTTCTGGGCTGGCAAGCCATAATGACGGGCCCCGTCGGGCGAGCTCCCGCGGTTTATTACCTTTAAACGTGACAAACGGAACAGTGGCAATGTCTCAAGATCTGAAAGAAGCAGCCCTTGAATATCACGCCAAGCCGCGTCCTGGTAAATTG
The DNA here is from genome assembly GCF_001045555.1 of Marinobacter subterrani. NCBI lineage: Bacteria > Pseudomonadati > Pseudomonadota > Gammaproteobacteria > Pseudomonadales > Marinobacteraceae > Marinobacter > Marinobacter subterrani. The sequence continues at coordinate 848,844 of NZ_LFBU01000002.1, forward strand.
AGTGTTGAAATCACCAAGCCAACCAAGACGTCCCGCGACCTTTCCCTGGCGTATAGTCCCGGGGTTGCTGAACCGGTCCGAGAGATCGCAAAAGATCCGGAGAATGCGTACAAATACACCGCCAAGGGCAACCTGGTGGCTGTTATCTCCGACGGTTCCGCGATTCTTGGTCTGGGTAACCTGGGCCCCCTGGCAAGCAAGCCGGTAATGGAGGGCAAGGGCGTACTGTTCAAGCGCTTTGCCGGAATTGATGTGTTCGATATTGAAGTCAATTCCGAAAGCCCGCAGGCGTTTATTGAAACGGTCGAGCGTATTGCCGATACCTTCGGTGGTATCAATCTCGAAGATATCAAGGCGCCGGAGTGCTTTGAAATCGAGCGCGCTCTGATTGAAAAATGCAGCGTGCCCGTCTTCCACGACGACCAGCACGGTACTGCCATTGTTACTGCCGCCGGCATGCTTAATGCCCTTGAGCTGCAGGGTAAAAAGATTGAAGAAGCGAAGGTGGTTTGCCTGGGTGCCGGCGCAGCCGCCATTGCCTGCATGAAGCTGCTGGTCAGCTGCGGTATTCGCTCGGAAAACATCTTCATGCTTGACCGCAAGGGTGTGATCCACTCTGGTCGTGATGATCTGAACCAGTACAAGGCGATGTTCGCCAATGATACTGACAGGCGGACTCTGGACGATGCCATTGACGGTGCGGACGTATTCCTCGGCCTGTCCGGCCCGGATCTCCTTACCGGTGAGCAGCTCAAGAAGATGGCGCCGAACCCTATTATCTTTGCATGCTCTAACCCGGATCCGGAGATCAACCCGGAACTTGCCCGGGCGACCCGTGACGATCTGATCATGGCGACTGGCCGTTCCGACTACCCGAACCAGGTCAACAATGTGCTGGGCTTCCCGTTTATCTTCCGTGGGGCGCTCGATGTTCGCGCCAGAGTGATCAATGAAGAGATGAAAGTGGCGGCCGTCAATGCAATTCGTGAGCTGGCCAAAGAGCCTGTCCCGCAGGAAATCTGTGAGGCTTACGGTGTTGAGAGTTTCGAATTCGGTAAGGAATACATCATTCCCAAGCCGATGGATGTCCGCCTGCTTGATGTTGTTCCGGCAGCTGTAGCTCGGGCGGCGGTGGATTCCGGCGTTGCCCGTAACCCCTATCCAGCGCACTATCCGCTCAAGTCCATGGCCGATATCATCTGATACCTGCCCGGGCAATAAAAAACCGGCGGTGATCCCGCCGGTTTTTTTGTGTCTGATCTGTCTGTGTCAGAAAATTCTTCGTGAGAGATCGTCTTCTCCGGCGCGCCCGTTGTTATCGATTTCCTCTTCGGTCTGCAGCGGCGGCGGGGCATCCTCTTCCCGGAAGATCTCAAACATGCCGTCTTCGCCCGGTCTCGCGCGCTGTCCGGTTTCGGGGTTGATGCGAATGTTCACTATGCCGTTTGGGCGAGGCATAAAGGATGGGGGCTCGCCCTCAAGGGCGACTTCCATGTAGTCCAGCCAGACTGGCAGCGCTGTGCTGGCGCCAAACTCGCCTCTGCCCAGCGGCGCTGGTTGATCGAATCCTACCCAGGCCGTTGTTGCGATGTCGTGGTTGAACCCGGCAAACCAGGTGTCCTTCTGTTCGTTGGTGGTGCCGGTCTTGCCTGCAACGTCATCGCGCCCGAGCGCCAGGGCCCTGCGACCCGTGCCAAGGCGGATAACGTCCCGCATCATCGAGTGGAGAATGTATACCGAGCGTTCATCGGCAAGCCGGCGCATCACTCTTACCTGCGGTGTGTTGCCGGTACGTTCGGCAGGCTTCGCCCCTGGGCTCGTTTCGTTGGCTTCGGCCTTTTCCGCAATCTCATTGCAGTTCTGATCGCACAAAACGGTCTCCGGAGCCTGGTAGATGACCTCCCCGCGGACGTTCTTGATGGTCTCGATCAGGTAGGGCTCAACGTCATACCCCCCGTTCGCAATCACTGCCATGCCGCGGGCCAGCTCCATGGGGCTGAGCAGGCCGCTGCCAAGCGCCAGGGAAAGGTTGGAGGGCATGTTGTCGACCGGAATTTCCAGCTGCCTCAGATAGTCAAGCGTGTTTTCGATGCCAAGATCGCGTAACAGCCGGATGGAGACCAGGTTTCTCGAGCTGTAGAGGGCTTCGCGAAGCCGGGTCGGGCCGTAGAACTGTCCCGAGGAATTCTGGGGACGCCAGGTAGACTGTAGCTCGGCGTCGTCAAGCACAATTGGCGCGTCGTTATAGATGGTCGCGGGTGTCATTCCGCTTTCGAGAGCGCTGAGGTACAGGAAGGGCTTGAAGGTAGAGCCGGGTTGTCTTTGCGCCTGGACGGCCCGGTTGTATTTGCTCTGGCTGAAGCTGTATCCGCCGCTGAGTGCCTGGATAGCGCCTGTCTGGGCGTCCAGCGAGATCAGGGCGCCTTCAACGCGAGGCACCTGGGCAAGTGAGACAAGTGCCGGTTCGCCAGGCTCCGCGTCTTCCTGGAGGGCCTCGCCGTTCGTTTCGGGCGTGGTCTCTTGCTTCGTCGGCGTCTCGGCCCGCACATAGACAACATCACCTACGGCAACCACATCCGAGGGTTTTTCGGGTTCCGGGCCGGTGAAGTCTTCAGTTTTGTAGCGGCTTGCCCATATCATCGTTTCGAAAGGCATGATGACCTGTCCCAGCGTTCGGGCGTGCACGCGGACCTCTCCGGTTTTGTCGTTTACGCTGGTAACGACGGCAGGGAGCAGGGACTCCACCTGAGGGTAATTCCGCATGGCCTCCGAGAGGTCGCTCCCTGCCAGGGTCTCCGGATCAATCTGGCCGATGGGGCCCCGGAAGCCATGGCGTCGGTCGTAGGCTTCAAGGCCATCCCGGAGGGCTTCCGTGGCAGCTTGCTGTTTCTCGCTGTCAACGGTGAGGATGACAGTATAGCCATCGGTGTAGGCTTGCTCGCCGTAGCGCTGGACCATTTCGTAGCGGGCCATCTCGGCAACATAGTCGGCGTCAACTTCCGTATCCGTGCTGTTATAAGTGGCGGTAAGCGGCGCGGAAACGGCAAGCTCGTAGGCGTCCGGAGTGATATAGCCCAGTTCCTTCATCCGGCCCAGAATCCAGTTCCGGCGAATCATTGCGCGCTCAGGGTTGGCAAGTGGATTGTAGGCAGACGGGGCTTTGGGCAGGCCTGCGAGCATGGCCATCTGCGCCAATGAGAGCTGTGCTACTGGTTTGTCATAATAAACCTGCGCGGCGGCGGCAATCCCGTAGGCGCGGTTGCCGAGATAAATCTTGTTCAGGTAGAGCTCAAGAATGCGGTCTTTATCAAGCTCACGTTCTATCTGAAGAGCCAGAAGTATCTCATTGAACTTCCGGATAAAGGTTCTGTCGCGTGACAAAAAGTAATTTTTTGCAACCTGCATCGTGATGGTACTGCCCCCGGACTGGATCTCCCCGGTGGAGACCAGTTCGATGGCAGCCCGCGCCAGGCCTTTGATGTCGACCCCGAAGTGCTCGTAGAAACGGGAGTCTTCAGCGGCCATAAAGGCTTGTAACTGAATTGTTGGGATCTGTTCGATTGTGATCGGTGCCCTTCTCTTTTCACCGAATTCTGCTATTAATCTCATGTCTTTGCTGTAGACCCGCAGCGGCGTCTGGAGCTTGATATCCAGAAGCCTGTCGACCGCAGGAAGGCCAGGACGAAGATAGAGATAGAAGCCTGAGGTTACTATTACGGCGACACTCAGTCCGGTAAGAAACAGCCAGGCGAAAAGGCGAGATGTGCGCAACAAATGAGACATTTTTTTCTGACAACTGTTGGATATAGGTCTATCATTTGAGAAATTGCTTTAGGAAGGATGAGTCGCTTCACCGCTGCAATGGTTCTCGATTAAAAAGAACACGCATTGTAGACGGAATAATGAAGAAATTCTCTTAAATAAAAAACACATAAGTTACGTAACCCGGTGCATCTAACCAGGTATAGGGTGAGCGCGTGTTCGGATTGTTGGGAAAGAAATCCAGTGCAGTGCTGGGCGTGGATATAAGTTCCAGCTCGGTCAAACTTCTGGAGCTGTCAAGGCAGGGCGACCGTTACAAGGTCGAAAGCTACGCGGTGGAGCCGTTGCCGGCGAACGCTGTGGTTGAAAAAAATATCACGGATGTCGAGGCGGTGGGTGAAGTGCTCAAGCGCGTTGCCTCCAAGTCCCGCACCGGCGCAAAGCAGGTTGCGGTCGCTGTCTCCGGCTCCGCGGTCATCACCAAGGTCATCCAGATGGATGGTGGCCTCAACGAATTCGAGATGGAAGATCAGATCGCCCTGGAGGCGGATCAGTACATTCCATACCCGCTGGATGAGGTGGCCATCGATTTCGAAGTGCAGGGTGCCTCCGAAAGCAACCCCGATCAGGTCGATGTGCTGCTGGCCGCATGCCGCAAGGAAAACGTCGATATCCGCGAAGATGCCCTCGAGATTGCCTCACTGACAGCCAAGGTGGTTGATGTCGAGGCATACGCGCTGGAGCGGGCTTACACACTGATTGAACCGCAGCTGGATTTCCAGGGCGAGGAGCTGGTGGTTGCCATCGTTGACGTCGGTGCAACCATGACCACGCTCAGCGTTCTGGCCGGTGGTAAAACCGTGTACACCCGGGAGCAGATTTTCGGCGGTAAGCAGCTGACCGAGGAAATCCAGCGGCGTTACGGCCTGTCAATCGAAGAGGCCGGCCTGGCCAAAAAGCAGGGCGGGTTGCCTGACGACTATGAGTCGGAAGTGCTTTCACCGTTCCGCGAAGCGGTAGTGCAGCAGGTCGCGCGAGCGCTTCAGTTCTTCTTTGGTGCCAGTCAGTACAATGCCGTCGACTATGTGGTTCTGGCAGGCGGTACTGCCTCGATACAGGGGCTGACGGAGATGGTCGAAGAAAAAACAGGTACACCGACACTGGTTGCAAACCCGTTTGCGGACATGGCGGTCGGGTCCCGGGTCAATGCATCGGCACTGAGTAATGATGCTCCTTCTCTGATGATTGCCTGCGGGCTGGCAATGAGGAGCTTCGACTGATGGCAAAGATTAACCTTCGACCATGGCGCGAGGAACTCCGTGCCGAGAAACAGAAACAGTTCGTGGTCATGCTGCTTGGTGCGGCGATCATTGCCGCTGGCCTGGTGTTCCTCTGGAAGTCGGATATGGACAACCGGATCGCCTACCAGCAATCGCGCAACGCCTACATCGAGACAGCAACCAAAAAGCTCGATCAGCAGATCAAGGAAATCGAGAGCCTCAAGCGCAAAAGGGATGAGCTTCTTGCCCGGATGCAGGTGATCCAGGATCTCCAGGGTAAACGGCCTATTATCGTCCGGGTGTTTGATGAAATAGTCAGAACCTTGCCTGATGGGCTGTTCTATACCGATCTCAAGCGTACCGGCGATCGCCTTGATATTGTCGGTATGGCGGAATCCAACAGCCGGGTTTCCACGCTGATGCGCCAGTTCGAGGAATCCGACTGGTTCACCCAGCCCAACCTGTCCAACGTGTCGGCCGCTGATAGCCGGCGGGCCGGTTACAGCCAGTTCAACCTCTCGGTACAACAGAAAACGCCCGAGCCCGAAGGGGAGGATAAGTAATGAGCCTCGCGGACTCACTTAAAAGCCTTAATGAATTTGATATCAATGATCTCGACGTTAATAACGCGGGAATCTGGCCGGCGCCGGTCAAGGCCATTGTGGTCCTGATCATCTTCGGGCTCATCCTCGGAGGCGGGTACTGGTTCTTTATCAAGGATCAGTACGCTCAGCTTGAACGGGTCGAGAAAACCGAGCTGGAATTGCGCAAGACCTACGAAGAGAAAGCCTATCAGGTGGCGAACCTCGAAGTCTTCAAGGCGCAGATGACGGAGATGGAAGAAACCTTCGGGGCCCTCGTGCGACAGCTGCCAAGCGAGACCGAGGTGCCCGGGTTGCTGGAGGATATTACCAATACCGCTCTCGGCAGCGGTCTGGCACTCCAGGAAGTGGCGCTACAGCCGGAGCAGCCCAAGGATTTTTACTCCGTGCTGCCGATCAATATCCGGGTTTCCGGCTCGTATCACGAGCTTGCGTCGTTTGTCAGCAGCGTTGCCAGCCTGCCACGGATTGTGACTCTGCATGACTTCACCATCAAACCAACTGGCGGAGAGGGGGATCAGCTTGATATGCAGGTTGTCGCTCGCACCTACCGCTACCGGGCTGGAGAATGAGCATGACAGGAAAGCATGCAGCAAAAGCCTGGCTGGGAGTGTGTCTGGTGTCTCTCATGACAGCCTGCTCCCAGGGCGGCGGATTTTCAGATCTTGATAAGTTCATGGCGGAGACGCGGGCGAAACCGAGGGGCCACGTCGAGCCTCTGCCCGAATTCAAGGCATACGAAGCGTTCACCTACTCGGCGGCGGACCGGCGGTCACCGTTCGAGCCGCCAATCGAGGTTCAACTGACGATGGTGGATGAGAAGCCGGTCAGTAATGTTGAGCCGGATCTCGACAGGCCAAGAGAGGTTCTCGAGAATTTCGATATTAAATCGCTCCAGATGGTTGGCACACTTCAGGGCGCATCGGGCAATCTGTTTGCCCTTGTTGAGGACAGCACCGGGGGAATCCACCGGGTTCAGACCGGAAACTATATGGGTGAGAACTACGGCCGCATTGTGGGCATCAGTGAAACCCGTATTGAGCTGATCGAAATTGTTCCCAATGGCCAGGGTGGCTGGGTTGAGCGTCCTCGCTCCCTGTCCCTCCTGGAAGAGGATGCGGGCTAAGGAGCGGCTGGATGAAAGTTGAAAGAAACATGCACGTACAAAAAAGTTCAGGGTCGAGGCTAGCGATGTTCAGAAAACTCAATGTATACGTCAGCGTGATTGCTTTTGGGTTGTTCTCCAGCCTGGCCAACGCGGTCACGCTGGAGGACGTTTCGTTTTCGTCGCTACCGGGCGAAAGACTGCAGGTGACACTGCAATTTGATGGGGTGCCGCCGGAACCCACCGGCTATACCATCGAGCGCCCGGCTCGTATTGCGGTCGATCTGCGGGACACGAAAAGCGGTCTGGACAGTCGCAGCATTCCTCTTGGGTCCGGTAATGCCCAGAGTATGACGGTGGTTGAAACCGACGACCGTACGCGGCTGATTTTCAACCTGGTTGAGTTGGTTCCGCACGACACGGTTCGCGCCGGCAACTCTCTGGTTATGACCATCGGTGGCGATGCGCCGGCCCCTTCTTCGGTTATTTCGTCCGCTTCCTCAAAAAGTGACTCCGGGGCTTCGGGATCGGCCCAGGCCAATGCCCTCGCCGGTGTGGATTTCCGCCGCGGCGACGAAGGAGAAGGTCGTGTCATTGTTGACTTGGGCAGCTCCAATACGCCGGTGAACCTGACCGAGCAGGGCGGTGTCATTCGCCTGACCATGGACGGGCTTAACGTTCCGCCTGAGCTGCGTCGTCGTCTGGACGTTACTGACTTCGCCACGCCGGTTCAGCGCATCGACACCTTTGTTGAGGGTGGTGATGCCGTCGTCGAGATTCGCCCGGAAGGCAACTATGACTACATCGCCTACCAGTCCGGCGGTGAATTTACCGTCAGTGTTGAAAAGCTGACCGAACAGGAAGCCGAGCTACGCCGCGAAGAGAAATTCCCTTACACCGGTGAGAAGCTTTCCCTGAACTTCCAGGATATTGAGGTGCGTTCGGTTCTTCAGCTGATTGCCGACTTCACCGGCCTGAACCTGGTTGCCAGTGATACCGTAGGCGGCAGCATTACCCTCCGGCTGCAGAATGTGCCCTGGGATCAGGCGCTGGACCTGATTCTGAAAACCAAGGGTCTCGACAAGCGCCAGATTGGTAACGTGCTGCTGGTGGCGCCGGCCGACGAGATTGCCGCCCGGGAAAAGCTGGAGCTGGAAACCAATAAGCAGATCGCCGAGTTGGCGCCGGTTCGGCTGGACATTATCCAGGTCAACTACGCCAAGGCTGCTGACATTGTAGGCCTGATCAAGGAAGATGAAGAACTGATTTCCGATCGCGGTTTCATCTCCTCGGATGTCCGTACCAACACTATCAGTGTTCGTGAGACGGCGGACAAGCTTGAGGAAATTCGCCGGCTGGTGTCCACGTGGGATGTGCCGGTACGGCAGGTGTCCATCGAGGCGCGTATTGTCCGGGCCCAGACCAATGTGGCGGAAAACCTGGGTATCCGCTGGGGTGGTGCCGCTTACGATGTCAGTGGCGATAACGTATTCACGGTCGGTGGCTCTCAGCAGTCGCTACAGGAAGCCCGTGATGCTGCGTCGGGTACCAGCAGTACCATTACCTTCCCGGGGGCACTGGCGGTCGACCTCGGCGTTAGTGGTGAGGGCGCCTCGTCCTTTGCCATCGGCTGGGGCAGTGATGACTTCCTGGTCGATCTGGAACTGTCGGCCCTGGAGAGTGACGGTCAGGCCGAAGTGGTTTCCCAGCCGCGGGTTGTGACTGCCGATCGCCAGACAGCATCAATCAAGTCCGGTGAGGAAATCCCGTATCAGGAAGCGTCTTCCAGCGGTGCAACGTCGGTCTCTTTCAAGGAAGCGGTGCTTTCGCTTGAGGTAACGCCGCAAATTACCCCGGACGACAAGATCATCATGGACCTGGTGGTCAATCAGGATTCCCGTGGTGAAGTGACCGCCGGCATTCCGGCGATCAATACCAACCAGGTAACCACTCAGGTGCTGGTCGGTAACGGCGAAACCGTCGTGCTGGGCGGTATCTTCCAGTCCGAGGTCGCCACCCAGGTTACCAAGACGCCGTTCCTCGGTGACATTCCCTACCTGGGCCGCCTGTTCAAGCGCACCGAGAAAATCGATGAGCGCAGCGAGCTGTTGATTTTCATCACGCCCAAGATCATCAAGAGCGACCTTGTCCGGTAATCGTCGGGGTTCCGGAAAAAGCCGCCGCGTCGAACCGGCGGCTTTTTTATGCCCGAATGTCCACCAGGCCGGGCCCGGAACTTATGCAAGTACCGGCCCTGTGATATTCTCACCCGCCTGAACAAAACTGAGCGGAAGTTATGTCTTTGCCGAAACGCGTTGTCCTCGTCGGGCCCATGGGGGCAGGGAAAAGCACAATTGGCCGGATGCTTGCCAAAGAACTGGGCTATCGTTTTCTCGATTCGGATCGAATCATCGAGCAGCGTTGTGGTGCCAATATTCCGTGGATATTTGATGTTGAAGGCGAGGATGGCTTCCGCCAGCGGGAAACCGCCATGCTTGACGAGTTGTCGAATGAAGACGGCACCGTGCTTGCCACGGGCGGTGGTGCAGTGATGCGGCCGGAAAATCACCCCCTGCTCAAAAAGGACTCGATGGTTATCTATCTGAAAACCTCGATTGAGCAGCAGGTTGAGCGAACGCGGAAAGACCGTAACCGGCCATTGCTGCAGAACGATGATCCGGAAGCGGTCCTGAGAAACCTCTTCTCGATCCGGGATCCGCTGTATTCACGCCTGGCTGACATCATCATGTACACGGATCGCAAAAGCCCCAGGCTTGTGGTTCGGCAACTGGTCAACCGGCTGAATCCGAGAACACCCCGCCACAAGAGACAGATCCGGAAGGAAGGTCGAAACCATGTCTAACCTGCTTCGTGAACTTTCAGTTGATCTGGGCGAGCGCAGCTACCCGATTTTCATTGGCCAGGGCCTTCTGGGTAACTTCGACCTGTCGCGTTTTGTCGCTGGCTCCCAGGTCATGATTGTCACCAACGAAACCGTCGCACCCCTGTATCTGGAGAGCGCCATCGCCTGCTTTCCCGGCAAGCAGGTTGATACGGTTTTACTGCCGGATGGTGAGAGCTTCAAAGACTGGCAGACCCTGAACCGGATTTTCGATGGCCTTCTTGAGCACCGGCATACCCGGAAAACCACTCTGGTCGCGCTGGGCGGAGGCGTGGTGGGCGATATGGCAGGCTTCGCGGCAGCGTGCTACCAGCGGGGCGTTCCTTTCATCCAGATTCCTACCACCCTGTTGTCACAGGTGGACTCCTCGGTGGGTGGCAAGACCGGCATAAATCACCCGCTGGGCAAGAACATGATTGGTGCCTTCCACCAACCGCAGGCGGTGCTGATTGATACCCGTAGCCTGCAGACCCTGCCGCCGCGTGAAGTGTCGGCGGGCATCGCTGAGGTGATCAAATACGGGCTCATCCGGGACCTGGATTTTCTTGCCTGGCTTGAAGAGCGGGTGGGGGATCTGGTTGCACTCAAGCCCGATGCGCTTGCCGAAGCCATCTACCGGTCCTGCGTCTGCAAGGCCGAGGCTGTCGCCCTGGATGAGCGTGAAGGCGGCCTGAGGGCGATACTGAACCTTGGTCACACCTTTGGTCATGCCATTGAGACCTTTGCCGGTTACGGCAGCTGGCTCCACGGCGAAGCGGTTGGCACTGGCATGATCATGGCGGCGGAACTGTCCGCCCTTGAAGGCATGATTTCGCAGGCTGACTGCCAGCGGATAACCCGTCTGATTCTGGATGCCGGGCTGCCCGGTAAACCTCCGACCGGAATGACAGCGGATGATTTCATGAACCTCATGGCGGTCGACAAAAAGAATATCGATGGGCAGCTCCGGCTGGTGCTCCTGCGTGCACTTGGCGATGCGGTGGTGACCTCGGAGGCAAGCCCGGACAACCTGGCATTAACCTTAGCCCGCTTCTGCGGCCCGCAATGAGTCAGTCAATGGCATCAATCATTGCCCGCGGTATGCGGTAAACGGAAGCGCAGACAAGGAAGATCCGTGACCGAAGAGAGCTTGAACAGTCTTGAGGATGGTGGCCTGTTTCCCAGGTTGCAGCAGCGCTATGGTTTGCGCGCAAACCCGCTGGATATGGAAACCCCGTTTTTCCCGGACGCCATGCGCCATCACGCGCTGGAAGCGCTACGACACCTCAGTGGCTTTGGCGATATGGCGCTGGTCCTCACCGGTGCACCGGGATCCGGCAAGACCCGGATACTGGCGGAGCTGGTGCGGAGCGAATCGTCGCGTCTCGACTTTCACCGGGTTCCGGCTTCTGCCCTGACCAGTGCCCACGCGCTGGCCAGGGACCTGAAATCGGTTGCCCGGTCTGCCATGGGTTCGGATGAGAGCCCCCGGGAACTGGTCTACCGCTTTTTCAAGTGGTCGGAATCACGGGTGCGCAAAGGCCAGCGGATGGTATTGTTGGTTGATGATGCCGACCGGGCCCCGGTCGAGGTACTCAGGCTCATACTGTCTGGCTATCTGGCTTCTGAGCGCGGGGCTTCAGCCGTCCCCGTTTTTGCCGGAAACGATAATCTGGTGGACATGCTCGCCCTGGATGATGCGTCCACCATGGTTCACCAGATCCATCTGCGCCCGCTGACCAAAGAGGAAGTCCTTGCCTACCTTGAGCCGCGAGTGCACGCCGCCGGCGGTAAAGCCAGCGAGCTGCTCAGCCCCGGCCGGGTATCGAAGATTTACAGCCTCAGCCAGGGAAGTTTCGCAAGGCTCAAACGGGTGGCGCCCGGAGTGTGGCTGGATAGGGCGGCGGCATCGCCGGTGCGTCGGTTTCCCGCGGCGCCCGGGAGGCGGCTGGGTTGGCCCGCGTTGGCGCTGTTGCTGCTTGCCGGTTCCTGGTGGTTTGTCTCCCGCCAGTACGATCAGTCGGTCGCTGAACAGCCAGTAACGCCGCCGGAACCGGCTCGCAAGAGCATAACCATCGGCCCCGAGAAACGCGACGTTGAGCCGCCCACCGAAGCGCTGCGTCCTGAGCCGGAAGCGCCATTGACAAAGGCCGTGGCCGAACCGGAGGCTGCTCGGCCAGCGCTATCGCCAGAACCAGAACCAGAACCAGAACCAGAACCAGAACCAGAACCAGAACCAGAACCAGAACCAGAACCAGAACCGAAACCTGAGTCAGCCCCGGCGCCTGAGCCAGCAGCAAAGCTTGCGCCAGAGCCTGAGTTAGTCGCTGTAACGAAGCCGGCGCCCGAGCCAGCCCCAGCGCCCGAGCCGGCATTTACCCCGGCAAATCCGGAGTATTTCGTGCCGATTGACCGCCTGCGTGCCCGGCAGGGATGGACCATCCAGTTGGTCGCCGGCAGGCTGGAAACAACCGCCCTGACGGTCATTGACCGTTATGCAAAGCTGGGCCAGCTCGTTTACACGCGCAGTGAAAGGCAAGGCGAGCCCTGGTTTATGGTATTCTATGGTGAATTCCCGACCCGGGAGGCGGCGAATGCAGCGGCATCCAAATTGCCCCAGGCGCTGGTGGCCCAGTCGCCTTGGGTGCGTTCAGACGACAATCTGTAGTGGCTTCCGCACGTTGGGGGCCGCTTGAGGTGGCGCCCTTTCGGCGCTAACTTGTTGTTCCGTAAACGGTCGTTTGGTAATTCCGTTTTTGGCTTCCCACAATAACTCAACTCCGATTTGAGTACGTATTTCTACGTGTGTAAAATAGCCAGCCCCCATTTTCAGTGTCAAAGGGTGGCTATGTGGCCGTGCGCCATTTAACCCTTTGATTGAAAAGCATTTCTACGCGAGAGAACGCTTATGATGACAGGTTTGTATCATCCCGACGAATTCAGGGACAACTGCGGCTTTGGCCTGATCGCCCATATGAAGGGCGAGGCCAGCCACAAGTTGTTGCAAACTGCCATCGAGTCTCTGACCTGCATGACCCACCGCGGTGGTATCGCTGCAGATGGGAAGACCGGCGATGGTTGTGGCCTGCTGATTCAGAGCCCCGACGGCTTTTTGAAGAAAGCCGCCAAGGCAGCCTTTGGCAAGGAGCCCGGGGACCTTTTTGCCGTGGGCCAGGTATTCCTGAACCCGGATAAAGCCAAGGCCGCCGCTGGCCGTGCCGCCATTGAGACGCGGTTGACCGAGCAGGGCCTGGAAATCCTGGGCTGGCGTGAGGTGCCAGTGGATGACAGCTGCCTCGGCCCCATGGCCCTGGATTGCCTGCCGCGGATCGAGCAGGTGTTCGTGGCGCCTGCCGGCAAGGAAGAGCGTGAGTTTGCCATCAGCCTGTTCGTGGGCCGTCGCCACGCTGAAGGCGACATGGCGGATGATCCGGAGTTCTACATCTGCAGTCTGTCCCACCGGACACTGGCCTACAAGGGCCTGATGATGCCGGCGGACCTTGCCAATTTTTACCCGGATCTGGGCGATCCGGATCTTGAAACGGCGATCTGTGTATTCCACCAGCGTTTCTCCACCAACACCATGCCCCGTTGGCCACTGGCCCAGCCGTTCCGCTATCTGGCCCATAACGGTGAGATCAACACCATTGACGGCAACCGCAACTGGGCGATCGCCCGCGCTGCCAAGTTCAGCTCGCCGGAGCTTCCGGATCTGCAGACCCTGCAACCATTGGTCAACCTGACCGGTTCTGATTCATCCAGCATGGACAACATGCTGGAAGTACTTCTCGCCGGCGGCGTGGGCCTGTTCCGCGCGGTCCGGATGATGATTCCGCCGGCCTGGCAGAACGTCGATAGCATGGACTCCGAGCTTCGGGCCTTCTACGAATACAACTCCATGCACATGGAGCCGTGGGACGGTCCCGCGGGATTGGTGATGTCGGACGGCCGCTACGCCGTCTGCATGCTGGATCGCAATGGCCTTCGGCCCGCGCGCTGGGTGATCACCAAGGACGACTTCATTACCCTGGCGTCGGAAATCGGAACCTACGGCTACCAGCCTGATGATGTCGTTGCCAAGGGCCGGGTCGGGCCGGGTCAGATGCTGGCTATCGACACCGAGTCCGGTGAAGTACTGCACACCGGTGACATTGATCAGCGCCTGAAAACCGCCCAGCCCTACAAGCGCTGGCTGCGGGAGAATGCCCTGCGCGTCGAAACCACCCTGAACCAGGACACGCCGGACTTCCGGCTGATGGATGCCGACGAGTTGCTGGTGCACCAGAAGATGTTCATGGTGTCTTACGAGGAGCGTGATCAGGTGCTGCGCCCGCTGGCCGAAAATAGCCAGGAGGCCGTGGGCTCCATGGGTGACGACACGCCGATGGCGGTCCTGTCCAGTCGGGTGCGGCACGTGGCGGACTACTTCCGCCAGAAGTTCGCCCAGGTTACCAACCCGGCGATTGACCCGCTGCGCGAGGCGATCGTGATGTCGCTGGAGACCTGCCTGGGGGCTGAGCGAAACGTTTTTGAGGAAACCGCGGAACATGCCGACCGGATCATTCTGACCACCCCGGTGCTGTCCCCTGCGAAATTCCTCAAGATCGCCAACAACGAGCGGCCCGGCTTTGAAGTGGCGCGTATCTCCATGAGCTACCGTCCGGAGCAGGGTCTGGAGCAAGCCGTTCGCCAGGTGTGCGAGGAAGCCGAGCAGGCGGTTCGTGATGGCAAGGTTCTGCTGGTTCTGACGGACAAGGACCTCAAGGAAGGCGAGTTGCCGGTCAATGCCATGATGGCAACCGGTGCCGTTCACCACCATCTGGTCCAGCAGGGCCTGCGTTGCGATTCCAACATCATTGTGGAGACCGGCTGGGCCCGCGACCCGCATCAGTTCGCCGTGCTCTTTGGCTTTGGTGCCACAGCGGTCTATCCGTACCTTGCGTACCAGGTGATGAACGATCTGATTCGCACGGGCGAGTTGCTGATGGATCCGATTGATGCGAAGAACAACTACCGCAAGGGCATCAACAAGGGTCTGCTGAAGATTCTGTCCAAGATGGGCATCTCCACCATCACCTCTTACCGTGGCGCCCAGTTGTTCGAGGCAATCGGCCTGGCGGATGATGTGGTTGATCTGTGTTTCCGGGGTGTGCCCAGCCGCATTCAGGGCGCCGGGTTCTATGACTTCCAGCAGGACCAGGAACAACTGGCCAGCATTGCCTGGAAGCCCCGCAAGCCGATCACCCAGGGCGGCCTGCTGAAGTATATTCACGGCCAGGAGTACCATGCCTTCAATCCGGACGTGGTGGGCAAGCTGCAGGAGGCGGTTACCAGCGGCGATTACGGCCATTACAAGGAGTACGCCGGGCTGGTGAATGAACGCCCGGTGGCAACGCTGCGTGATTTGCTGGGATTCCGGAAGGGCATCGAGCAGATCGACATTTCCGAGGTAGAGCCGGTCGAGAAGATTTTCCCCCGCTTTGATTCGGCGGCCATGTCCCTCGGTGCACTATCTCCGGAAGCCCATGAGGCATTGGCCGTTGCCATGAATACGCTGGGTGGCCGATCCAACTCCGGCGAGGGTGGTGAAGACCCCGCCCGTTACGGTACGGAGAAGCGGTCCAAGATCAAGCAGGTCGCCTCCGGGCGGTTTGGCGTTACCGCTGAATACCTGCGCAGTGCCGACGTCATGCAGATCAAGGTGGCCCAGGGTGCCAAGCCGGGTGAGGGTGGCCAGTTGCCGGGTGGCAAGGTCAACGATCTGATCGCCCGCCTGCGCTATTCGGTGCCGGGCGTCACGCTGATTTCGCCGCCACCGCATCATGATATCTATTCCATTGAAGATCTGGCGCAGTTGATCTTTGACCTCAAGCAGGTCAACCCACAGGCCCTGGTCTCGGTGAAACTGGTGTCCGAGCCTGGCGTGGGCACCATTGCCGCCGGCGTTGCCAAGGCCTATGCGGATCTCATTACGGTCTCCGGTTACGATGGCGGCACCGCGGCCAGCCCGCTGACCTCGATCCGCTATGCCGGGTCGCCATGGGAGCTGGGCCTGACCGAAACCCAGCAGGCGCTCCGGGCCAACGATCTGCGTGGCAAGATCCGCCTGCAGACCGATGGTGGCATCAAGACCGGTCTCGACGTGGTAAAAGGTGCAATCCTCGGCGCCGAGAGCTTCGGTTTCGGTACCACGCCCATGGTGGCGCTGGGCTGCAAATACCTGCGTATCTGTCATCTCAACAACTGCGCCACGGGTGTGGCCACCCAGAACGAGTACCTGCGAGAGGAGCACTTCAACGGGACGGTGGAAATGGCCATGAATTTCTTCCGCTTTGTGGCCGAGGAAACCCGGGAGTGGATGGCCAGGCTGGGCGTTCGTACCCTCGAAGAGCTGGTTGGTCGAGTTGATCTGCTGGAGCGACTGCCGGGCGACACCGAGCGCCAGAAAAAACTGGATCTCAGTCGTCTGCTGTCCAATGACCATATTCCGGCCGACAAGCCCCAGACCTGCCAGGTGGAGCGGAACCATCCGTTCGACAAGGGTACCCTGGCGGAGCAGATGGTTCAGGATATCTCGGCAGCGATCAAGGAGAAGAGTGGCGGTGCCTGGTCTTACCGGGTAACCAACTGCGACCGGTCGATCGGCGCACGTCTGTCCGGCGAAATCGCCGGGCTGCACGGCAACCAGGGCATGGTCGATGCGCCGATTACCCTGGATCTGACTGGTACCGCAGGCCAGAGTTTTGGTGTCTGGAACGTGGGTGGCCTCAACCTGATTCTCGAGGGCGATGCCAACGACTACGTGGGCAAGGGCATGACCGGTGGCAAGCTGGTGGTAAAGCCGCCCCGTGGCAGCACTTTCAAGAGCCAGGAAACCTCCATTGTCGGCAACACCTGCCTGTACGGCGCCACCGGCGGCAAACTGTTTGCGGCGGGCACCGCTGGCGAGCGTTTCGCGGTGCGTAACTCCGGCGCTCACGCTGTGGTGGAAGGAACCGGCGATCACTGTTGCGAGTACATGACAGGCGGTCTGGTTACCGTACTCGGATCAACCGGCCACAATTTTGGTGCCGGTATGACAGGCGGCTTTGCCTATGTCATGGATCTCAACAACACCTTTGTGGACAAATACAACCACGAGCTGGTGGAGATCCAGCGGATTTCCAGCGAAGAGATGGAGTCCTACCGCAATCACCTGCGCAGCGTTATCCGGGAGCACATCTCGGAAACCGGCAGTGAGTGGGCTGAGCACATTCTTGAGAATTTCGACGACTACATCGGCCGTTTCTGGCTGGTGAAACCCAAGGCTGCCAACCTCCGCAGCCTGCTGGCAAGCACCCGGGCGCGTCCGGAATAGGGCGCCGGCGTTAAAGGGTTCGGGGTGTTCAGCGTGGCTGCGCCCCTGTCGAAAATCGAGTTGATGAGAGCGTCATAATGAAAGAACGACTGAGTAACGACTTCCAGTTTGTCGAAGTTGGACGGGTTGACCCGAAGAAGGTGCCGGCCAGGAAGCGAAAGAAAGAGTTTGGTGAAATTTACCACCCGTTTACGGCGGACCATGCGTCCTCCCAGGCCCACCGTTGCCTCGAATGTGGTAATCCATACTGCGAGTGGAAATGCCCGGTTCACAACTACATTCCGAACTGGCTGAAGCTGGTGTCCGAAGGCAACATCATGCGGGCAGTGGAGCTGTGCCACCAGACCAACTCCCTGCCGGAAGTCTGTGGCAGGGTGTGCCCCCAGGATCGCTTGTGTGAGGGCGCCTGCACCCTGAACGATGGCTACGGTGCGGTCACCATCGGCTCGGTGGAAAAATACATCACCGATACCGCCTTTGCCCTGGGCTGGAAGCCGGACATGTCAGCCGTCAAATGGACCGACAAGAAGGTTGCGGTGATTGGCGCCGGTCCTGCTGGTCTCGGCTGTGCTGATGTTCTGGTGCGCAACGGCGTCAAACCGGTTGTGTTCGACATTTATCCGGAAATCGGTGGCCTGCTGACCTTCGGTATCCCCGAGTTCAAGCTGGAAAAGTCGGTCATGACCCGCCGCCGCGAGGTGTTCGAGGAAATGGGCGTGGAGTTCCGGCTGTCGACGGAAGTCGGCAAGGATATCCAGATGCAGGAGATCATCGACCAGTTCGATGCGGTCTTTATGGGCATGGGTACCTACACCTACATGAAGGGCGGTTTCCCGGGTGAAAATCTGCCCGGCGTCTACGATGCGCTGCCGTTTCTGGTCTCCAACGTTAATCGTCGCCTCGGCTTCGAAAAAGATGCTGCCGATTTCATCGATGTGAAAGGCAAGCGAGTGGTTGTTCTGGGGGGGGGTGATACTGCCATGGACTGTAACCGCACCTCGATCCGCCAGCAGGCCGAGAGCGTGACCTGTGCCTACCGCCGCGATGAAGCCAACATGCCAGGCTCCCGCCGCGAGGTGGCCAACGCCAAGGAAGAGGGCGTGAAATTCCTGTTCAACCGTCAGCCCATTGCCATTATTGGTGAAGACCGGGTTGAAGGGGTGAAAGTGGTTCAGACCCGTCTCGGTGAGCCCGATGAAAACGGCCGTCGCCGCCCGGAAGTGGTGCCGGGCAGTGAGGAGGTAATTCCCGCGGATGCCGTGCTGGTGGCCTTCGGATTCCGTCCAAGCCCGGCCGACTGGTTCGATGAGCTGACGGTGAGTACCGATGATTCCGGGCGGGTGACCGCACCGGAAGAAGCCGAGTTTGCCTTCCAGACCAGTAACGCGAAGATCTTCGCGGGTGGCGATATGGTCCGTGGTTCGGATCTGGTCGTAACCGCAATCTGGGAAGGACGCCAGGCTGCCGAAGGTATCATGGACTACCTGGATATCTGAGTGCAGGCTTAGTGCTTGAACCCGGGGTCAGATGAATGCTTTCATCTGACCCCTTTTTAGTTTTCTGCCCATTTGTTTCCCCAAGCCAGGAGTTTCCATGACCGAGCTGAAGAATGACCGTTTCCTGCGCGCCCTGATGCGTCAGCCCGTTGATCGTACGCCGGTATGGATGATGCGACAGGCCGGCCGCTATCTGCCGGAATACCGGGCGACACGCGCAAAGGCGGGGGATTTTCTCAGCTTGTGCAAGAACACCCCGCTGGCCTGTGAGGTTACCCTGCAGCCTCTGGAACGTTTTCCGCTGGATGCCGCCATTCTGTTCTCGGACATCCTGACGATTCCGGATGCCCTGGGCCTGGGACTGTATTTTGAGACCGGGGAAGGTCCCAAGTTCCGGAACACCATCCGTTCCGGGGCGGACGTTGCCGCGCTGCCGAAGATCAATGCCGAGGTGGATCTGGACTACGTGATGAATGCCGTCTCGACCATCCGTGGGGCGCTGAACGGCCGGGTGCCGCTGATTGGCTTCTCCGGCAGCCCCTGGACCCTGGCGACCTATATGATCGAAGGCGGTTCCTCCAAGGATTTCCGGGAAGCGAAGAAGCTGATGTACGGTCAGCCCGACGTCATGCATCGCTTGCTGGACCATCTGGCGGATGCAGTCACTGATTACCTTAATGGCCAGATCAAGGCCGGTGCCCAGGCGGTCCAGATTTTCGATACCTGGGGTGGCGTGCTCAGTAGCTGGGCTTATGAAGAGTTCTCGTTACGCTACATGAAGAAGATCGTTGGTGGCCTGATCCGTGAGAACGACGGCCGCCGGGTGCCGGTGATTCTGTTTACCAAGAATGGCGGTCAGTGGCTGGAGTCCATCGCGGATTCCGGCGCGGATGCTGTGGGCCTGGACTGGACCACGGATATCGGCAATGCCCGCGCCCGCATTGGTGACCGAGTGGCCCTCCAGGGCAACATGGACCCGGCGATGCTGTATGCCCCGCCCGAGCGGATTCGCCAGGAAGTGGCAGATATCCTGAGGCGCTTTGGTTCCGGCCCCGGCCATATCTTCAACCTTGGTCACGGCATTACGCCGGATGTGGATCCTAACCATGCCAAGGCGTTCATTGAGGCCGTGGTTGAATTGAGCCCTGAATACCACCGCTGAGCCATGGAGTTTGGCGTCTCCTAGCCTGTTAATTTACGGGTTAGGCCGCTGTAGGGCCCTTTCCAAAAACCGCTGGATGCATCGACCTGTCCGGTCTAAAGTCAGTCCCGTAGGTCGGATTAGGCGCGCAACGCGTGCCGTAATCCGACAATCCAGGCCCCACTCCAAAACTCCTCTGGATGCAATCTCCTGTCCGGTCTATAGTCAGGTAAAACAAGACTGGTAAACAGGAGTAACCACTTGCCCACCAAGCCCCCCGAAAAACGCCGGTTCCACCGGATTGAATTCGATGCGCCGTGTGAGCTCCACTGCCAGGAATCCGTCTGGACGACCGAGGTGCTGGATATTTCGTTGAAAGGCGTTCTGGTAAAGCGGCCAGAAGGGTGGGATGTGCCCTTAAAGCAGCCTTGTGAAGTGATTATTCACCTGAATGATCACGAAGCGGGCATCGTGATGGCAGTGGAGCTTCGTCATGTAGAGCCGCACCGGCTGGGGTTTAAGTGCCAGTACATTGACCTGGACAGCGCCACTCACCTGAAACGTCTGGTTGAACTTAATCTTGGTGATCAAGCTCTTCTGGAAAGGGAGTTTGCGCATCTTATTGATTAGGTAGGCTTTGTCGGATTACGGCTTTGCCTAATCCGACCTACTTGGCCAGGCGTAGGATTCAAACGCTAGAGTCTTTGAAGTTGGAGTCCGTTGACTCCCAAGCAAGAAGGCAGGCTTAGAGTTCCTCGAGGGCCGTCAGCGCATCACTGAGCTTGGTCACCGGGATCACTTTCATGCCCTCTATGGCCTTTCGCGGGGCATTGGATTTCGGCACCAGCGCCCGGGTAAAGCCGTGTTTGGCGGCTTCGTAGATGCGTTCCTGGCCGCTGGGGACCGGCCGGATTTCCCCGGAGAGGCCGACTTCGCCGAAGATCACCAGGTCCTGGGGCAGGGCGCGATCCCGGAAGGAGGAAACGATGGCGGCCAGCAGCGCCAGGTCGGCGCTGGTTTCGTTGACCTTCACGCCACCCACCACGTTCACGAAGACATCCTGGTCAGACACATGCATGCCGCCATGGCGGTGCAGAACAGCGAGCAGCATGGCCAGCCGGTTCTGGTCCAGACCAACCGCAACCCTTCTTGGGTAGCCGCCCTGCGCCATGTCCACCAGTGCCTGGATTTCCACCAGCATGGGCCGCGTGCCTTCCCAGACCACCATCACGACACTGCCGGGTGCGGCTTCCTCGCCGCGGTTGAGGAAGATTGCGCTGGGGTTTTTCACTTCCTTCAGGCCCTGTTCCAGCATGGCGAACACGCCCAGCTCATTGACCGCGCCGAACCGGTTCTTGATGCCGCGGAGTGTTCGGTAACGACTGTCACTGGAGCCTTCCAGCAGGATCGAGCAGTCGATCATGTGCTCCAGCACTTTCGGGCCGGCCAGGCTGCCGTCTTTGGTGACATGGCCGACCAGGAACAGGATGGTGCCGGTCTGCTTGGCGAAGCGGGTCAGGTAGGCGGCGCTTTCGCGCACCTGGGAGACGCTGCCGGGAGCCGATTCGGTATCGGCTACGTGCATCACCTGGATGCTGTCCACCACCAGGATTCGGGGTTTCTCCGCCTCGGCCACCTGCATGACTCGCTCGACGCTGGTTTCAGACAGCATCTTCAGGTCTCTGGTGGGCAGGCCGAGCCGCTTGGCGCGCATCGCTACCTGCTGCAGGGACTCCTCGCCGGTGACATACAAAGCCGGGACGCTGGCGGCAAGGTGGCAGACCGCCTGAAGCAGCAGCGTACTCTTGCCGGCGCCCGGATGGCCACCCATCAGCACGGCCGAGCCTTCAACGAGGCCGCCGCCCAGAACCCGGTCAAACTCCTGCATGCCGGAGCTGATGCGGGGCTGTTCGGCGAGGCTGACGTCATCCAGGCTCTGGACCTCCGACAGGCTGCCGGCGAAACCTTCAAAGCGGGCACCGCGGGCGCCTTTGGCACTGCTGCTGATGCCGCGGACTTCGCTGACGGTGTTCCAGGCCTGGCAAGCGGTGCACTGGCCCTGCCACTTGGAATAATCGGCACCGCATTCGGTGCAGACAAAGGCGGTTTTGGTTTTCGCCATGAATGTTGGCTGCCTGATTATAGTTGTCGGATTACGGCTGCGCCTAATCCGACCTACGGTCTGGTTCGGGTGCTTGTAGGTCGGATCAGGCCCGCCGGGCCGTAATCCGACAAAGAGCCTTACGCGAGCTTTTTATACTTCATGCGCTTGGGCTGCATGGCAGAATCCCCTTTGCGCTTCTTGAAGTCCTCGTCGTACTCCGTGAAGTTGCCCTCGAAGTACACCACCTCGCCGTCGTCCTCGAATGCCAGGATATGGCTGGCGACCCGGTCCAGGAACCAGCGATCGTGAGAGATCACCAGGGCGGAACCCGGGAAGTTCAACAGGGCTTCTTCCAGGGCGCGGAGGGTTTCCACGTCCAGATCGTTGGTCGGCTCGTCCAGCAACAGGACGTTGCCACCCTGTTTCAGCAGCTTGGCCAGGTGCAGGCGGTCGCGCTCACCACCGGACAGATCACCAACCCGCTTCTGCTGGTCGCTGCCCTTGAAGTTGAAACGGCCTACGTAGGCCCGGGACGGAGTCTCGTAGTTGCCCACCTTGATGATGTCGTTGCCATCGGAGAGTTCTTCCCAGACGGTTTTGCTGCCATCCAGGTCACGCATCTGGTCGACGTAGGCCAGTTCTACGGTTTCACCCACGGTAATGTCGCCGGAATCCGGCTTGTCGAAGCCCGCGATCATCTTGAACAGGGTGGATTTGCCGGCGCCGTTACCGCCTATAATGCCGACGATGGCCCCGGGCGGTACGCTGAAGGAAACATTTTCGTACAGCAGTCGGTCACCGAAGGACTTGCTGATGCCGTCCACCTCGATCACCTTGTTGCCCAGCCGTGGCCCGGGCGGGATGTAAAGCTCGTTGGTTTCGTTGCGCTTCTGGAATTCCTGGGAGCTCATCTCCTCGAAGCGCGCCAGACGGGCCTTGCTCTTGGACTGGCGCCCCTTGGCGTTGCTGCGCACCCATTCCAGTTCCTGCTTGATGGCTTTCTGGTGAGAGGCTTCCTGTTTGGACTCCATCTCCAGCCGTTTTTCCTTGTTCTCCAGCCACTGGCTGTAGTTGCCTTCGAATGGAATGCCGTGGCCGCGGTCCAGTTCCAGAATCCAGCCGGCGACGTTATCGAGGAAGTAACGGTCGTGGGTGATGGCCACCACGGTCCCCTCATAGTCGTGCAGGAAGCGCTCCAGCCAGGCCACGGATTCGGCATCCAGGTGGTTGGTGGGCTCGTCCAGCAGCAGCATGTCGGGGCCGGACAGCAGCAGGCGGCACAGGGCCACCCGGCGGCGCTCACCCCCGGACAGCACTTTCACCTGCTGATCCCAGGGTGGAAGGCGCAACGCGTCGGCGGCGACTTCCATCTTGCGCTCGATGTCGTGGCCGTCGGTGGCCTGGATGAAGGCTTCCAGTTCGCCCTGTTTCTTGGCCAGGGCATCAAAATCGGCATCCGGTTCGGCATAGGCGGCGTAAACTTGATCGAGTTCCGCCAGCGCGTCGTGAACACCAGAAACCGCCTCGTCGACGATTTCCTTAACGGTTTTCTCCTCGTCCAGCTCTGGCTCCTGGGGCAGGTAGCCCACGTTGATGCCGGGCTGCGGACGGGCTTCGCCGATGTAATCCTGGTCTACGCCCGCCATAATGCGGAGCAGGGTGGATTTACCGGCGCCGTTGAGGCCGAGGACGCCGATCTTGGCGCCGGGGAAGAAGCTCAGGGAGATGTCTTTCAGAATCTCGCGCTTGGGCGGAACCACCTTGCCCACGCGGTTCATGGTGTAGACGTATTGGGCCATGTTGGCGTAAACCTCTTGGTAAAACAGGTTTGTGAATTCGAAAGCTGGTGGCTCGGTCGGCGGGGCTGGCCTTCCGGGATACGCTGTGGATACGTCCATGTACGCTCGACAAAATCATCCCTGATTTTGACGATCCCCGAAGGCCAGCCCCGCCGACCTTGATCGGACCTAGTGCTATTGATCCGGTAAGGTATCGAAACCTGCCAGTGATAGCAATTGAGCAGCAACCGGAATCGGCCGCATGCCGGTATCTGCGGACGGCATAAAAGATGATTTTTCACCCGTTTCTAAGATAGAATAGCGGCCCAATTTTTCAGGGAGCCTGCGGAGATTGCCAAAGCTCTCCGGGCCAGCCAAGCACACAGGGGCAGCGCATCCATGTTTAATCGTGAAATGAAAATCGCCGGCTTTGACGACGAGCTCTGGAACGCCATGCAGGCGGAAGAGAAGCGTCAGGAAGCTCATATCGAGCTGATTGCGTCCGAGAACTACACCAGCCCCCGGGTGATGGAAGCCCAGGGCAGCGTGCTGACCAACAAATACGCCGAAGGCTACCCCGGCAAGCGCTACTACGGTGGCTGCGAGTTTGTGGATATTGCCGAACAGCTGGCCATTGACCGCGCCAGGGAACTGTTTGGTGCCGCCTACGCCAACGTGCAGCCGCATTCCGGCTCCCAGGCCAACTCCGCCGTGTTCATGGCGCTTCTCAAGCCCGGCGATACCGTTCTCGGCATGAGCCTGGCCCACGGTGGCCACCTGACTCACGGCGCCAGCGTCAACTTCTCCGGCAAGATCTACCATGCCGTCCAGTACGGCCTGAACCCGGAAACCGGGCTGATTGATTACGACGAAGTGGAAGCCTTGGCGGTAGAGCATAAGCCGAAAATGATCATTGCCGGCTTCTCTGCCTATTCCCAGGAACTGGACTTTGCCCGTTTCCGCGCGATCGCGGACAAGGTGGGCGCCTTTCTGTTTGTTGACATGGCGCACGTTGCCGGCCTGGTGGCCGCCGGTGTCTACCCGGATCCGGTGCCCCATGCCCATGTGGTTGCAACCACCACCCACAAGACCCTGCGCGGTCCCCGTGGCGGCCTGATCCTGGCCTGTGATGACGCCGATCTGCAGAAGAAACTGAACTCCGCGGTGTTCCCCGGCGGCCAGGGTGGCCCGCTGATGCACGTGATTGCTGCCAAGGCCGTGTGCTTCAAGGAAGCCATGAGCGATGAGTTCAAGTCCTACCAGCAGCAAGTGGTGAAGAATGCCTCGGTCATGGCGGAAGTGTTCGTCGAGCGCGGGTTCGACGTTGTCTCCGGTGGTACCAAGAACCACCTGTTCCTGCTGAGCCTCATCAAGCAGGACATCACCGGTAAGGACGCCGATGCCGCCCTGGGTCGTGCGCACATCACCGTGAACAAGAATGCGGTTCCCAACGATCCCCGTTCCCCGTTTGTAACGTCCGGTCTGCGCATCGGCACGCCGGCGATCACCACCCGTGGCTTTGGTGAGGCCGAGTGCCGCGATCTGGCCGGCTGGATCTGCGACATTCTCGATAATCTGGAAGATGAAGCGGTAAACAGCCGGGTCCGTGAGCAGGTCAGTGCTCTGTGTGCCCGCTTCCCTGTCTACGGCTGAATCTCTGACAGCCGACAACAGGCAAGAGCAGCCGGGCGGATTGATACCTGATCCGTCCGGCTGCCTCGCCGGAGCTCCTGACTATGCATTGTCCTTTTTGCGGTGAAGCAGATACCAAGGTGATTGACTCGCGGCTGGTGGCCGAGGGTGATCAGGTGCGCCGTCGCAGGGAGTGCCTGTCGTGCCGTGAACGGTTTACCACCTTTGAGTCCGCCGAGCTGGTGATGCCCCGGGTGGTCAAGCAGGACGGCACCCGGCAGCCTTTTGACGAGGAAAAGCTGCGCTCCGGGCTGATGAAGGCGCTGGAAAAGCGGCCGGTCAGCATTGAGCAGATCGATGCCGCACTGAACCGCATCAAATACCGCTTGCGAGCGACCGGAGAGCGGGAAGTGAAATCAATGCAACTGGGCGAAGAGGTGATGACCGAATTGCGCCAGCTCGACAAGGTGGCCTACGTCCGCTTTGCCTCGGTCTACCGCAGCTTCCAGGACATCAATGAGTTCAAGGAAGAAATCGAGCGGCTGTCGGCCAGCAACGGCGATACCGCCGTTGATGTTGCCAAGGCGCTGGCGGACAACCATTCGCCCGAAGGAAAGCCATGATCGAAAACCGCGACAGGGCGATGATGGCCCGGGCTGTCCAGCTCGCCTGGCGCGGTCGTTATTCGACGCACCCCAATCCACGGGTTGGTTGCGTTATTGCCCGGGGCGATCTGATACTTGGCGAAGGCTGGCATGAACGTGCCGGCGAAGCCCATGCTGAAGTCCGGGCCCTGAGCCAGGCTGGCCCGGATGCCCGGGGGGCGACGGCTTATGTAACGCTTGAGCCGTGCAGTCATTTCGGCCGTACACCGCCCTGTGCCCGGGCGCTGATTGATGCGGGGGTGGCCCACGTTTTCGCGGCGACCAAAGACCCGAACCCGTCGGTTTCCGGTCGCGGACTGGAGATGCTCCGGGAAGCTGGCGTTCGTGTTACGGAAGGCCTGCTGGCGGATGAGGCGGCGCGCCTGAACCCGGGCTTCATGAAGCGCATGACGACAGGCAGGCCCTGGGTGCGACTGAAAATGGCCGCCAGCCTGGATGGCCGCACCGCCATGGCGTCGGGCGAGAGCCAGTGGATAACGGGTTCTGATGCGCGCCGGGATGTCCAGCGCCTGAGGGCAATCAGCGATGCCATTCTGACCGGCGTGGGTACGGTTCTGGCCGACGATCCGTCTCTGACAGTTCGCCGTGAGGAGCTGGGCGATATCGGCGATGCCACCGAGCCGTCGCGGCAGCCCCTGAGAGTGATCGCCGACCGGGATGCGCGTTCGCCCTGTTCAGCAAAAATACTGCAGGGCGGTAATGTGCAGGTGTTTTGCGCATCGTCAACGCTGGCGACGGCCCCGGCCCAGGATCTGGCGGCGCTGGGTATCAGCCTGACCGGCGTGGCATGGAAAGACAACGGCGTTGATCTGGCCGAACTGCTGGACGCCCTGGGCGAGCTTGGCATCAACGAACTGCTGGTCGAAGCGGGCCCGACCCTGGCCGGCACGTTCATCAGCGAAAACCTGGTGGACGAGCTCTGGCTCTATCAGGCCCCCGTGTTCCTCGGCAGCACCGGGCGGCCGACCGCGCACCTGCCACTGGAAACCATGGCAGATAAAGTACAATGGAAGGTTCTGGACCGACGCCAGGTGGGAGAAGATCAGCGCCTGATTCTCGCTCGCCGGTAATCCATACATTCAGGAGGCTCCATCAGCAAGCGGCTGCCGGAGCTCCGCAAGGGTGCAAAACCATATGGCACTGAACAGCATTGAAGACATCATTGAAGACATTCGCCAGGGCAAGATGGTGATCCTGATGGATGACGAGGATCGCGAGAACGAGGGCGATCTGGTGATGGCTGCCGAGCACTGCACGGCCGAGGCCATCAACTTCATGGCCCGTTTTGGTCGTGGCCTTATCTGCATGCCGATGACCCGGGACCGCTGCGAGCAGCTTGGCCTGCCGTTGATGGTGCAGCAGAATGCCTCCGGTTTCGGTACCAAGTTCACACTGTCCATCGAGGCAGCGGTGGGTGTAACCACCGGTATCTCTGCGGCCGACCGTGCCCGCACGGTTCAGGCTGCGGTGGCCCGGGACGCCAGGGCCAGTGATCTGGTACAGCCCGGGCACATCTTCCCGCTGATGTCGGATCCGGGCGGGGTCCTGAGCCGCGCAGGCCATACCGAGGCGTCCTGCGATCTGGCCGCCCTGGCTGGCTGTGAAGCGGCGGGTGTCATTTGCGAGATCATGAACGACGACGGTTCCATGGCCCGCCGGCATGATCTGGAGCGGTTCGCCCAGGAGCATGATCTGAAGATCGGCACCATCGCCGACCTGATCCATTACCGCACCATGAACGAGCGCACGGTTGAGTGTGTCGAAGAGAATGAGCTGGACACCGAATACGGTATGTTCAGTCTGCGCACCTATCGTGACAACATCCAGGGAGCGACGCACCTGGCCATGGTGATGGGCGATATCACGCCGGATGATCCGGTTGTTGTGCGGGTTCACATCACGGATACCCTGAGAGACCTTTTGGGTGCCCGCCGCAAGGATTCCCGCAGTTGGCCCCTGCACCATGCCCTGGAGAAAGTGGCAGCGGAAGGCCGGGGCGTGGTGGTTCTGCTGAACAGTGCCGAAGACAGCTACAACCTCGAAGACCGCATCCACGAATTTTTTGATGGAGAGCAGGGATCCTCGGGCAAGGGCAGCTCCGGTGTGTATTTTACCGTGGGTACTGGCTCCCAGATTCTCCGGGATATCGGTGTGGGCAAGATGCGCCTGTTGAGCCCGCCGATCAAGTTCTCCGCCATATCCGGCTTTGATCTGGAAGTGGTTGAATACGTCCCCTATACCCCTGAATGATAAACCCGGCCGCGGCCGTTATGCCGCGACCCGTGAAGGAGCCATCGATGGCAGATATCAGAGTAATTGAAGGTGATTTTACCGAGTGCACTGGCCGCTATGCGCTGGTGGTTGGCCGTTTCAACGGCTTTGTCGTGGAAAGCCTGGTCGAAGGCGCGCTGGATACCCTGCGTCGCCACGGCATTTCCAATGATGACGTCACCATTGTCCGTGTGCCTGGCGCCTATGAGATGCCCCTGGCGGTCAAGCGTGTTGCTGAAACCGGCGAGTACGACGCCATCATTGCGCTGGGAGCTGTGATTCGTGGTGGTACGCCACATTTTGAATACGTTGCGGGCGAAGCCTCCAGCGGTCTCGGTGCGGTCAGCCTGGATTCCGATGTGCCGGTGACCTTTGGTGTGCTGACGGTGGATTCCATCGAGCAGGCCATCGAGCGCTCCGGCACCAAGGCCGGTAACAAAGGCGCTGAAGCGGCCATCACGGCCCTTGAAATGGTCAGCCTGTTCAAGAAGCTGGGTGAGTAATGAGCGACACAGAAGGTACATCACCGCAGCCGGCACCGACCGGACAGCCGAAAGCCGGTGATCGACGCCGTGCCAGGGCCCTGGCCATGCAGGGGCTGTATCAGCGCCATTTCAGCAAGACGGCCATTTCCGACATTGAGGCCGAATTCATGGTCGACAATGACACGAGCAAGGTCGACCTGCTGTACTTCCGCGATCTGCTCCGTGGCGTTCACCGGGAGCAGGGCGAGCTGGACAAGCTGATCGAGCCGTTCCTCGATCGCCCGATCAACGAGGTGGACCCGGTGGAACTGGCCATTGTCCGGCTCGGGGCCTATGAACTGAAGCACCGCCTCGATGTGCCCTACAAGGTGGTGATCAACGAAGGCATCGAAATGGCCAAGCGCTTCGGCGGCACCGAAGGCCACAAGTTTGTCAACAGTATCCTCGACAAGCTGAGCGGTCGCCTCCGGCTTGCCGAGACCCGCTCCCGTTCCCGCTAGGCTGATGGGTGAGTTTGAGCTGATCCGGCGTTATTTTCTGCCGCTCGCCGGGCAGGGTAAGTCCCGGTCCCTGATTCTGGGGCCGGGGGATGACTGCGCGATTCAGCGAATTCCCGCAGGCCGGGATCTTGTCTTTTCCGTGGACACCCTCGTTGAAGGCGTCCACTTCCCCAAATACTATCGCCCGGATTACCTTGGCTGGCGTGCCCTGGCTGCAGCGGCCAGTGACCTGGCTGCCATGGGGGCGGATCCCGAATGCTTCACCCTGGCACTGACCCTGCCGGCAGCAGACGAACAATGGCTGGCCGGTTTTGCCGAGGGGCTCAGAGCGGCCAGTGACGCGTTCGGTCTGGCTCTGGCCGGAGGAGATACCACCTCTGGCCCGCTAACGCTTACGCTTCAGGTGCACGGAACCGTGGACGAGGGCACCGCCATTCGCCGCACAGGTGCGCGGCCGGGTGACCTTGTTGCGGTATCCGGCACCCTTGGCGACGCCGGCGCTGCCCTGGAGTATCTCGCCGAGCCAGCGCCCACCCCGGACATGGCGGCCATGCTGGACCGCTATCACCGGCCACGGCCAAGGCTCGAACTGGGACGCTCGGTGCGGGGTTTTGCCAGTGCCGCCATTGATGTTTCTGACGGTTTGCTGGCCGACCTCGGCCATATTCTTCAGGCCTCAGGTGTTGGCGCCAGCCTCGACAGTGCGCGGCTGCCGGTTTCTCCCTCGCTGGCGCGCCTCAAGGGGGATGCCTCCGTGGCCCATGCGCTGCGCTCCGGTGACGATTACGAGTTGTGCCTGACTTTTCCGGAGGATCGCTGGGGTGCTATGCCGGAGAGCGTCAAACGCCAGTTATCAGTGATTGGTGTTATCCAGGCGGAAGCTGGGCTGTATCTGGACGGAACGGATTGTAGCGCTGGCGGCACGCCGTCGGGGTTCGACCATTTCAGGGGCAAGGGATGAGGCGGTATGCAGGGAGGCCTCAGAGAGGCTCCCTTTGGTGGCGTTAATTTAGTGCAGTTGCTGTTCTTCGGGTAACAACCGAACAACGTGTAGGAAGCGCTTCAGCCCAGTTTCGGCGCGCTCCCGTGAGGCAAACGGACCACTGTCAAACCCTTCCCGGGTGGTGAAGTACCATTTGCTCCCTACGCAGAAGAATCGGCTGCTGCGAAAGGGAACCGGCCCTTCTTCTCCGGTCCTGCATTGGGTATCCATGATGTCTCCTGTGCCCGTTTTTATGTTCTGGTTATCGGGCGCCGCGTTGATGAGTGCCGATCTGTCTAAAATTAATCCAATCCGGGATAAATTCAACATTTTTTTACATTTTTACGGGGTACGTCTCAATCAGGATCAGAGACCGCAGAGCGGCAAAGGCCGACAGCGCTCTGCCATTGTCTTGCTCTTGTCAGATGCACTCGTCAGAATGTTAGCGATCTGGCGCGAGCCTCAACCAGTTTTGTTTCCCATCATCAAGGAGATTGAATGAGCATCTGTCACGTTTACCGTGTTTTCACGTCTGCACTGCGAGGCGGGCATAAGCATGTTACAGGCCTTCGCGCCGGGCTGGCCGTATTGCTTGCGATGGCCCTGGTGGGTTGCGCTTCCGGTGTCAGTGTCGTGGAGACCTGGGAGGGAAATCCCCAGGCCGCAGCGAGCGCAGCCACACTGAAGACCCCGGGTGAAATCCGGGTTACCCGGGTTAATGGCCGCGACATGACCAACTTTCTGATGCAGGATCTGGCTCTGGATTACGCTCTGCTGCCCGGCGAAAACCAGGTGGTCTTTGTCTACAAAACGATCTGGGCAAAAACCGGGGTGGTCAGTAACGGCGAATCGAAAGTTCACGTGATCGAGAGTCAACCCCAGGTGGTCCGTTTTGAGGCTGAAGCCGGCGAAACCTATCATTTCGAATTCCCCAAACCGGATTCCCGGCAGGAAGCGGAGCGTATGATGCCTGAGTTTTCCGCCGCCATCGTGTCTTCGTCTGGCCAGACAGTCGCCAGTTCTACTGACTGGACTGCGGCGGATCAGGCCATGGCATCCCGGACACCGATCCCCGGCTCGCCTTCAGATGGCACGGTCGGCAGCAGTGGCAGTGCTCTGGACCAGCTCAAGGCAATCTGGAAAACCGCCAGCGATGAGGAGAAAAAAACGTTTCTCCGTTGGGCGTTTGAATAACACCTGATCGTACAGCAATCGCTTCCGGGCCAGATTCAGGCTCGGAAGCGATTCAGAGCCTTCCTCAGAATGCCCTCCAGGGCTGTCATGGCATCATCTGCCAGGGTCTGGGTTGAACTGGCCGAAGTTGGCGAATCATGACTGGCCTCAGTCCCGAGCCGGTGCACCGCTTCCTCAATCGCGTGCAGACTCTCGTCGACATGTGCCTGCAATGACTCCCCGTTGGCCACCACGTCCGGACAGGTGGTGAAGTTGAGGGTGAGCTTCCCTTCGTAGCTCACTGCGACGATCACCAGCCCCATGCTGTCGAATAGCGGCGCCGTGTTGTATTGCTGAACCAGGCGCGCGCCCTGCAGGTACAGCGGCACCTGGGGCCCCGGAACGTTGGTGATCGGCAGGTTGAAGACCGGCTGGTAACGCTGGGCAATCTGCAATTCCGAGTAAAGTCGCGCAGACAGGGCCAGCATGGTCGAGGGCAGCAGTTCCGTGAGCCGGTCGGCCGCTATGGCCTCCCGGTAGGGTTCCGACGCCACGGCATTCCAGTGGATCCGTCGAATTCGTTGCGCCGGGTTTGGCTCGTCGGTAGCCAGGTCCAGCAGCATGGCGGACATCTGGTTTCCGGTTGCCCGGCGCAGGCTTTTGGAGCGCACGGAAATCGGTGTCATGGCCACCAGGGATTTGCGGTTATCCGCACCTTCGGCGGTCAGGTAGCGGCGGAGCGTCTCGGCGCACAGGCCGAGCACCACATCATTCAGGGTGACATCTCCGAGCGATGCCTTCACCGTTTTAAGGCGAGGCAGCGCCACGCTGGCCGCGATAATTTGCCGGTTCGCGGTTATCTGGCGATTAAACGGGCTGTGTGGCGCAGAAAACAGCGGCAGTGGCAGCGGCAGTTTACGCAGCTGTTTCTGAATCAGCCCCCGGGCGGTGGCCTGGGCCGCGCTGGCCGCCAGCGAGGTGAGCTGCAGAGGGGTGCGAAGCATGTTGGCGCCGGCCTGCAGCACAACCCGCTCACTGGAGGGCTCCGGGCGGGGTTGCCAGGCGCGCGGTGGTGTTATCGCTCGCGGTTCGGGCGTGTACTCGAGCAACTTCCCGATGATTTCCTCGCCGCTGAAGGCATCAATGGCCGCATGGTGCAGTTTGACAATGAGCGCAAAACCCTCGGCGCCATCATCCCGGTCATCCAGCCTGAAACCATCCACAAAGGTGATGTGCCAAAGCGGCCGGTCTCTTTTCAGGGGCTCCTCGAGGATTTTCGAAGCCAGTGCCATCAGGCTGGATTTACGGCCGTATTCACCGAGGTTGACGTAGGCAAGGTGGCGCTCAATGCTGAAGTCCGGATCATCAATCCAGTAGGGCCGGCTCAGGCGCAGCGGGATCTCCTTGAGCCGCTGGCGGAATACCGGGACCACGTGCAGCCGGCTGCGAAGGTAGGCCACGAAGGTGCTGAACGCCAGAGGAGCAGCCCTCTGACTGGCATCAAAAAGGTAGATCCCGCCGATGTGCATCGGGGTGGTTTCCGATTCCAGATACAGGAAAGACGCATCGAGTTCCGACAACTGTCGCATCACAGAGCTTCCTTTGGTGCCGGTTTGACTACATCGTCCCTGCTGAGCCGGTCCCAGAACCACATCAGGGCCTTGCCCTGGTCTTCAGCATGCCGGGCCAGGTGCAGCATGATGGGTTGGCGGGCCTCATGAACCCGCTTCACAACCAGGCTTCCCTCCTCCAGTTGCCGCCCAATTCGTGCCTCGGGTAACCAGCCGACCCCGAGACCGGCAACCTGTATGGCAATCTTCTGGTCGATGTTGGCAACGGTCAGGGTTCGTTGCCGGCGAAAAATGCCGGCATGGCCCGGCGGCAATGAGCGCGAGGTATCGGCGGCTACGGCGGCCGGGTAACGGGAGATGTCCTCTTCCGAAAGAGGCTCCTCGGCACTTGCCAGCGGATGGTTGTCGGCAACGGCGAACACGAACGGCATTTCCCCGAGCGCTCTGGTGGTAAAGTTTCCGGCCGGCTTGCTGAAATTGTCGGCACCAATGATCAGGTCGACCCTCCGGCTTTGCAGGGCATCCCAGGTGCCGGCAAAGACTTCCTCCACGATCTGTACGTCCACGGGTACGCCAAGCTGGTAGAAGTCCCGGATGGCCGGGAACAGACATTCCGCGGGCAACAGGGAATTAAATCCGATTCGCAGTCTGGTCTCCCAGCCCTGGGCAACCTGGCGGGTTGTGTGGGCAAGGTTTTCGGCCGCCTCCAGCAGTGTGCGTCCCTCTTCCAGCAGGTAGTGGCCTGCCGGTGTCAGCCTGGCGCGGTGACCGGTACGGTCATAGATGGCGACATTGAGGTCTTCCTCCAGCTTCTGGACGGTGTAGCTGATGGCGGAAGGCACCCGGAAAAGTTCGCCGGCAGCGCCCGCGAAACTGCCTTTGCGATCGATGGCGTCAAGAACTTTGAGAGCGTCTATGGTGATGGCTGTATGCATGTTCGAATTATCTGAGGTTGTTGGCCAGAAATGCTTGTTTGAGAGGGTAGCAGGGTCGCCGTTATTCTGCCTTTAGTTTCGATTCGCTCCTGTATCTGGAGGGGCAGCGGGTATCGGGGAAGGCCTTTGCAAACACGCCGTGAACCCGTCCCTGGGGGGCTCGGCATTGCCATCCATGGCAATGCACGGTTTGCAAAGGCCTTCCCCGATACCCTCGGCAGACTCCTTGCGGGCCTCCACAGATACAGTATCAGACATTCAGGATTTTTAATCGGAGGAGTTTATGGGCCTGTTAATTGACGGCAAATGGCATGACCAGTGGTACGACACCGACAAGACCGGTGGCAAGTTTGAACGGGAGGCGGCCCGGTTCCGGAACTGGGTGACCGCCGATGGCTCACCGGGGCCGGATGGTGAAGGTGGTTTCAAGGCTGAGTCCGGGCGTTATCACCTTTATGTGTCCATGGCGTGCCCCTGGGCGCACCGGACGTTGATTTTCCGGAAGTTGAAAGGGCTGGAAAAGCACATTTCGGTGTCGGTGGTGCATCCGGATATGGTGGAAAATGGCTGGGAGTTCCGGCCGGACAGTGAGCAGCATCGGGATCACCTGCATGGGTTCCGGTTTCTGCACCAGGTTTACACCAAGGCTGCGCCCGAGTATTCCGGCCGGGTGACGGTGCCGACCTTGTGGGATAAAGAGAAGCAGACGATTGCGAGCAATGAGTCCGCGGAGATCATCCGGATGTTCAATTCGGCGTTCGACGGGCTTGAGGGCGTCCGGACGGATCTGGATTTCTATCCCGCCGCGTTGCAGGGCGAGATTGATGAGGTGAACGCCCGGGTTTATGACACGGTCAACAACGGTGTCTACAAAGCGGGCTTTGCCACCGCGCAGGACAGGTACGAGGAGGCCTATGAAGCGCTGTTCGAGTCTCTCGACTGGCTTGAGGCCCGACTGGCTGGTCAGCGCTATCTGGTCGGCGACCAGTTAACCGAGGCCGACTGGCGCCTGTTTACCACGCTGATCCGGTTTGATGCGGTGTATTTCAGCCATTTCAAATGCAATCGCCAGCGGATCGGCGATTTCCCGGCGCTTTCTGCCTACCTGCGGGACCTGTACCAGGTGCCGGGTGTTGCGGAGACGGTGGATATCGGGCAGATAAAGCGCCATTACTACGTGAGCCAGCGGACCATCAACCCGACACAGATTGTGCCGGTGGGGCCGGTGTTGGATTTTGCATCGCCTCATGGCAGGGAGGTCTTGGGGTGACTTGCCGGTGACCAGTGTCGGATTACGGCTTCGCCTAATCCGACCTACCCGGGGTCAACGCGAGGCATAAAAACGTAGGTCGGGTTAGGCGAAGCCGTAATCCGATAGACCGCTTGCGAAACAGCGCGCTAGCTAACCCGCGCAACCGCAATATCAGTCAGCAACACCATCGCTTCCTTGTGTGCTGTTTCGGGAAGGCATTTCAGGCAGCTGGCGGCCAACGCGGCCTGCTCCCGGGCTCGAGTCATGGTGTATTCGATTGCACCTGAGCGCTCAACGATCTCGAGGATGCGGGGCAGCTCATCCAGCCCGCCCTTGCGGATGGCCTGACGGATAAGCTGGCGTTCGTCTTCCGTGCCGTGGGCCATGGCGTGAATCAGGGGCAGGGTGGTCTTGCCCTCGGCCAGGTCATCGCCGACATTCTTGCCCATGGCCTCGGCATCGCCCCGGTAATCCAGTATGTCGTCCACCAGCTGGAACGCCAGGCCCAGATGCTTGCCATAGTTCTTCAGTCCCAGCGCCTGCTCCTCATTGGCGTTGGCGAGCAGGGCTCCGGTATGGGAGGCGGCTTCAAACAGCATGGCGGTCTTGTTGTGGATGACCTGCATATACTGGTCTTCGGTCAGGTCCGGGTTTTTCACGTTCATCAGTTGCATGACTTCGCCTTCGGCGATCACCGCCGTCGCGCGGGATAAAACCTCCATGATCGGCAGGCTTTTGAGCTCCACCATCATCTCGAACGCCCGGGCGTAAAGGAAATCACCTACCAGTACACTCGGGGCGTTACCCCAGCGGGCGTTGGCAGTGCTGCGGCCCCGGCGCATGTCCGAGGTGTCCACCACGTCGTCGTGGAGCAGGGTGGCGGTATGCAGGAATTCGATCACCGCGGCCAGTTTGAGGTGATCGTTCTGGCCGTAGCCCGCCGCCTGGCTGGAAAGCAGAACCAGCAGGGGCCTCAACCGCTTGCCGCCGCTTTCGATGATGTACTGGGCAATTTTCTCCACCAGGGGAACATCTGAGGAAAGCCGCTGGATGATCAGGTCATTAACGCGGCTGAAGTCGTCGGCCACGGTGTCGTAAATGCGCTGGGCTGTCATGCGGCTTGTGGATCCCTTGCTGGTGCTTCTGTTGATATTTCGGGCAGGAAGCAGCAATGCTAGGTATTGGGGGCTATGGTGTCAACGTCAAGAAGGGGTCAGATGAAGGCGTTCATCTGACCCCATGTTCAACTTGCGTAGCTGTGCATCTTCTCGTACAATCACGCGCCCAACTCATCCCAACCTGCGCTCCCTGCTATAGGGTCGCCAGAGCGCCTCCCTTAGAACCAGGTGGATAAGAGCAGGGATGGGTCAATCGCGGAGAACGAGTACATGTACGCAGTTATTGTTAGCGGTGGTAAGCAACACCGTGTAAAAGAAGGCGAAACCCTGAAGCTGGAAAAGCTGGAAGTTGAAACCGGCGGTAACGTTGAGTTTGATCGTGTTCTGCTGATCGCCGATGGTGACAAGGTTCAGGTAGGCGCGCCGGTGGTTGATGGTGCCAAAGTGACTGCAGAAGTGGTTAGCCACGGCCGTCACGACAAGGTTCAGATCATCAAGTTCCGTCGCCGGAAGCATCACATGAAGCGTCAGGGCCACCGTCAGTGGTTTACTGAAGTCAAGATCACGGGTATCCAGGGCTGAGGCTCTCGACTTACCCCTTAAATAAGGAGGCTGGTAATGGCTCATAAAAAGGCAGCAGGTAGTACCCGTAACGGTCGCGATTCCGAGTCGAAACGACTTGGTGTGAAGCGCTATGGCGGTGAGACTGTTTCTGCAGGCAGCATCATCATTCGTCAGCGTGGCACCCGCTTCCACGCTGGCAGTAACGTTGGCATTGGCAAGGACCACACCCTGTTTGCGAAAGCAGACGGCCAGGTGAAGTTCGAAGTCAAAGGCCCGCTGAGCCGCAAGTTCGTGAGCATCGTTCCGGCTGCGTAAGCAGCGGCGATCCGGTTCTGTCGAACCTTGGGTGGCACTGGTATCCTGATATCATCAGGTGTCCAGAGCCATCCGGAGCCCCGCAAAGCTTCCTAGAGGCTGCGGGGCTTTTTAGTTTATGCGCGTCGCGCAAAGGGTTGATTCATGAAATTCGTAGACGAAGCCACCATCATTGTGGAAGCCGGCAAGGGCGGCCACGGCTGCCTGAGCTTCCGGCGTGAAAAATACGTTCCCAAGGGTGGCCCCGACGGCGGCGACGGGGGCGATGGTGGTTCCGTATTTCTGGAAGCGGACGAGTCGCTGAATACGTTGATTGACTACCGTTTCCAGCGCAAGCACAAGGCCCAGAATGGTGAGCCGGGCTCCGGCCGGAACTGCACCGGCACCAAGGGGGAGGATCTGATTCTGCCCGTCCCGGTGGGTACCACGGTTGTCGATATGGATACCCATGAGGTGCTGGGGGATCTGACCCATGCGGGGCAGCGTCTGAAAGTGGCCCAGGCGGGTTTTCACGGCCTGGGTAATACCCGCTTCAAGTCCTCCGTTAACCGTGCGCCCCGGCAGACTACCAAGGGCTCGGAAGGTGAGTTGCGCAACCTCCGTCTGGAACTGAAGGTGCTGGCGGATGTCGGGCTGCTGGGTATGCCCAATGCCGGCAAATCCACCTTTATCCGCTCGGTGTCGGCGGCTCGCCCGAAAGTGGCGGATTATCCCTTTACCACGCTGGTGCCCAACCTCGGGGTGGTCAGTGTTCAGGCGCATCAGAGTTTTGTGATCGCGGATATACCCGGCCTGATTGAAGGGGCGGCCGAGGGCGCCGGGCTTGGTATCCGGTTCCTGAAGCATCTGGTTCGTACCCGGCTTTTGCTGCACCTTGTCGATGTGGCCCCCTACGACGGGTCGTCACCGGCGGATGCCGTCCGGGCGATTGCGCACGAGCTTGAGAAGTTCAGTGAGACGCTTGCCAGCCGGCCCAGATGGCTGGTGCTGAACAAGGTGGATATGGTCGCCGAGGAAGATCGCGAGGCCCATTGCCAGGCCATCGTCGATGAGCTTGGCTGGGACGGGCCAGTGTTCCGGATTTCGGCGCTCAGTGGTGAAGGTACCCGGCCCCTGGTTCAGGCGGTCATGCGCTGGATAGAGGAGCAGGCTGAAGCCGAAGCCCAGAACCCTGAGGTTGCAGAGCGCGAAGCCCAGCGCCGCCGGCAGATGGATGATGAAGCCCGGGCTCGCATCGAGGCGGAGCGCCAGGCCCGTCGCGCCGCCAGGGAGGATGACGAGGATGATGACGACTTCGATGACGATGATTACGACGTTGAAGTGGTCTATGCGCCAGAGTAACGCCGGATAAGACCATAGGGATCACCCACGGACCATGACTGAACGCCTACAGCTGCGCCAGGCCCGTCGCCTGGTCATCAAGATCGGAAGCGCCCTGCTGACCAACGATGGCAGAGGTCTGGATGCGGCCGCCCTGGGCCTGTGGGTAGACCAGATTGCGGCGCTGGTGGAAGAGGGCGTGGAGGTGGTTGTGGTTTCGTCCGGTTCGGTGGCGGAGGGTATGAGCCGCCTTGGCTGGACGGTGCGGCCCGACCAGTTGCACGAGCTGCAGGCGGCCGCCGCCGTTGGCCAGATGGGCCTGGTGCAGACCTGGGAAGCCCAGTTCAAGCGTCACGGCATTCATACCGCGCAGATATTGCTGACCCACGACGACCTGTCAGATCGCAAGCGTTACCTCAACGGCCGAAGCACGCTCAGGGCCTTACTCGACTTTGGCGTCGTGCCGATCGTCAACGAGAACGACACGGTCGTGACCGATGAGATCCGTTTCGGTGACAACGACACCCTCGGGGCGTTGGTTGCCAACCTGATTGAGGCGGACGGCCTGATTATTCTGACTGACCAGCTCGGCCTGTTTGACAAGGACCCCAGGAAGCACAGCGACGCCAGCCTGGTGACCGAGCGCAAGGCGGGTGACCACGAGCTCGATGCCATGGCGGGCGGTGGTGCCGGTGTGCTGGGCCGTGGCGGCATGCTCACCAAGTTGCGTGCGGCGCGCCTGGCCGCCCGGTCCGGTGCGTTCACGGTTATTGTCGGCGGCCGTATCGAGGGGGTGATCGGGCGCCTGCGGCAGGGCGATGTGATCGGCACTCTGCTGCTGCCTGAGCAGGGCAGGATTGCGGCCCGAAAACAGTGGCTGGCCAGCCATCTGCAGACCCGGGGCAGGCTGACGTTGGACGACGGCGCGGTAAAGGTGCTCTGCCTTGGTGGGCGGAGCCTGCTGCCGGTCGGGGTAAAAGGTGTGGCCGGGCAGTTTCGCCGGGGCGAGATGGTGTCCTGCGTGGATCAGTCTGGCAAGGAGATTGCGCGGGGGCTGGTGAACTACAGTGCCAGCGAAGCCCGTGCGATTGCCGGGCGCTCCAGCGACCGGATTGCCGATATTCTGGGCTACATCTCCGGTGAGGAGATGATTCACCGGGATAACCTGGTGATTGTCTGAGAATGACAGCGTTGCCCATAAAAAAACCGGCCAGCTGGCCGGTTTTTATGCTCTGAAGCGGGCGATTTACGCGCTCTTCAGGGATTTGATTCTCGCGCTCAGGCGGCTCTTGTTACGAGCGACCTTGTTCTTCGAGAAGATGCCCTTGTTCACCATGCTGTCCAGAATCGGCTGAGCCTGCTGGAAAGCAGCCTGGGCTTCTTCGTAGTTACCGGCTTCAATCTTGGACTGAATTTTCTTGATGTACGTACGCGCCATGGAACGCAGGCTTGCATTATGCTTGCGGTTCTTCTCGTTCTGACGTGCGCGCTTCTTGGCTTGCGGGGAATTTGCCACCGTATAACTCCTGAAAATCTAAAATTCGTTGCTGAATGATTCGTTACATCGCGGGCGCGCCAAAACCAGCGCGTCGAAATAAATGACGCGGAACTATGCCGCTCAAACCTCGAAATGTCAAGGCCAAAACCCATTTCATGCCCTGAGACACAAGGCCTGTGGTAAACTCGCCGCTCACGGATTGCGGGCCCTATCGGGAAGCAGGTAATTTCCGAAGTACCCGCCCTCATTGATGTTCACATTGCCAGACCAGAGCCTGCATGTCGTCGGAACCTGAATTACCTCCTGAGCCAAAACATCTACCCAAAGCGCACGGACTGCTGCGGTCCTCCGGGCTGGTGGGCATCATGACCATGCTGTCCCGGGTGCTTGGCCTGGTGCGCGATATGGTGATTGCGCGTTATTTCGGTGCCGGCGCCGGAGCCGATGCCTTCTTTGTCGCGTTCAAGATTCCCAATTTCCTGCGTCGGCTGTTTGCTGAGGGGGCCTTTTCCCAGGCCTTCGTTCCGGTATTGTCGTCGTACCGCGAGAATCGCGCCCATTCGGATGTTCAGGGGCTGGTCAATGCGGTGGCCGGTTCGCTAGGCCTGGTATTGCTGGGCGTAACGCTGGCGGCCATCCTGGGCGCGCCGGTCCTGACCGCCGTTTTTGCACCGGGCTTTCTGGACGATGAGGCAAAGTTCGCACTCACCAGCGACATGTTGCGCATTACCTTTCCCTATCTGCTGCTGATTTCCCTGACGGCGTTTGCCGGCGGTATCCTGAACAGCTACGACCGCTTCGCCGTGCCGGCGTTCACACCGGTTCTGCTCAACCTGGCCATGATTGCCGCGGCCATCTGGCTGGCACCGCTGATGGATGAGCCGGTCCTGGCCCTGGCCTGGGGCGTGTTCATTGCCGGTGCCCTGCAACTGTTCTTCCAGTTACCGTTTCTGATGCGTATCGGACTGCTTCCCCGGCCACGGGTGGATTATCGTCACGAGGGTGTCAGCCGCATCCTGAAGCTGATGGTGCCGGCCCTGTTCGGGGTGTCGGTCAGCCAGATCAACCTTCTGCTGGACACGGTGCTTGCCTCGTTTCTCCAGACTGGCAGCGTGTCATGGCTGTATTATTCCGATCGTCTTGCGGAGTTGCCGCTGGGTGTTTTTGGCATTGCCATCGCCACGGTGATTCTTCCAAACCTGTCCCGCAAACACACCTCTGCATCGGCGGATCAGTTTGCGGCAACCCTGGATTGGGCCGTCCGCGCGGTTCTGCTGATCGGTTTGCCGGCGGCACTGGCGCTTGCCCTGCTGGCCGAGCCTCTGATCGCCACACTGTTCGATTACGGTGAGGTGACCGATCGGGATGTGGCCATGTCGGCCCGGAGCCTGCTGGCCTATTCCGCCGGGTTGCTGGCTTTCATGCTGATCAAGGTGCTGGCCCCGGGCTATTTTGCCCGCGAGGACACCGCAACCCCGGTAAAGATCGGTGTCATCGCGATGGTGGCAAACATGGTGCTCAACCTGATCCTGATCTTCCCTCTCGCCCATGCCGGGCTGGCGTTGGCTACTTCGCTGGCCGCCTGGCTGAACGGCTATTTGCTGTGGCGGGGGCTGCGCAAGGAAGGGGCGTGGCAGAGCCAGCCCGGCTGGCGCCGTTTCCTGCTGCAGATTCTGTTCGCCAATGGTGCCCTGGCCGCCGTTATTCTGTGGCTGAGTCCGCCGGTGCCGGTATGGCTCGCCAACGGCGGTTATCAGCGGGCGGTGGATATGGCGATTCTGGTGGGCGCCGGTGTGGTGGTTTACTTCGTCGTTCTGGCGCTGGCCGGGGTTCGGGTAAGACATTTCCGCCAGAGGTAAGGTATAATCGCGCGTTTTCTCACCAGCGTTGCGGTAAAAGGTAAGCGCTGAAAGCAAGCTGGCAATTGAAGGTTCGCATTGCATGCGTCTGATCCGGGGCCTGACCAACCTGAAAAAGCTGTCCGGGCGGGAGGACTCTCCGCTCGCCAATGGGTGTGTCGCGACCATCGGTAATTTTGATGGTGTGCACCTGGGGCACAAAACCATTATTGACCAGGTCAAAAGCAAGGCCGAAGCGCTTGGCGTGCCT
This sequence comes from Marinobacter subterrani, assembly GCF_001045555.1. Taxonomy (NCBI): domain Bacteria; kingdom Pseudomonadati; phylum Pseudomonadota; class Gammaproteobacteria; order Pseudomonadales; family Marinobacteraceae; genus Marinobacter; species Marinobacter subterrani. The sequence continues at coordinate 890,740 of NZ_LFBU01000002.1, forward strand.
TCCGTGGTGATGATTTTCGAGCCCCAGCCCCGGGAGTTTTTCCAGGGCCAAGAGGCGCCGCCGCGGCTGATGGCCTTCCGACAGAAATTCGAGGAACTGCTGGCCGAGGGTGTCGACATGGTGCTTTGCCTGCGTTTCAATCAGGCTTTCCGCAGCTATTCGGCTATGGGCTTTATCGAAGACGTCCTGATTGAAGGGCTGGCTGTCCGGCATCTGGTAGTGGGCGACGACTTTCGCTTCGGCTGTGACCGGGCCGGGGATTTCTCACTGCTGGAAAAGGTCGGCCCGGATGTCGGTTTCACGGTTGAGAATACCCGCACGGTAACGGTTAAAGGCGAGCGGGTGAGCAGCACCCGTGTGCGGGAGTTGCTCACGGTGAATGGTCTGGAGCAGGCGGAAGCCCTGCTCGGGCACCCTTACCGCATCCGGGGCAGGGTGGTATACGGCCGGCAACTGGGCCGCCAGATCGGCGCGCCAACAGCCAACATTCTGCTGCATCATACACCGGCCCTGCGCGGCGTGTATGTCGTTGCCGCCACGCTGGATAACGGCGCAACTTACGACGGTGTGGCCAATATCGGCATTCGGCCGACGGTGGACGGCAAGCAGCCGTCGCTGGAAGTGCACCTGTTTGACTTTGCTGGCACACTTTATGGCCAGCATCTGGAAGTTGTCTTCCGCCACGGCCTGCGGGACGAGGAAAAGTTTGCTTCGGTAGATGAGCTGAAAGAACAGATTGCCCGGGATTTCGAGGAGGCCCGCTCGTGGATTTACGCCAACGGCTCCGTGCGAACCCCGCATTGAAACACCTCGCGGCGCCCCAACGAATAAAAGACTGATCAACACTGACCAAGCCAAATCGACCAAAAGAGTACGCACACAAACCATGAGCGACTACAAGCACACCCTGAATCTGCCGGAAACCGCCTTCCCCATGCGCGGTAACCTGGCCAAGCGCGAGCCGGAAATGCTCAAGCGCTGGCAGGATCTCGACGTCTACGGCAACCTGCGCAAGCAGCGTGAAGGGCGGGACAAGTTCATTCTTCATGATGGCCCTCCCTACGCCAACGGCAGCATTCACATTGGTCATGCGGTCAACAAGATTCTCAAGGACATGATCGTCAAGTCCCGCAGCTTCATGGGCTTCGATGCGCCCTACGTGCCGGGCTGGGACTGCCATGGCCTGCCCATCGAGCACAAGGTGGAGCAGGAGATTGGCAAGGCCGGGGTGAAGGTGGATTACAAGACCTTCCGCCAGGCCTGTCGCGACTACGCCACCAAACAGATCGCCGGGCAGAAGGAAGACTTTATTCGCCTGGGCGTGATGGGTGAGTGGGACAAGCCCTACCTGACCATGGATCCCAAGGTGGAAGCCGGGATCGTGCGTGCCCTGGGCAAGATTGTTGCCAAAGGGCATCTGGTGCGTGGTTACAAGCCGGTTTACTGGAGTGTGGTGGGTCAGTCCGCACTGGCGGAAGCCGAGGTTGAGTACCAGGACAAGACCTCTACCCAGATCGATGTGCGCTTTACCGCGGTTGATCAGGCCAAAGCCCTGTCACTGTTTGGCACCGACAATGGCCGTGGTGATGTGTCCGTTGTTATCTGGACCACCACGCCCTGGACCATTCCGGCCAACCAGGCGGTTTCTCTGAATGCGGATCTGGACTATGCGTTGGTACAGGCCGATGTTGGTCAGGGACCTGAGCGTATGATTCTGGCCGCCGATATGGTGGAAGGCATTATGGCGCGCTGGCAGGTCGAGAGCTACGAAGTGCTGGCCACCTGCTCCGGCGCTGCCCTGGAAAATCTGGTTCTCCAGCATCCGATCTACGACAAGCAGGTGCCGGTGATCCTCGGCGATCACGTGTCCACCGATGCCGGTACCGGCGCTGTCCATACCGCGCCCGATCACGGCATGGAAGACTTTGAAGTGGGCAAGGCCTACAACATCGGCACCATCAATCTGGTTCAGGCTGATGGCACCTACACCTCGGCCGCCGGTGAGCTGGCCGGAGTGCATGTTTACAAGGCGGATGAGCCGGTTTGCAGCGCGCTTGAGCGTGAGGGCAAGCTGGTCCGTTCCGAGAAATTCCGCCACAGCTATCCCCATTGCTGGCGTACCAAGACCCCGCTGATCTACCGGGCCACGCCCCAGTGGTTTATCAGCATGGACAAGGAGAACCTGCGCGCCGACGCCCTGGAAGCCATCAAGGGTGTGCGCTGGGTACCTGCCTGGGGCCAGAACCGTATTGAGGCCATGTTCAACCAGTCTCCGGACTGGTGCATCTCCCGGCAGCGGACCTGGGGTGTGCCCATCACCCTGTTTATCCATAAGGAAACCCAGGAGCTGCACCCGGATACCCAGAACCTGATCGAGAAGGTGGCCCAGCAGATCGAGGAGGGCGGTATCGACGCCTGGTACGAGCTGGATGCGTCTTCCCTGTTGGGCAGTGATGCCGAGCGGTACGAAAAGGTGACGGACACCCTGGATGTCTGGTTCGATTCCGGTGTGACCCACGAATCCGTTCTCCGGGTCCGTGATGAGCTGGGCCAGTTCCCGGCCGATATGTACCTGGAAGGCTCCGACCAGCACCGTGGCTGGTTCCAGTCGTCCCTGAAAACCTCCATCGCCATGAACGGCGTGGCACCGTACAGGCAAGTTCTGACCCACGGTTTTACCGTCGATGGCAAGGGCCACAAGATGTCCAAATCCCTGGGCAACGTGATCGCGCCCCAGGAAGTCATGAACGAACTGGGCGCCGACATCCTGCGCCTGTGGGTGGCGGCGACCGACTACAGCGGCGAAATGACCGTGTCCAAGGACATCCTGCGCCAGACCGCCGATGGTTACCGCCGGATCCGCAATACTTCCCGCTTCCTGCTGAGCAACCTGACCGGCTTTGATCCGGAGCAGCACATGGTGGCACCGGAGGACATGATCGCCCTGGATCGCTGGATGGTGGACCGTGCCCTGCAGTTGCAGGAAGAGCTCCACGAGGACTACGGCAACTATGCCTTCCTGCGAATTTACCAGAAGGTGTACAACTTCTGTGAGGCCACCCTGGGCGGTTTCTATCTGGATATCATCAAGGATCGCCAGTACACCACCCAGGCCGACAGTCTGGCCCGGCGTTCCTGCCAGACGGCCCTGTACCACGTGGCCGAAGCACTCGTTCGCTGGATCGCCCCGATCCTCAGCTTCACCGCTGACGAAATCTGGCAGCACCTGCCCGGCGAACGCAGCGATACCGTGTTCTACGAAACCTGGTATGAAGGCCTGACCGCGTTGCCGGAAAACGCCGAGCTTGGCCGCGACTACTGGCGTGAGATGTACAGTGTAAAAGAGGCCGTCAACAAGTGCCTGGAAGAAGCCAGGGCACGGGGTGAAATCAAAGGCTCTCTCAGTGCCGAAGTCACCCTGTTCTGCGAAGGCGATCTGGCAGCCGATCTGAAGCACCTCGGCGAGGAGCTGCGTTTCGTGCTGATCACCTCAGAAGCCACCGTGAAACCGGTGTCTGAAGCTGGCGATGCGGAAATGACCTCTCATGAAGGTCTCCGGGTGAAGGTGACACCGGCCGCTCACACCAAGTGCGAGCGCTGCTGGCACCACCGGGAAGATGTCGGGCGTAACGCCAAGTACGACGACCTGTGCGGCCGCTGTGTCACCAACGTGGAAGGGCCCGGCGAAGCCCGCGCCTACGCCTGATGGACGCTGCCATGACTGAGCAGCGAACAGGAGGCAAGCTGAAGTGGCTGTGGCTGACCGTGTTGGTGATCATTCTGGATCTCGGTACCAAGGCCATGGCCACCGCCATGCTGACCTACGGCGACCCGGTGCCGGTGATTCCCATGTTCAACCTGACGCTGCTGCACAATACCGGAGCAGCGTTCAGCTTCCTGGCCGAGGCCGCGGGCTGGCAACGGTGGTTCTTCGTGACCCTCGCCGTGGTGGTCAGTGTTGTGCTGGTCTACTGGCTCAGAAACCTGCAGCGCCATGAGACCTGGACTGCCGTTGCCATTGCGCTCATTCTGGGCGGCGCCCTGGGGAACGTCTACGATCGGGTGGTGCACGGCTATGTGGTCGACTTCCTGCATTTTTACTGGCAGGACTGGCACTTTCCGGCCTTTAACCTGGCCGACACCGCCATTACCATCGGTGCTGGCATGATGATTCTTGATATGTTCCGCAAACCCGCCGATTCCGACGGGAATGCGGAAAGGAGCGACTGACTTCCATGAACGAACTGCCTGTCGACAAGGGTACCCGCGTCAAACTGAACTTCGCCCTCAAGTTTCCGGATGGTGAAGTGATCGACTCAACCTTCGAGAAAGAGCCGGCTTCCCTGGAAATCGGCGATGAAAACCTGCCAGAGAATTTCGAAACCTACCTGATGGGCATGAAGGCCGGCGACAGGGACAGTTTCCAGGTGCCGCCGGAAAAAGCCTTTGGCCAGCACAACCCGAACAACGTTCAGACCTTCAAACGCCATGAGTTCAGCCCGGATATGGTGCTGGAACCCGGCGTGATGATCTCCTTCGCCGATGCCCGCCAGAGCGAACTGCCTGGGGTTGTCAGCCGAGTGGAAGGTGACGAAGTGGAGGTGGATTTCAATCACCCCCTGGCAGGGCGTACACTGACGTTTGAAGTAGAAATCATTGACGTGGAGCCGGTCGGCCCGGCCCACTAACCAGAGCAGCAGGTTGATATGCAGATCCGACTCGCCAATCCCCGAGGCTTTTGTGCCGGTGTGGACCGCGCCATTGAAATTGTAAACCGGGCGCTGGACGTGTTCGGAGCGCCGATCTACGTAAGGCACGAGGTGGTCCACAATAAATTTGTGGTGGATAACCTGCGCAACCGCGGCGCCATTTTCGTGGACGAGCTGGACGAAGTACCAGACGACAAGCTGGTCATCTTCAGCGCCCACGGCGTCTCCCAGGCGGTCCAGGACGAAGCCGCCCGCCGCGGCCTGAAAGTCTTCGACGCCACCTGCCCGCTGGTCACCAAGGTCCACCTGGAAGTCATGCGCTACAGCCGCGACGGCCGGGAATGCGTGCTGATCGGCCACCATGGCCACCCGGAAGTGGAAGGCACCATGGGCCAGTACGACCACAGCAATAGTGGTGAGATCTACCTCGTGGAAAACGAGGAGGACGTGGCAAGCCTGCAGGTGAAAGATCCCGCCAGGCTTTCCTACGTGACCCAGACCACCCTCTCCATGGACGACACCGCCCGGGTGATCGACGCCCTTCGCGCGAAATTTCCCGAAATCCAGGGCCCGCGCAAGGACGACATCTGCTACGCCACGCAGAACCGGCAGGATGCCGTGAAGCAGCTGGCCGGTGACTGCGATCTGATGCTGGTGGTCGGCTCGCCCAACAGTTCCAACTCAAATCGGTTGCGTGAGTTGGCGGAGCGCATGGGTACGCCGGCTTATCTGATTGATGAGGCGGCTCAGATTGATGCCGCCTGGCTGGAAGGCAAAACCTCGGTTGGTGTGACCGCCGGCGCCTCGGCCCCGGAAGTGCTGGTGAACGATGTGATCGCCCGCTTGAGGGAACTGGGTGGCAGTGTTCCTGAGGAGATCGCTGGCCGGGAGGAGAACATTGTGTTCTCCATGCCGAAAGAGCTTCGCATCGACGCAGTTGAAGTAAGCTGAGGCGAACATTCGCCCTCCGGAGTTGTGTTGGGGCACGGTTAAGGTGGTACCCCACCCTTGCATCCCTTCGATCTCCGGTAAGTCCTGAACCTTCCATCGGCTTCAGCCTTCAGGGAATGTGATCCTGTTCACGAAACGCCAACTGATTCCTGCCGCTTGTCCGCTAACAGCTGCCGCTAGTCCGATAACGGTGGTGGTCCCCTAATCATGCATCTAACGTGTAGAAAGGAAAACTGGGAATAGACTATGCATTCAAAGTCAGGCAGTGAAGGCTTCACTCTCGTCGAACTGATGATCGCAATAGCGCTCATTGCGTTAATCGCTGGCTTCGCCGTGCCCCAATTCGGACGGATTATCGACAACAACCGAGTTGTCTCTACAAGCAACTCTATCGTTGGTTTGTTGAACTATTCCCGAAGTGAGGCCGTCCGTCGGGGCGAGAGAGTGGCGGCGACCTCCGCCTCCAATACCATGCAGGCGACGGTCGTATCCAGCGGTAATGTCATCCGGCAGATTGAGGAGGCGAGCGGGGACCTGAGTATTAGTACAGGTTCCGTGACGTTTCGGGCCAACGGGCTTACCACCAGTACGGCGAACGTTTCGTTCAACGTTTGCGCCGGTGACGCTGACGGGACGAGCGTTACCGTGACGCCGGGCGGACGGGTGTCCACTGCCGACGTTACTTGCCCCTGATCCGGGGGAGCAGACGAGATCTCTGGAGAAAAATGTTCATGTTGGTCAGATCAGGTTCACGTTCTCAGAGTGGTTTTACTCTCATCGAGGTACTGGTTGCTCTGTTGGTACTGCTGGTTGGTCTTCTTGGTGTCGCGGGTATGCAATACCTGTCACTTCAGCAGGTTAACAATGCGAATCTCCGGTCGCAGGTCAACCTGCACGCCCAGGAAATGGTGGAGATGGTCAGAGCAAACGATAACGAAGCACTTACCACGGCTGAGGTCAGCGCCTGGAATGCCGGACTGAGCCGCGACGTTCCCGGTGCCACTGGCGCAGTATCCCTCAGCGGCAACACCGTTGATGTGACCATCACCTGGGACGAGCGGCAATACGGCAACGATGCCGCGCAACAGACTTACACCATGACAGCGAGGTTGGAGCAATGAGGATCTCGTCAAACCAGAGAGGCCTGTCCATTATTGAGGTGATGGTCGCATTGGCCCTGTCGCTGATCATTACCCTCGGGCTCACACAGATTTTTACCTCCAACAGCCAGAGTTTCCGGGTGGCTGAGGCCAGTGCCAGAATCCAAGAAACCGGTCGGTTGGCGACGTCCATTGTTGGGCGGGAGATTCGTAATTCGTCCTATTGGGGATGTCTGGGTAGTGATGGCGTCAGAGATGGGCGTCTCAACAGCATCCTGAATGATACCGGATTTGACGTTGGCGCTCTTTTACGTGGCCTGGATGCCGAGAATAACGCCGGTGCAGGAAATTCTGATGTTCTGTACCTTGGTGGAGTAAATGGTAACTCCCAAATCAAAGTGACGTTCCAGCCGAGCCAGCAGGCTGCCAACCTCCAGGTGGATGACAGCGATTCTTTCAACCTGAATGACATTCTCATTGTCACAAACTGCAGTGCCGGTGATGTTTTCCAAGTCACGAACCTGAACACCAATAACGAGGTAGTTGTTCACAACTCTGGTAACGTGAGTGTGGGCCCCGGAAACTCTACTCAATCACTCTCCACTAACTACAATGATGATCCGGATGGGGCTTCTGTGTTCAGGCCGCGCCAACAGAGATTCTATCTGACCGACAATGCGAACGGGGTCAGGGAACTGGTTACTGACGGTGTTGGAATATCGGGCTCTGGTATTGGTAACTTCTCAACACCTGTGGCCATTTTGCAAGACGTTATGGATTTCCAGTTCCAGTTCGGAGTAGACAGCGATCAGGACGGCCAGGTCAACGCTTGGGAGGATCCGTTAGGTCTCACAGCAGCTGGTCGTACCCAAGCGGACAACACCATTGCGATACGTCTGAGTGTTCTCATTCGCTCTCCGGAGGATCGAGTGACTGATGGAGCTCAGGATTACTGCTACCCCGGCTGGCTCGACTGTGTAGCCAACAGCGCCTTGGCGACAACCGCCAATGCCAACGACACCTTTTTGTACCGGGTCTACACGACCACAATCACCATGAGAAACAGGATCTGATGTGATGGGCAGAGTAAATATTACCAGTCAGGCAGGCGCCGCACTGATTCTGTCACTATTGATGCTGCTGGTCCTTACACTTTTGGCTGTGTCCAGCATGCAGGGAACCATCATGCAGGAGCGAATGGTCTCGGGTGCGCGAGAGGGTATGCAGTCTCTGGAGATTGCAGAGTCGGCGCTGCGGGATGCTGAAGTGTATATCGAGAACGTGAACCTTCTGTCGGAATTTGACGGCACAGGGGGGCTTTATGGCGAAACCGATACGGCGCCAGACCCACAGACGTTCGACTGGACTGGAAGCACAAACGTTCGGACGGCTACTGTTGTGGATGGCGTTACACCGAGATATTTCATACAGCACATCGGGGAGGCACGACAGCCGGAACAGCTTACTGATCTGGTGGTTGAGGGGTACTCCCATGAAACAGGTGCAACCGATGCCCAGGCCTTCCGGATCGTTGCGTGGAGCCCAGGCCCGACCGGTGAGTCCACCCGCATCATCGAATCCTATTATGCGCGGGAAATGTGAGCGCAAGCTGCAGGGATAATGCTATGAGTCAGATTAAAAGAAAGCTTTGCAATTTCTTCTTAGGCGTTGTCATCGTGCTTCCCGTTCAGGGCTATGCTGCGCCTGGTGTCCTGGCGGATCAGCCTCTGTATCTTGCCGGTGGGCGTGGCGTTCCCGGTAACCTGGTTTTGACACCTTCTGTGGAATTTCCGACGGTGCAAAGCTTGGCAAACCTCGGCTCTTACACCACCGACCGGCGGTTTGAAGGCTATTTCGACCCCAGCAAGTGTTACACATACAATTACGACGCCGATGCGTCAAAGCGGCATTTCAAGCCATCCAGCGTGTCTGCTTCGAGAACCTGCAGTGGCGCAGGGGAATGGAGCGGTAACTTTCTGAACTGGTCCACGACGCAGACGATTGATCCCTTCCGCAAAGTTTTGACGGGAGGCTATCGTTACCTGGACACCACCACACAAACGTGGCTGGAGAAGGCCCGGCATCCTGGGCAGAGTGGTCTCGCGGTAAGGGAGATCAGCGGTTCCACCGTCGTGGCAGGTGCAACCCCGTTTACCGCCAATCGCGTTCGCGTGAGGATTCAGGGGCTGGGCGTTGAAATGCGTTTCAGCGTAGGCGACACCGGCGTGAACAACAATCCGGTGAAGTACGATCCTACTGCTACATTCTCGGCGGCCAACGCCCAGGAGGCCCATGTTCGGGTCAAGGTATGTGACGCAAACGTAGGTCTGGAGGCCAACTGCGTTCAATATTCCAACGCCTGGAAGCCCGAGGGGCTTTTGCAGGAGAACTCGGAGACGCTGCGATACAGCGTATTCGGCTACCTGAACGACGACAGCAATAGCCGGGATGGCGGTGTTTTGAGGGCTCAACAGAAGTTCATTGGCCCCGAGCAGTTTCTTCCGTCAACAGGGTTGACCACCAACCCCAACGCAGAGTGGGATGAGACGACCGGTGTTCTTTACACCAATCCCGATCCGACCGCCGCTTCAAGTACACCGGGGACCGTGGTGAACAGTGGTGTCATCAACTACATCAACAAATTCGGGCAACTGAATAGCAACAACCATAAGTCGCTGGACCCGGTGAGTGAACTGTATTATGCCGCAACACGCTATCTGAAAGGGCTCGGATCTGTCAGCGCATATTCAAGCCTGAATGGCCTGGATGCAGCCACCACGAACAAATACACGGACGGATTCCCTGTAATTACGGACTGGGTCGATCCTGTTCAGTACGAGTGTCAGCCTGCGGCAATACTGGGCATTGGTGATGTAAATACCCACGATGACAAGAACCTGCCCGGCAACGAGACGAGTTACCGGGACGATGAACCGAATATGCCGAGCGAGGTGCGCAACGACGAGACCGTCAACGTGATTACCATGACTAATCGCGTGGGCATTATTGAGGGATTGGGCAACAGCCTTGGGGAGACCAATTCGTTCACCGGGCGGCAGAATTCTGCGTACATTGCAGGGCTGGCATTCGACAACCTCGTTAATGACATGCGACCGAACGATGAGGGTAAGCAGACCGCGACTACACATTGGGTCGACGTTCTGGAAAACCAGGTTTTACAGCCGCCGGCCAGTAACCAGTATTATCTGGCGGCCAAATACGGCGGCTTCGATGTGCCGGATGATTTCGAACCGGCAACACGGACGGAGGCTTTGCCGGAGGAATGGTGGCACACGAATGGTGAAACTGTATCCCTGGGCGGCACCAGCTTTAAACGTCCAGACAATTACTACATTGCCGGCCAGGCGGACCGGATGATCGCCAGTCTGGAAAAAGCCTTTGAGAGCATTGTTGCTGAGGCTGTTGGTAGCTCCACTGGCGTGACCTTTAACACCGCCACATTGGAAACCGACACGTTGTTGTTCGGTGCCCGGTTTGATTCCGCCAACTGGACCGGCGATCTCTTCGCCACTGGGCTGACCGAAAACGAGTCAGGACCTCCAACGATTAATGAAACCGAAACCTGGGAAGCGGGCAGCGTCCTGGACGCCCGGGACCAAATGCAGGATGCCCGACAGATCATCACCTATGATGGCGCGGCAGGATTGGCCTTTAACTGGACTAACTGGGGCAGCCTGACGACCCGCCAGCAGAACGACCTGAAATACGACGGTGGTGCCGGTAGCCTTGCTTTAGCCGAGAATCGAATCTCCTATCTCCGGGGTAATCCGATTACCGGAATGAGGAGCAGGGCCAGCCTGCTGGGCGACATTATCAATTCGACCCCGGTTTATGTGGCGGATCCAGATCTTGGCTGGCCCGCAGGAGTACCTTTTGGCACGACTACCGATACCTACGCCAATTACAGAAGCGAACAGCGTAACCGGACACCGGCGATCTATGTGGGTGCCAACGATGGCATGCTGCATGCGTTTCGAGGCAGTGACGGTAAAGAGCTCTTTGGTTATATCCCGGAGTTTATCTTCTCCGATCAGGCGGATGCCGGTCTTCATTATCTGACTCAGCAGGCCTATCAGCACCGGTATTACGTGGATTTGACACCAGTCGTTTCGGATGTCTACACGCAGGGCGCGGGTGGTACAGCGGCAGACTGGCGGACGATTGTGGTTGGTGGTGCGCGTACCGGCGGCAAGGGGGTCTTCGCCCTGGATGTTACCAACCCTGCCAGTTTCTCCGAGTTGAATGCTTCCGATCTGGTCATGTGGGAGTTCAGTAGTGCTGACGACAGCCGCATGGGCTACATCATCGAGCCGCCCACCGTGTCGCTGGTTCAATGGGGTAATAACGATTATCGCTGGACGGCGTTCGTGCCGAACGGTTACAACTCAACTGGAGCGTCAACCGGCTTGTTTATGCTCGATATTGAAGGCGGACTGGACGGCGACTGGACCGACACCGGCGACTATCGATACATCGAGTTCGACGCAGCGGCGGACGCCACCGGCTTGTCTCCGGTGCGACAGGTTGATTTGAATGGGGACCGGATTGTCGACCGTGTTTATGCCGGCGACCTGAAAGGCAACATCTGGGTGGCAGCAGATACAGGGAATGGAAGCTGGGCCTCCGCTTATCGTCAGGGTAGCACCCCGAATCCTTTGTTCACTGCCGTACGCTCCGGGACTGCACAGCCTGTTACGGCCGCCCCCATGGTAGTGCGCAACCCCAACGACAATGAAAATAATCCGGACCCGGATGTCATGGTCCTGTTTGGAACCGGTCAGTATCTAACCCAGGACGACACCGTAAGTGAAGATGTTCAGTCCTTTTACGGTATCCTGGATCAAGGTACTTCGGAGCTTGATCGATCCGATCTGATTGGTCGGACAGTCACCGATTCCGTAATTACCGTTGAAAACGAGGTGTTCGACGTCCGCTCTTCATCCGGCGAAGATTTCGATACCCAGAACGGTTGGTATGTCGACTTCACAACCGAAACCGGCGAAAGAATTGTGCAGCCTGCCCAGGTGAGGGGGGAGTACGTTTTCGTGAACTCCACGATCCCCTCGAGCAACCCCTGCGATGTGGGTGGCAGCGGCTGGCTGATGGCCTTTGGCCTGGATGGTCAGACGCCGGATCGCGCCGTTTGGCCGAAATTGGGCTCTCCTTATGTCGGCTTCAAGACCAAGGGTGGACTGCCGAACAAGACGGGTTTCCTGGGTGACTATGCACTCATTCCCCGGTCCGACAGTGAAATCCTCTCGGAAGAGGTAGATGTTGGTAGCACGTCTGAGAATACCGGTCGGATGAGCTGGCAGGAACTCTACGACTGATTCGCGGGAGCAACAACGGAAGCCGGGGCTCACAGGAACCCCGGCGAACAGCAACCGAGTTGGGAAGCAACAATGACAGCAGTCAAACGGCAGTCTGGCATCACACTGATCGAATTGATGATCGTGGTGGCAATCATTGGCATCATTGCCGCGATCGCCTTACCCAGTTACAACCGGTACGTTGAGAATGCTCGTGCGGCCGACGCCAAAAGCGCGCTCATGTCCCTGGCAAACGCCATGGAGCGCTTTCATACTCAGAATATGACCTACGCTGGGGCTTCCGTCGGCAGTGCTGCGGGCGCTATATTCCCGGATGAGGCGCCGCTCGATGGCAGCGCCAAATTCTACGATCTGGTGATCACCAGCCAGAGCGCAATCGCATTCAGAATTGAAGCGCAGCCGAAGAATGGGCAGGGGGGAGGAACCATTGCGCTGCTTTCAAATGGCCAGAGGGTCAATTGGGACTGACCGTGGTCCTGCTAGAGGCTGCTGCAGTCGATAGGGTTGCCTGAGGAATCTTCAACAATGCCGTCCCCGTCATGGTCCCGCGCCGTACGGGGGCGCCCTCCCATATTGATCCGGATCTGAGCGGCGTAATGGTTGTCGTCAGAGTCCGGGCACCAGACGAAATTCCCCAGGGTTCCCCGCGACCAGCCGCTGCTTTCAAACCGGAAGTAGTTGTGGATGCCTGAACTGACAGTGAGTCGGCCCGTATCCAGGGGCTGAATCACGCGCACAATCTGGCTGACATCTGTGATTTCCCGGGTGCGCCCGGGGTCCCGAAACGCGGTGATTGGCAGCGACCAGGTACTTGAGCATTTCGAATCTGCACCAATGGCACAGACGGTAACCGTTGTTTGCTCGTTGATTGCCGTGTTCCTTGCCAGATTGAGGGTGGCAATCAGGTCGGCGAGTACGGAATGACGCCCTGAATGGTTGATCAGGCTAGATGTACCTGGAATAGCGAACGCGAGGATGATGGCGCTGATTGCCATAACGGCAATCAACTCGACCAGCGTCACGCCAGTCTGAAGCGAATTTTTCATCGTTTACTTCCCTGTAACGACTTCGGACAGTGCGAATCAGTGAGTGACCAGTGCCTCCTGCTCTGGACGACCTCAGTATAAGCCGAGGGACCCTCCCGGATCTACAGGTCCTGGTTACTCCATCCCCAACTTCTTCAACCGATACCGCAACGCCCGAAAACTGATCCCCAACCGCTTCGCCGCGGCGGTCTTGTTCCATCGGGTTGCCTCCAGCGCCTTTTCAATAGCCTGCCGCTCGATGCCCTCCAGGTAGCCCTCCAGGTCGATCTCGCCATCCGGCACGGCAAAGCCTGCACCGTCGCCGGCCTGGCCTTCGGCAATAATCTGCGAGGCCGATGCCGCGTGCTGCACCCCGTTCCCCAGGTGCAGGTCTTCGGCGTCAATCTGGTCGGCATCGCACAGGGTGAAGGCGCGCTCGAGCACGTTCTCCAGTTCCCGCACGTTGCCGGGGAAGTCATAGCCTTTGAGGCGCTCGATTGCGGCGGGCGTTAACGCGGCCGGGTCGCACTCGTACTCCCGGGCGATGCGTTCGAGGATGTGGGTGGCCAGCAGGGGGATGTCGTCCTCGCGCTCGCGCAAGGGCGGAACAGCCAGTTCGATCACGTTAATGCGGTAGAACAGGTCCTGGCGGAAACTGCCTTCCTGCACCAGTTCCGGTAGATTCTTGTGGGTGGCACTCAATACCCGGATATCCACCGGGACTTCCTTGGTGTCACCTACCGGGCGTACGGCTTTTTCCTGGATGGCTCGGAGCAGTTTCACCTGCATGGCCAGGGGCAGGTCGGCCACTTCATCAAGGAAGAGGGTGCCGCCATTTGCCGAGCGGAACAGGCCATCCTTGTTTTCCACCGCACCGGTAAAACTGCCTTTCTTGTGGCCGAAGAACTCGCTTTCCATCAGTTCGGAGGGAATCGCGCCGCAGTTAACGGCGATGAACGGTCCTTCGCGACGGGGCCCCTGCAGGTGAATCATTCGGGCCACCAGTTCCTTACCACTGCCGGACTCGCCACTGATAAACACCGGCGCCTGGCTTCTGGCCAGTTTTCGGGTCTGGTTGCGCAGCTTCCGGATTTCGGGAGATTGGCCCAGTAGCAGGCCGGGTTCATCCGTGGCGTCTTCGCTGTCGGTCTTGGCTTCGGACAGCTTGAGTGCGCTGTTGACCAGCTCCCGGAGGCGGGAGAGTTCCACCGGTTTGGAGACAAAATCAAAGGCGCCGGCTTTCAGGGATTCGATGGCAGTGTCCATATTGCCATAGGCGGTAATCACGGCCACCGGGGTTGTCGGGGCATGCAGCTGAATCCACTGAACCAGTTCGATGCCATTGCCATCGGGCAGGTTCATGTCTGTGAGGCACAGGTTCGGCGGGTTCTGCTCCAGCAGCGCCAGAGCGCTGGTCATGTCGGGAGCCGTGAGCGTTTTTATTCCCATCCGGGTCAGGGTGATTTCCAGCAGTTCCCGGATATCCGGTTCGTCGTCAACGATCAGCGCTGTGTATGTGGTCATCTTGTATTGTCGGTTCCATGTCGTTATTCATACGCCCGATATCCGCTGGCGTGAGGTCATATCATTCGCCCGGGGTGGGCAAAGGTGATGCGGAAGCAGCAGCCGGGCTGGTCGTCTTCTATCAGGGAAAGATGCGCCTGATTAGCCTCGCACAGTTCCCGGGCCAGATAAAGTCCGAGGCCCGTGCCGCTTTTGTCGGTGGTGAAAAAAGGCTCAAACACCGAGTTGCGGTTTTCCGGGGCAATGCCCGGGCCCTGGTCGCGCACATCGATATAGGCCCGCTCTCTGTCGTCTGTTGCCCCGGCGTGTATCCCGATTGTTCGTTGTCCGGAGTGCTGCTCACTGTAGCGCAAACCGTTGTCGCAAAGATTCACCATCACCTGTTCAATCTGGCTCTTGTCGAATCGTGCCGGAGGAAGTTGCGGGTCAATTTTCAGAACAATATTGGCCGCCGTGCAGTGTTCGTCCTGTGTCTGAAGGAAGTCTTCCCGGAATTCCTGAAGCCAGGGCCCGACTTCGATCAGATCCGCATGGGCAGCCCGGCGCCGGGAAAGATCGAGAACGTTCTCGATAATGCCATTCACCCTGCGCGAATGGCGCCGAATGATTCCCAGCATCTGGCGGTCGCCAGGTTCCAGGTCCGGGGCTTCTTCCATCAGTTGGGCAGCATGGCTGATGGCGCCCAGAGGGTTGCGAATCTCATGGGCAATGCCTGCGGTGAGTCGCCCGAGAGAGGCCAGCTTCATCTGCTGGGCCTGCTGGGTGACCTTGCTCATGTCCTCGATGAACACGAGGATATGGTCGCCTCGCTCCTGATCCAGTTGAGTGAAGTTGGCCTGCAATAATGGAGATGTTGAGGACGGCTGGAAGGGTTCAATGCGGCGGGTGGGGTCCTTCAGCCAGGCCTCCAGGCCAAGCTTCAGTGGCTTGGGCAATACGGTGGCGTAATCACGAAACGGGGCTGAGGCCTTCGGCGCGCCGTACAACAGCTCCTCGGCGGCCGCGTTGGCCAGCCGGATATGGCCGTATCGATCCAGCACCAGAATGCCGGTGCGCATGCGCTGGATGATCTGCTGGTTGATCTGTTCCAGCTCGGCAATGCTGCGGGCCCGGCTGGTGGCCAGGGCTTCGCTGCGCATCATCCGGCGGGAGATATTCTGCAGTACGAAAGCAGCCGCAAAGTAGAGTATGCCCAGCGAGCCGGCCCGAACGATATCGTCGGCGGATTCGCCCAGTGTCAGCACCGCCCAGCCCGAAATGCCCAGCGAGCAGATGGCGGCCAGTGCCGCATAGAAGGTGCCCATGCGGCTCGGGGTCAGGATGTTGCCGGCAGCTACCGAAACAATTACCAGGTTGGCCAGGCCGTTGGTTATGCCGGTGCTGGTCAGCAGCAGGCCGTGCATGATAAGGATATCCATCAGGATCGAGAGCGTGATGTGCCGTTGGCTCGGGTGGAAGCCGGCTACCAGAAGCAGGGCAATAAAGGCATTCAGGGCAAGGTAGGCGGAAACGCCGGCCTGGTAGTAGTCGTGCAGCCGGAACCGTGTGTCAAAATTGATTGGATCGACAAACAGCAGCGCGACCAGCATCAGGCTGACCACCAGGCGGTAGTGGTTGTAGATCCTGAACAGCTTTGCCTGCTGCAGACCGGACGGCGTAGAAGGGGCCGGGGTGAGTGTTTCGGCTGACCGTGAAGGTGTCTCTGTTGCCATGTTTTACCGGAATCCGCTGTTGGTCGGGAGAAATCCTCTCGCTTGCGGGGTTATAATAGCCTTTTCATGGCAATGAGTTACAGGAGCCGATTTATGTCCGTTTCCGGAAAACAGGCCGCCTCCGGGGTGTCGGCGAAAAAATTACGGGTGGTGATGGCCCAACTGGACTTTCTGGTTGGCGACATACCCGGCAATACCGAACTTGTTATTGATGCGGCCCGCCGCGCCACATCAGACCACCAGGCGGACATCGTGGTTTTTCCGGAGCTGTGCCTCACTGGCTACCCGCCTGAAGACCTGCTGCTTCGGCCAAGCCTTGAGGTTCGGGTTAACGAAGCCCTCGAACGTCTGCAGGCGGAACAGCTCGAGCCGGCCATCGTTTTCGGTGCTCCGCTGCGCCATGGTGCGCTCCTCTATAATGCCGCCGTCGTGATCGAGGGTGGCGAAATCACCGGCCGGTACTTCAAGCGCTTCCCGCCCAACTACCAGGTGTTCGATGAAAAACGGTATTTTGCCGAAGGGACGGAGGTTCTGACCCTGGAGATCCGCGGTGTCCCGGTCGGTATTACCGTTTGTGAGGACATCTGGAAGGAAGGGCCGGTGGAAGATTGCGCTGCCGCTGGCGCAAGGTTGATTCTGAATCTGAACGCCTCACCCTACGACATCGACAAACAGGCCCGCCGCAAGGCCCTGCTGGAGCGAAAATCCCGGGAAAACCTGGTCAGCATCGTATATGTTAACCTGGTCGGAGGGCAGGACGAGCTGGTCTTCGACGGCGGCTCCATGGTGTTCGACCATTCCGGCGTGTTGACGGCGGAGGCGCCCCAGTTTGCCGAAGGCTTGTACCCGGTCGACTTTCTTTGTGAGCTCCGCTGCCAGCCGGTTTCCCAGCCCTTACCCGAAGAGCCCTCCCTGGAAGCCAATGTGTACAACGCCCTGGTAACGGGCGTTCGGGACTATGTTAACAAGAATGGCTTCAAGTCGGTGGTGCTCGGGTTGTCTGGCGGCATTGATTCCGCGGTCACCCTGGCGGTGGCGGTGGATGCCCTGGGCAAGGATCGTGTCCGGGCGGTGATGATGCCCTTCCGTTATACCTCGAGCATGAGTCTGGAAGACGCCGAGGCGGAGGCCAATACGCTGGGGGTGCAGTACGACGTGTTCTCCATCGAGCCCATGTACGACGCCTTCATGCAATCCCTGGCCGGGCCTTTCGAAGGCACCCGGCCGGATACAACCGAGGAGAATCTGCAGGCCCGTTTGCGCGGTGTGCTGCTGATGTCACTGTCCAACAAATTCGGCTCGCTGGTACTGACAACCGGCAACAAGAGCGAGATGGCGGTGGGCTATTCAACCCTTTACGGCGATATGGCCGGTGGTTTTGATGTGCTTAAGGATGTGCCGAAAACCCTGGTATTCCGCCTCGCCAAATATCGGAACACGGTCTCCCAGGCGATTCCGGAGCGGGTGATCACCCGGCCGCCCTCCGCGGAGCTGGCGCCAGACCAGAAAGATGAGGACAGCCTGCCCGGCTACGATGTGCTGGATCAGATCCTGAATCTTTACGTGGAGCGGGATTTCAGCGCAGACGCGATCGTCGCGGAAGGCTTTGATCGGGCCGATGTGGATCGGGTTATCCGCCTGGTGGATATCAACGAGTACAAGCGCCGCCAGGCCCCGATCGGCGTCAGGATTACCGAGCGCGGCTTCGGCAAGGACCGTCGTTATCCCATCACCAACAGCTGGAAAAGCGGCAAGTAGCCGTTATTTGGGGTCGAAAAAGGGGTCAGATGAAAATGGGGTCAGATGAAAAGTTCATCTGACCCCATTTTCATCTGACCCCTTTTTCAGTCTTTACTCGTCGCCCATCAGGCCAAACGTGACCACGTTGGTGAGCGAACGATTCTCCTCCTTCAAAAGATCGGCCACGAACTCGCCATCTTCATTGAGCGCGTCGCTGTCCGGGAAGTTGGTTTTCAGCAGGGCAATGGAGTCCCGGGCGGCTTTTTTCAGGTCGAGGAACTGGTAGGTTTCGATCATGATGACCAGCGCCTCTTCAACGGAGGGTGATGACGGGTAGTTCTCCAGCACGTACCGGCCCCGATTGTTGGCGGCTACGTAGGCCTGGCGCTTGATGTAGTAGCGCGCGGCATGGATTTCCAGCTCGGCCATGCGGTTGCGGATTGCGATCATACGCTGGCGGGCATCGGCCACATACTTGCTGTTCGGGTAGCGACTGAGCAGTTCCGAAAAGTCCCTGAAGGCTTGCAGTTGCTCGCCCGGGTCCCGGGCGGCGACGTCAATGGGAAAATAGCGCGCGGCAAGCCCGATATCCAGGTTATAGGAGGCAAGCCCGCGCATGTACAGGGCGTAATCGGCGTGGTCGCTTTGCGGGTTCAGGCGCAGAAAACGGTCGGCGGCCGCCCGGGCGCCTTCAAGATCGAGGTTCTGGTAGCGGGCATAGATCAGATCAAGCTGGGCCTGTTCGGCATAGCGGCCAAACGGGTAGTAGGTTTCCAGCGCATCCAGGTTATCTTCCGCCTCATTGAAGTTTCCGGAGTTCATGGCCTGGCGGGCATTCTCGTAATAGGTCTCCTCCGGCAGCACTTCTTCCTCCTTGGTTGTCGCGCAGCCACTGACCAGAACAATCAGAGTGGAAAGGAGCAGTAAACGAAGACCTGATCTCATGCCGGAATCCCGTATAATGTCGATAAATTCAAGGTCAGCCATTGTAGCGGGGAAGTCGCCCGATGTGCAGAGGCATCTGAAGAGCAACGCTCCGCTGTTTCAAAGAAACTGACCCAAACGTACCACACGCAGGCCCTGGGGGCTTAATGTCATCTGAAAATCGAATCGTCGCCAGCTTTGTTGTACCGCCGGAACTGAGTGATCGGCGCCTGGATCAGGCCGCAGCAGAGCTGATGCCCGAGCACTCCCGTTCAAGGCTGCAATCATGGATCAAGAGTGGCGCGCTCACCGTCAATGGAGAGGTGCACAAGCCCCGGGACAAGGTGATGCTGGATGATCGCCTGGAACTGGATGCCGAGCCGGAAGTTCAGGTGAATTGGCAGGCCGAGGAAATCTCGCTGGATATTGTCTACCAGGATGAGCACCTGCTGGTGATCAACAAGCCGGCCGGGCTGGTGGTGCACCCGGCGGCCGGCCACGCCGATGGCACGCTGGTCAACGCCCTGCTGAACTACGCGCCGGAAGTGGAAAACCTGCCCCGGGCGGGCATTGTGCACCGCCTCGACAAGGATACCTCGGGCATCATGGTCGTTGCCCGCAGCCTGATTGCCCACACCTCGCTGGTGGACCAGTTGCAGACCCGTGCCATGGGGCGCGAGTACGAAGCCGTTGTGGTCGGCACGCTGACCGGCGGTGCGACGGTGGATGCGCCCATCGGGCGACACCCCCGGGAACGTAAAAAGATGGCGGTGGTCGCGTCTGGCAAGCCTGCGGTCACCCATTACCGGCTGGTCGAGCGTTTTGCGGCCCACACGCTTGTCCGCTGCAAGCTTGAGAGCGGCCGCACGCACCAGATCCGGGTGCACATGGCACACGTGAAGCATCCGCTGGTCGGTGACCCCATGTACGGTGGTCGCCTGCGGCTTCCCAAGGGCACCACCGAAGAGCTGCGCCGGGCGCTGTCGGCGTTCAACCGTCAGGCGCTTCATGCCCGGCAACTGACGCTGGAGCATCCGGAAACCGGGGAAACCCTGAGCTGGGAGGTGCCCCTGCCGGAGGATATGATCACCTTGATAGAAGCCCTGCGCAAACACGCCCGGGAGCTGGATAACCGTGAGTATTGACGCAAGCACCCTCAAACCGGACTGGTCTGCAGCCGCCCGAGTACGGGCCATCAGCACAACCCGCGCCGGCGGTGTTAGCGGCGCGCCGTGGAGTAGCCTGAATCTCGGCGGCCACGTGGGCGACAACCCCACGCATGTGCGAGAGAACCGTCGGAGACTTGCCGACTCTGTCGGTTTGCAAAGCGACCGAATTGGATGGCTGAACCAGGTGCACGGCACCGAGGTCATCGAACTTACGCCGGACAACGTCGGGCAAACTGTAACGGCCGATGCCAGCTACACCCGTTATCCGGGCTTCACCTGCGCCATCCTCACCGCAGACTGCCTGCCCGTTATTCTTGCCGATAATGCGGGAACGGTCGTCGGCGCCGCCCACGCCGGATGGCGGAGCCTTTGTGGCGGGGTTATCGAGAATCTGGTGAGCGCCATGGCCGTTGCCCCCGAGGGCCTGCAAGCCTGGCTGGGACCGGCCATCGGTCCAGACAGCTTCGAAGTCGGCCCGGAAGTCCGGGATGTCTTTCTGAAACATGACCCCAAGGCTGCAAGAGCGTTCAAGGCCGACGGTGCTCGGCCTGGGCACTTCATGGCGGATATCTATGCCCTTGCCACCTTGCGGTTAAATCATCTCGGTGTTTCCGACGTCACTGGCGGTGGCCTGTGTACTTTTCAGGATTCGGATCGGTTCTTTTCTTACCGCAGAGATGGTCAAACCGGGCGGATGGCCACCTTGATCTGGTTGAATTAACGACTATTGGCAACTGACCGGTTATCTGTACGTTATCACTAAAGTTCGGGCCTGGGGCGGCAATGGCTCTCCAGAACTGTCTGCAGCATGGATGCTGCAGCCAAGCCTACATGGATGTATTCACGGCGTGTTCTGGAGAGCCGTTGCCGCCCCAGGCTTCCACCAGTCTCAAACTGACGGCCGTCAATTTTCTGACGAATTCATCAGTGTCCCGCTTGAAGTCCCCCCACTTGCCCCTACATTAACTATCAAAGCAATCGAATATCCGCCACCCACGGCACCATGGTATTCGTAGAATTTTGGGGAAAGTACACATGAGAATCGACAAGCTGACCAGCAAACTGCAGACCGCCCTCGCGGATGCACAATCCATCGCGGTCGGGAAGGATCACAACTTCATCGAACCGGTGCACCTGATGCAGGCCTTGCTTGACCAGGAAGGCAGTGCCATCAAGCCGCTGCTCAAACAGGCCGGTGCCGAGCCCGGGCGCATTCGCCAGGCCATTGCCCGGGAAATCGAGAACCTGCCCGAAGTGCAGGGCTCGGCGGGCGATGTCTCCATGTCCAATGACATGGGCCGTTTGTTCAATATTGCCGACAAACTGGCCCAGAAGCGCAAAGACCAGTTCATCTCCAGTGAACTGATGCTAATGGCAGCGCTTGAGGATCGAGGCAGTCTTGGCCGGGTACTCCGGGAGCAGGGCGTTGATAAAGCGGCCCTGGAAAAAGCCATTGACGAAGTTCGCGGCGGTGAGGCCGTCAACGATGCCGGTGCCGAAGAAAACCGCCAGGCCCTGTCCAAGTACACCATTGATCTGACCGAGCGCGCCGAGGCTGGCAAGCTGGACCCGGTGATCGGCCGCGACGATGAAATCCGCCGCACCATCCAGGTATTGCAGCGCCGCCGGAAGAATAACCCGGTGCTGATCGGTGAGCCGGGCGTGGGTAAAACCGCCATTGTTGAGGGCCTGGCCCAGCGCATCGTCAACGGCGAGGTGCCCGACGGCCTGAAGGACAAAAAAGTCCTGTCGCTTGATATGGGCTCTCTTATTGCCGGTGCCAAATTCCGGGGCGAGTTCGAGGAGCGCCTGAAAGCCGTTCTGAACGAGCTATCCAAACAGGAAGGCCAGATCATCCTGTTTATTGACGAAATCCATACCATGGTCGGGGCCGGCAAGGCCGAAGGCTCCATGGATGCCGGCAACATGCTCAAGCCGGCACTGGCCCGGGGCGAACTGCACTGCGTGGGTGCCACCACCCTCGATGAGTACCGGGAACACATCGAGAAAGACGCCGCGCTCGAGCGCCGTTTCCAGAAAGTATTGGTGAGCGAGCCGAGCGAGGAAGACACCATTGCGATCCTTCGTGGCCTGAAAGAACGGTATGAGGTTCACCATGGGGTGGAAGTCACCGATGGCGCGATCATTGCTGCCGCGAAACTGTCGCACCGTTATATCGCGGACCGGCAACTGCCGGACAAGGCCATTGACTTGGTGGACGAGGCAGCCTCCCAGATTCGGATGGAGATGGACTCCAAGCCGGAGCCGCTTGATCGCCTCGAGCGACGCCTGATTCAGCTCAAAATCGAGCGTGAGGCCCTCAAGAAGGAAACGGATCCAGCCTCCAAAAAACGCCTGTCCGAGCTGTCGGATGTGATCACCGGGGTTGAGCGGGAATACGCCGACCTGGAAGAAGTCTGGAACACCGAGAAAGCGGCTCTGCATGGCTCCCAGAAGATCAAGAGCCGGCTGGAGCAGGCCCGGATTGATCTGGAAAACGCCCGCCGCGCGGGTGATCTGGGTAAGATGTCCGAGCTCCAGTATGGCCAGATCCCCGAGCTGGAACGCCAACTGGATATGGCCAGCCAGGCCGAGATGATGGAGATGAAGCTGCTCCGGAACCGGGTAACGGACGAGGAGATTGCCGAGGTTGTCTCCAAATGGACTGGCATTCCCGTGTCCAAGATGCTGGAAGGCGAGCGCGACAAATTGATGCGCATGGAAGAGGCGCTCCATGACCGAGTGATTGGCCAGGATGAAGCGGTCGAGGCCGTGTCCAACGCCGTGCGTCGCTCCCGGGCGGGGCTTTCTGATCCTAACCGGCCGAACGGGTCATTCCTGTTCCTGGGCCCGACCGGTGTGGGCAAGACCGAGCTGTGCAAGGCCCTGGCTTCCTTCCTCTTTGATACCGAGGAAGCCATGGTCCGCATCGACATGTCGGAATTCATGGAGAAGCATTCCGTGGCCCGTCTGATTGGTGCGCCTCCGGGCTACGTCGGCTATGAAGAGGGCGGTTACCTGACCGAAGCCGTGCGCCGGCGCCCTTATTCAGTGCTGCTGCTGGATGAGGTGGAAAAAGCCCATCCGGACGTCTTCAATATCCTGCTGCAGGTGCTGGAAGATGGCCGCCTGACAGACGGCCAGGGCCGTACGGTTGATTTCCGGAACACGGTGATCGTGATGACCTCCAACCTGGGCTCGGACATCATCCAGCAGAAGGCCGGGGAAGAGAACTACGAAGCCATGAAGAGTGCGGTCATGGAAGTAGTGGGCACGCATTTCCGCCCCGAGTTCATTAACCGGGTGGACGAAGTAGTGGTATTCCATCCCTTGGCGGAAAGCCAGATCCAGGGTATTGCCCGGATTCAGATCGAGTCCCTGAGCAAGCGCCTGAAAGAGCAGGATATGAAACTGGAGCTCGACGAAGCCGCCATGGAACTGCTGGCCGAAGTTGGCTACGACCCGGTCTACGGTGCGAGGCCGCTGAAGCGGGCCATCCAGCGGATGATCGAAAACCCGCTGGCCCAGCGGCTGCTGAAAGGGGAGTTCGTCTCGGGGGATGTTATTCGCGGTACGGTGAAAGACCATCACCTGGACTTCACCAAGGCATGAGCCGGAAGCCCCGACCGAAACCGGGGTCAGATGAAAGTCTTCATCTGACCCCTTTTTACTGACCCCTTTTTAAGTCTTACTGTTCTGCTGGCCCGCAGTTCTCTTCGGCAATTCGCTCGAACTCTGCCCGTTTCTCGGCAATCTCTGCTTCGGACAGATAGCGCTGCTCGCCATTTTCCTCAACTCGGATGCGAGCGTTGCGGTCGATCACATCAAGGTTGGATTGCGCCGTGGCGCAATTGGCTTCCCGCTGTTTCCTGCGGGCTTCCTCTGCGGCCGTCTCCTGACGTTTCTCTGCTGCGCCGGCTTGCTGCTTCTGCATATCCTGCAGCCGTTCCTGTGGGCTCTGCCTGTTCCCGGCGGCTTCCGACGACGTGCCGGAGCGAACATTGATGGTCTCGGCCTTCGCCCCCATGGGCTGCCGATCACCAAAGTGGGTGACGCCGTTTTCGTCGGTCCATTTATAGACGGAGGCGCTCATGGCGACACCTGGTACTACGGCCAGTAATAAGGTCAGCGTCAGGGTTTTTCTGTTCATGGCTCTACTCGCGTATGTTCACTGCTCCCGGGCAGGCAGACAACCTGGATAAACCGGGCCCGTTTTTTCTGTTTTCATTATTGCCTATCATGCCACCAGCGATTGTCATTTTCTTCTGTCTGGTTCAAATCTTTGCGCCCTGCGCGCGCGCCGTATGGCAAACCTTCGGCCAGTATAGGCACAGAAACCTGCAGCGGCTATTGACAGGGAGTTTCCCGCTGTCAGAATTACCGATTGCCTGAAGACTGGGGTCAATACGGCAGGCAATCCCGAGCGAGTATCCCCCGTTAATCACCACACTGAACGCGCCGCGCATTGGTCGCGGGATGGTTGTTGCTTACGTGCAACCGTTGATTGGCCGTTCTCCGCAACCCTCAGGAGGGCGGCTGGCCAGGAGACAACCTCTTTACAAGGTGTGGAGGAGCAGCCGGTGCCGCTTTCAAAAGAAGCAGGGCAACCGTGAATCCAGGCAACCGGGATGTATCCCGGCTCATTCACTCGTAGAAGAGGGTAGAAAATCGTGGAGTTATTGTCTGGCGCCGATATGCTGATCCGGTCCCTTCAGGATGAAGGTATCGAATACATATACGGCTATCCGGGTGGTGCAGCCCTTCATATTTATGATGCGCTGTTCAGGCAGGACGCGGTCAAACATATTCTGGTAAGGCACGAGCAGGCGGCGGTCCATATGGCCGACGGTTATGCGCGGGCGACCGGAAAACCGGGTACTGTCCTGGTGACCTCGGGCCCTGGAGCCACCAACACCATCACCGGCATTGCCACCGCATTCATGGATTCCATTCCGATGGTGGTGCTGTGCGGCCAGGTTGCGTCAACTCTCATTGGAGAAGACGCCTTCCAGGAAACCGATATGATGGGCGTTTCCCGCCCTGTGGTTAAGCACAACTTCAGCGTTCGTCATCCCGAAGAAATTCCGGAAATTATCCGCAAGGCATACCATATCGCCGCCACCGGTCGCCCCGGCCCGGTTGTTGTGGATATCCCCAAGGATATGACCACGCCGAACGAGCGTTACGAGTACTCTTACCCCAGGAAGGTCAAGCTGCGCTCATACAACCCGGCCATTCGTGGCCACGCCGGCCAGATCAAGAAAGCCGTTGATATGATGCTGGCGGCAAAACGCCCGATTATCTACGCGGGCGGCGGTGTGATACTTGGCAAAGCCTCGGAGCAGTTAACCGAGCTTGTACGGATGCTGGGTTACCCGATCACCAATACGCTGATGGGCATTGGCTGTTATCCGGCCAGCGACAAGCAGCATCTTGGCTGGCTTGGCATGCACGGCACCTACGAAGCCAACATGGCCATGCACCATTCGGATCTGATCCTCTGTGTGGGTGCCCGCTTTGATGACCGGGTCACTAACGCCACCGAGAAATTCTGCCCGGGCGCGCGCATTATTCACATCGACATAGATCCGGCGTCTATCTCGAAAACCGTTGACGCAGATGTGCCCATCGTTGGGCCGGTGGATGCGGTGCTCAAGGAAATGCTGTCGCTGGTCAAGGAAGCCAGGGAAAAGCCCGACGCCGATGCCATTGCGTCCTGGTGGAAGCAGATCGACGAATGGCGGGCCTTCCATGGTATGCGCTACGAAACCAGCCCGGACGTCATCAAGCCCCAGGAAGTCATCGAGGCGCTTTGGCGGCTGACCAATGGTGACGCGTTTGTCACGTCCGATGTGGGGCAGCACCAGATGTTCGCGGCCCAGTACTACAAGTTTGACAAGCCCAATCGCTGGATCAACTCCGGTGGCCTGGGCACCATGGGCTTCGGTTTGCCGGCGGCCATGGGTGTCAAGCTGACTCATCCGGACAACGAGGTACTCTGCATCACGGGTGAAGGCAGTATCCAGATGAACATTCAGGAGCTGTCTACCTGCAAGCAGTACAACCTGCCGGTCAAGATCATCAACCTGAACAACCAGGCCCTGGGCATGGTGAAGCAGTGGCAGGACATGAACTACGAGTCCCGCCACTCCCAGTCCTACATGGAATCCCTGCCAGACTTCATCAAGCTGGCGGAAGCCTATGGCCACGTCGGGGTCCGGATTGACAAGAAGGAAGATCTGGAAACCAAGCTCAAGGAAGTGCTGGCCATGAAGGACAAGCTGGTGTTCGTGGATATCTATGTGGACCGGTTTGAGCACGTATACCCGATGCAGGTTGCCCGTGGCGCCATGAAGGATATGTGGCTCAGCAAGACGGAGAGGGTGTGATCATGCGTCGAATCATTTCTGTTTTGCTTGAAAACGAACCGGGCGCATTGTCCAGGGTAGTGGGCCTGTTCTCCCAGCGTAACTACAACATCGAAAGCCTTACTGTGGCGCCGACTGAGGATGAGACCTTGTCCCGTCTGACTGTCACCACCACAGGTTCTGACAAGGTCATCGAGCAGATTACCAAGCAGCTGAACAAGCTGATTGAGGTGGTGAAACTGGTGGATCTGACCGAGGGCGCCCACATCGAGCGTGAGCTGATGTTGGTGAAGCTGAAAGCCACCGGTTCCCAGCGTGCGGAGATCAAGCGTACGGTGGACATCTTCCGCGGCCAGATCGTCGATGTGACCAGCTCGGTTTACACCGTTCAGCTGGCAGGAGACAGCGAAAAGCTTGATGGCTTTATCCAGGCCATTGGCACCTCGGGTGTGCTGGAAGTGGTGCGTACCGGTGTATCCGGTATTGCCCGGGGCGAGAAGGTGCTCAGCCTTTAAAAATTTCAAACAGAGTTTGAACATCATGGCCCCTCGGGGCCATCACAAATAACAGAGGTTTCTCATGCAGGTTTATTACGATAAGGATTGTGATCTTTCCATCATCCAGGGCAAGAAAGTTGCCATCATCGGTTTTGGTTCCCAGGGCCACGCCCATGCGTGCAACCTGAAGGAATCCGGTGTTGATGTGACCGTTGGTCTGCGCCCGGGCTCATCGTCTATTGCCAAGGCGGAAGCTTACGGACTGAAGACCAGCGACGTACCTACTGCCGTTGCCGCAGCCGATGTTGTCATGGTTCTGACGCCGGACGAATTCCAGTCACAGCTTTACCGGGCCGAAATTGAGCCGAACCTGAAGCAGGGCGCGACTCTGGCCTTCGCCCACGGCTTTGCCATTCATTACAACCAGATCGTTCCGCGCAAGGATCTGGATGTCATCATGGTGGCTCCGAAGGCGCCGGGCCACACCGTGCGTACCGAGTTCACCCGCGGTGGTGGTATCCCTGACCTGATCGCCATTTTCCAGGACTCTTCCGGCAACGCCAAGAACCTGGCGCTTTCCTACGCCAGCGGTATCGGTGGCGGTCGCACCGGCATCATTGAAACCACCTTCAAAGACGAAACCGAAACGGATCTGTTCGGTGAGCAGGCGGTTCTGTGTGGCGGTACTGTCGAGCTGGTCAAGGCGGCGTTCGAAACGCTGGTGGATGGTGGGTACGAGCCGGAAATGGCGTACTTCGAGTGTCTGCACGAGCTGAAGCTGATTGTTGACCTCATGTACGAGGGCGGCATCGCCAACATGAACTACTCTATCTCCAACAACGCGGAGTACGGCGAGTATGTGACTGGCCCCGAGATCATCAACGAGCAGTCCCGTGAGGCCATGCGCAACGCACTGAAGCGCATCCAGAGCGGTGAGTATGCCAAGATGTTCATCTCCGAGGGCGCCCTGAACTACCCGTCCATGACTGCGCGTCGTCGCCAGAACGCTGCGCATGAAATCGAGATTGTGGGTGAGAAGCTGCGTGGCATGATGCCGTGGATCTCTGCCAACAAGATCGTTGATAAGGACAAAAACTGAGCGGAGATTCCGCCTGGTTTGAAAAACGCGGCCCGGGTGGCCGCGTTTTTCGTATATAATCCGCTCAAATGCTTTCCGGAGTAATGGGAATGACTGAAGAGAAAAAATCCGCCGGCGATACGCAGAACCCGGACTATGAAATTGAAGACGGAGAAGTGGTTGAGGAGGAACTGGTAGAAGGTGCGCCGGTCCGGCGCAAGGGTATCTACCTTCTGCCCAATGCGCTGACGACGGCATCCCTGTTTTCCGGGTTTTACGCCATTGTTTCGGCGGCAAACGGTGTCTTTGATAATGCCGCCATTGCGATTTTCGTCTCGATGATTCTGGATGGTCTGGACGGCCGTGTGGCCCGGATGACCAATACCCAGAGCAAGTTTGGTGAGGAATACGACAGCCTGGCCGATATGGTGGCCTTTGGTGTCGCTCCGGGCCTGGTTGCCTTTTTCTGGTCGCTGAATGGTCTCGACAAGGTGGGCTGGGCCATTACGTTCATCTATGTGGCGGGTGCTGCACTGCGACTGGCGCGGTTCAACACCCAGATCGGCTCTGTCGACAAGAAGTTTTTCGTGGGATTGCCCAGCCCGGCTGCGGCTGCCTGCGTTGCCGGTCTGGTCTGGTGCTTCCATCTCTTCGAGCCTTCCGTGTGGCTTACATTCCTTACCATGGTGGTCGTTGGGGGTGCTGGAGTAATGATGGTCAGCAACATCCTCTACCGCAGCTTCAAGGATCTCGACCTCCGCGGCCGGGTCCCTTTTGCCGCCATTCTGCTGGTGGTTTTGATCCTGGTAGTGATCGCGCTTGATCCCGCCACCGTACTCTTTAGCGGGTTCCTGATCTACGCGTTGTCCGGTCCCGTTCGTGCCCTGTTCCGTGGTAAGCCACGCAAAACCGAGGGTGCTGACAGCTAGAGTCTGGTTGCCCGGGCTTTCCAGGGGAAGCCCGGGGAATTCTCTCTTCAGTCTCCTGTGCCTTACACGGCTGGCGCTCCAGCGGAGACGATATATGTTCGTCAAGTAACGCCCATCCTGGATTTCGTTCCCATGCCGGGCTACTCCGCCGGCGAAGAGAAAACTCCGCTCACGGATGTTGCCCAATACAATAATTTCTATTAATTTGGCACGGGCAAGGGCGATCCTGCCCGGTGTGCCAATGAAATGACGGTCTATGGCGGTTGGTCTTTATGGGAAGACTCTGCCGGAACCGAATGGCGCGCCCATCCGGCTGGTTGTGCCCTTGAAGTATGGATTCTATGCCAACGTCAATCCAGAGGTTGATCACCCCCGGTGGAGCAAGAAGCGGGAGCGGCGGCTGC
This sequence comes from Marinobacter subterrani, assembly GCF_001045555.1. NCBI lineage: Bacteria > Pseudomonadati > Pseudomonadota > Gammaproteobacteria > Pseudomonadales > Marinobacteraceae > Marinobacter > Marinobacter subterrani. Next base: position 920,221 of record NZ_LFBU01000002.1, read on the forward strand.
CCGCAGGACTGCTTTCTCCGAACTGGAGGGAAGCGGTCAAGTTCAACGGCCATGACGAGCAGGTAGCTCACCTTTATAAAGGCATGGATCTGAGGAAGTTCTATTGATGCCGGTTTCCCAGTGGTTCGGTCAGAGCCTGCTTCTGCTCGTTTTCCGGGTCCGGCGAATGCTGGGCTTGTTCGCGTTCTTTTACGCAGTGCTCCACGTCATGGCGTTTTTGCAGTTTATCCTCGGCTGTTTATTGGGCAGTTTGATCAGTGCCTGATCGATGGGGTAGGTGGAAACCGAAACCGCCATAAATTAATTCAAAAACCTCGTTGACAGTTTTTCTGACGTCTGTAGAATGCGCACCACTTCTGAGGGACAAGCCACTTACGGCGATATCCCGAAGACAAGCAACTGTTTGAAAGTATTCGAAAATTTGCAGCAGAAAATCTTCGAAATAAACGGTTGACAAGGCGGCGGAAGGATGTAGAATACGCCACCTTGATTGAGCAACGGCTCAAACGCTCTTTAAAAAGTTAACCAAGTAATTCGTGTGGGCGCTGGCCGAGGTATTTCGGATACGAAATATCAGGACAGTGACTCGTCGAAATTGAGTTTTGTCTTGAGCAAGAATAGAGGATCTTCGGATTCTTGTATGATTTAAACTGAAGAGTTTGATCATGGCTCAGATTGAACGCTGGCGGCAGGCTTAACACATGCAAGTCGAGCGGTAACAGGGGGTGCTTGCACCCTGCTGACGAGCGGCGGACGGGTGAGTAATGCATAGGAAACTGCCCAGTAGTGGGGGATAGCCCGGGGAAACCCGGATTAATACCGCGTACGCCCTTTGGGGGAAAGCAGGGGATCTTCGGACCTTGCGCTATTGGATGTGCCTATGTCGGATTAGCTAGTTGGTGGGGTAAAGGCCTACCAAGGCGACGATCCGTAGCTGGTCTGAGAGGATGATCAGCCACATCGGGACTGAGACACGGCCCGAACTCCTACGGGAGGCAGCAGTGGGGAATATTGGACAATGGGGGCAACCCTGATCCAGCCATGCCGCGTGTGTGAAGAAGGCTTTCGGGTTGTAAAGCACTTTCAGTGAGGAGGAAGGCTTTCAGATTAATACTCTGGAGGATTGACGTTACTCACAGAAGAAGCACCGGCTAACTCCGTGCCAGCAGCCGCGGTAATACGGAGGGTGCAAGCGTTAATCGGAATTACTGGGCGTAAAGCGCGCGTAGGTGGTTTGATAAGCGAGATGTGAAAGCCCCGGGCTTAACCTGGGAACGGCATTTCGAACTGTCAGGCTAGAGTGTGGTAGAGGGTAGTGGAATTTCCTGTGTAGCGGTGAAATGCGTAGATATAGGAAGGAACACCAGTGGCGAAGGCGGCTACCTGGACCAACACTGACACTGAGGTGCGAAAGCGTGGGGAGCAAACAGGATTAGATACCCTGGTAGTCCACGCCGTAAACGATGTCAACTAGCCGTTGGGACTCTTGAAGTCTTAGTGGCGCAGCTAACGCACTAAGTTGACCGCCTGGGGAGTACGGCCGCAAGGTTAAAACTCAAATGAATTGACGGGGGCCCGCACAAGCGGTGGAGCATGTGGTTTAATTCGACGCAACGCGAAGAACCTTACCTGGCCTTGACATGCAGAGAACTTTCCAGAGATGGATTGGTGCCTTCGGGAACTCTGACACAGGTGCTGCATGGCCGTCGTCAGCTCGTGTCGTGAGATGTTGGGTTAAGTCCCGTAACGAGCGCAACCCCTATCCCTAGTTGCTAGCAGTTCGGCTGAGAACTCTAGGGAGACTGCCGGTGACAAACCGGAGGAAGGTGGGGATGACGTCAGGTCATCATGGCCCTTACGGCCAGGGCTACACACGTGCTACAATGGCGCGCACAGAGGGCTGCAAACCCGCGAGGGGGAGCCAATCTCACAAAACGCGTCGTAGTCCGGATCGCAGTCTGCAACTCGACTGCGTGAAGTCGGAATCGCTAGTAATCGTGAATCAGAATGTCACGGTGAATACGTTCCCGGGCCTTGTACACACCGCCCGTCACACCATGGGAGTGGATTGCACCAGAAGTGGTTAGTCTAACCTTCGGGAGGACGATCACCACGGTGTGGTTCATGACTGGGGTGAAGTCGTAACAAGGTAGCCGTAGGGGAACCTGCGGCTGGATCACCTCCTTAAACGAAGCCGAATGCTTCGGTCAGAGTCCACACGAATTACTTGGTTGGCTAATAAAGAGAGCAAAAGGGTCTTTGCAGGCCCGATGGCTGCGACGCTTTAAAGTGAAGCAGGCATTAGCGCTGTAGATTGTGACAGCTGACAAGGCGCAGGCTGAGAGAGCGAGGGAGCGTACATAAGTACGTGACCGAGTGAACGAAGACTGCAACGCAGCTCAGGTGGCGCAAGATGCAGTGATAATTGGGTCTGTAGCTCAGGTGGTTAGAGCGCACCCCTGATAAGGGTGAGGTCGGTGGTTCAAGTCCACCCAGACCCACCAGAATTGCGTGGCTCGTCGTTGTGTCCGGACTTGCATAGCAGGCTATGCGGCGCCCAGACACGCCTAGATCCACACAATTCTATAGCTTAGGTTAAACGGCCTGGCTTGTGTGGAAGATCGAGGGGCCATAGCTCAGCTGGGAGAGCGCCTGCCTTGCACGCAGGAGGTCGGCGGTTCGATCCCGCCTGGCTCCACCAAAAGCCTGAACGATCGATGCTTACATAACTGACTAACTCCGGTTAGCAGTGTACAGAAACGAATGTTTCATGATGATGAAGCCTTCCTTTCTGATCACTGGGTCAGATTTGCTCTTTAACAAATTGGACGAGATAGAACACGATTGATGGATTCCATTATCTCCGGAATTCATTGATCAGAGTGATAACGATTTCAAGCGTTATCCGGTGTTGTCGTTGAAGTGGTTGTTATATCGCTTCAAGGAACTGTCTCCACTTATTTGCATCCTGGTTTACCAGGTTGTCGATAGATGGAACACAGTTGTCTTGGGGTTATATAGTCAAGCAACTAAGCGCATACGGTGGATGCCTTGGCAGTCAGAGGCGATGAAAGACGTGGAAGCCTGCGATAAGGCTCGGGGAGCTGGCAAACAAGCTGTGATCCGGGCATTTCTGAATGGGGAAACCCACCGACTTTCGGGTCGGTATCTTGCACTGAATACATAGGTGTAAGAGGCGAACCGGGGGAACTGAAACATCTAAGTACCCCGAGGAAAAGAAATCAACCGAGATTCCCTAAGTAGCGGCGAGCGAACGGGGACTAGCCCTTAAGCTGGACAACTGGTAGGAGAAGGCTCTGGAAAGTGCCGCCATAGTGGGTGATAGCCCCGTATCCGAAACCTGAGTCTGGTGAAATCGAGTAGGACGGGACACGTGGTATCCTGTCTGAACATGGGGGGACCATCCTCCAAGGCTAAATACTCCTGACTGACCGATAGTGAACCAGTACCGTGAGGGAAAGGCGAAAAGAACCCCTGTGAGGGGAGTGAAATAGATCCTGAAACCGTATGCGTACAAGCAGTCGGAGCGGACTTGTTCCGTGACGGCGTACCTTTTGTATAATGGGTCAGCGACTTATGTTCAGTGGCGAGGTTAACCGTTTAGGGGAGCCGTAGGGAAACCGAGTCTGAATAGGGCGATTTAGTCGCTGGGCATAGACCCGAAACCGGGCGATCTATCCATGAGCAGGTTGAAGGTTGAGTAACATCAACTGGAGGACCGAACCCACTGTCGTTGAAAAGCCAGGGGATGACTTGTGGATCGGAGTGAAAGGCTAATCAAGCCCGGAGATAGCTGGTTCTCCCCGAAAGCTATTTAGGTAGCGCCTCGGACGAATACCACAGGGGGTAGAGCACTGTTTCGGCTAGGGGGTCATCCCGACTTACCAACCCGATGCAAACTCCGAATACCTGTGAGTACTATCCGGGAGACACACGGCGGGTGCTAACGTCCGTCGTGAAGAGGGAAACAACCCAGACCGCCAGCTAAGGTCCCCAAGTACCAGTTAAGTGGGAAACGATGTGGGAAGGCTCAGACAGCTAGGAGGTTGGCTTAGAAGCAGCCATCCTTTAAAGAAAGCGTAATAGCTCACTAGTCGAGTCGGCCTGCGCGGAAGATGTAACGGGGCTCAAACTGGTCACCGAAGCTGCGGCTGCATACATTGTATGCGGGGTAGGGGAGCGTTCTGTAAGCCTGCGAAGGTGAGTTGAGAAGCTTGCTGGAGGTATCAGAAGTGCGAATGCTGACATGAGTAACGACAATGGGAGTGAAAAACTCCCACGCCGGAAGACCAAGGGTTCCTGCGCAACGCTAATCGGCGCAGGGTGAGTCGGCCCCTAAGGCGAGACCGAAAGGTGTAGTCGATGGGAAACGGGTTAATATTCCCGTACCTTGGATAGCTGCGATGGAGAGACGGAGAAGGCTAGGTGAGCCGGGCGACGGTTGTCCCGGTTTAAGCATGTAGGCAGTGGGGTTAGGCAAATCCGGTCCCACAATGCCGAGACGCGACGACGACTGCTCTTAGAGCGGGAAGTCATTGATGCCCTGCTTCCAGGAAAATCTTCTAAGCTTCAGGCTATTCGAGACCGTACCCCAAACCGACACAGGTGGTCAGGTAGAGAATACCAAGGCGCTTGAGAGAACTCGGGTAAAGGAACTAGGCAAAATGGTGCCGTAACTTCGGGAGAAGGCACGCCGGTATTACGTGAAGCCCCTGCGGGTGGAGCGGAAGCCGGTCGAAGATACCAGGCCCCTGCGACTGTTTATTAAAAACACAGCACTGTGCAAACACGAAAGTGGACGTATACGGTGTGACGCCTGCCCGGTGCCGGAAGGTTAATTGATGGGGTTAGCGCTTGCGCGAAGCTCTTGATCGAAGCCCCGGTAAACGGCGGCCGTAACTATAACGGTCCTAAGGTAGCGAAATTCCTTGTCGGGTAAGTTCCGACCTGCACGAATGGCGTAACGATGGGGGCGCTGTCTCTACCCGAGACTCAGTGAAATTGAAATCGCCGTGAAGATGCGGTGTATCCGCGGCTAGACGGAAAGACCCCGTGAACCTTTACTATAGCTTCACAGTGAACTTTGAGCATGTTTGTGTAGGATAGCTGGGAGGCTTTGAAGCGGCGACGCCAGTCGTCGTGGAGCCAACCTTGAAATACCAGCCTGACCTGTTTGAGGTTCTAACTTCGTCCCCTGATCGGGGATAAGGACACTGTGTGGTGGGTAGTTTGACTGGGGCGGTCTCCTCCCAAAGCGTAACGGAGGAGCACAAAGGTGGGCTAAGCATGGTCGGACATCATGCGGTTAGTGTAATGGCACAAGCCCGCTTAACTGCGAGACAGACACGTCGAGCAGGTACGAAAGTAGGTCATAGTGATCCGGTGGTTCTGTATGGAAGGGCCATCGCTCAACGGATAAAAGGTACTCCGGGGATAACAGGCTGATACCGCCCAAGAGTTCACATCGACGGCGGTGTTTGGCACCTCGATGTCGGCTCATCACATCCTGGGGCTGAAGCCGGTCCCAAGGGTATGGCTGTTCGCCATTTAAAGTGGTACGCGAGCTGGGTTTAGAACGTCGTGAGACAGTTCGGTCCCTATCTGCCGTGGACGTTGGAGATTTGAGGAAAGCTGCTCCTAGTACGAGAGGACCGGAGTGGACGAACCTCTGGTGTTCGGGTTGTCACGCCAGTGGCATTGCCCGGTAGCTATGTTCGGACAGGATAACCGCTGAAAGCATCTAAGCGGGAAGCCCCTTCCAAGATGAGATCTCCCTGGCCCCTCGAGGGCCCTGAAGAGCCGTTCAAGACCAGGACGTTGATAGGTCGGGTGTGTAAGCGCTGCGAGGCGTTGAGCTAACCGATACTAATTGCTCGTGCGGCTTGACTATATAACACCCAAGACAATTGCGGATAACGCAAGAGCCAAAAGCTCTGAAATCAACATCACACCGTTCCATCTCGTCCCCCAGTGATCAACCGTTTTGCCTGACGACCATAGCGGTCTGGAACCACCTGATCCCATCCCGAACTCAGAAGTGAAACAGACCAGCGCCGATGGTAGTGTGGCGTTGCCCATGTGAGAGTAGGTCATCGTCAGGCGCCTAATGCCTTAAACCCCAGCATCCTCGATGCTGGGGTTTTTTATTTTGGGTTCAGGATTCGCATCCTCACGGATCACCGCCCCGGTGATATACTCTCCCCATAGCGAATTTAATCTCTGAATGGAGCCTGCCCATGCCTGCAACTGATCATCTGGTCATCTTTGACACAACGCTCCGTGATGGCGAGCAGAGTCCGGGCGCCACCATGAACAAGGCGGAGAAGCTTCGTATTGCCAAGGCGCTGGAAAGGCTTCGTGTCGATGTCATCGAGGCGGGGTTTGCCATTGCCAGCCAGGGTGATTTTGAGGCGGTCAAATCCATTGCGGAGTCGATAAAAGATTCAACCATCTGTAGTCTCGCCCGCGCGCTCGATACAGACATCGATCGTGCCGCAGAGGCCATACGGCCTGCTGTGCGGGGCCGTATTCATACCTTTATTGCCACCTCCCCGATCCACATGAAATACAAGCTGCAGATGCAGCCTGACGAAGTTGTCGAGCAGGCTGTCCGGGCAGTCAAGAGGGCCCGAAGCCATGTCGACGACGTGGAGTTCTCCTGCGAAGACGCTGGCCGCTCGGAACTGGATTTCCTGTGCCGTATTATTGAGGCGGCCATAGATGCCGGTGCTCGCACCATCAATATCCCGGATACCGTGGGTTACGCCATACCCGAGCAGTTTGGTGAAACGATCCGCCAACTTCTGAACCGTATCCCCAATGCCGATAAAGCGATCTTTTCGGTGCATTGCCACAACGACCTGGGGTTGGCTGTGGCTAACTCCCTGGCAGCAGTGTCCCAGGGCGCCCGCCAGGTAGAGTGCACCATAAATGGCCTGGGCGAGCGAGCCGGAAACGCTGCGCTGGAAGAGATCGTGATGGCCGTTCGTACCCGCCAGGATCTGTTCCATATAGATACCCGAATTGACGCTGAGCATATCGTGCCGGCATCGCGTCTTGTGTCGACCATCACCGGTTTTCCCGTTCAGCCCAACAAGGCGATTGTGGGCGCCAACGCCTTTGCACATGAGTCCGGCATCCATCAGGACGGCGTCCTCAAGCATCGTGAGACCTATGAAATCATGAGTGCCCAGGATGTTGGCTGGCACACCAATAGCCTGGTGCTGGGTAAGCATTCCGGCCGGAATGCGTTCCGTACCCGGTTGCTTGAACTGGGAATCCAGTTTGAAACCGAGACAGAGCTGAATGAGGCGTTCACACGGTTTAAGGCACTTGCTGACCTGAAGCACGAGATTTTCGATGAAGACCTGCAGGCAATTGCCAGTGACACCCGCCAGAAAGAAGAGGATGGTCGGTACGGACTGGTCTGTATGCAGGTCTGTTCGGAAACCGGAGTGGTACCCAGAGCAACACTGACGCTGACGGTGGACGGCAAGGAACACAAGGTTGAAGCCGAAGGAAGTGGCCCGGTTGACGCCACGTTCAAGGCAATTGAATCCCTGGTGGATTCCGGCTGCAATCTTCAGCTTTACTCCGTCAACAATATCACCAGCGGAACGGATGCCCAGGGCGAGGTTACGGTGCGCCTTGCGCGTGGCGGCCGCATTGTAAATGGCGTCGGGGCCGATACGGATATCATCGCGGCGTCCGCCAAAGCCTATATTGAAGCCCTTAATCTGATCAGCAAGGGTGGCATTCGGCAGCATCCACAGGTGGCCGATGTTTGAGATACTCCAGTTTCCCGGGCAGTACAGGCGTGCTCAATGATTCGGGCTGAAGCTGAGAGACAGTTTTACCTCGGGGCGGCAGGTATACGCTTGTGGTATGCCAGGCAGTCGCTGCCGGGCGCCGCACCCAGCCCGGAATTTGAATTCCCATGCAAGGCTGCTGCTGAGGCTCCGCTGCCAACCTCCGAGCCGGCGGTCCGGCCCGGCGCGCATTCGGTTAGGGGCGGCCAGCCTGTAACGCCGGGCGGAGATCGTAATGACGGTGCCGCACGTATCGCCGATCTGCAGGCCCTGATGGAGGGTGGTCGCGCAGCTCGAGAAAGAGACGCCCGTGAGGCCCCGAAGCCCGGAGCTGCCATTACGGCCAGCCAGGATGCGCCGGAACCAGCTCCGGTAATCGAAGCAGCTGGCCCCGTGCAGGCAGGCGAAGTCGAGAAGGTCAGCCTGATGCTCTGGGCGGGCACCAATGTCGCCCTGATCGCCGACATGTCGGCCGATGCCAGTAACCGGCTTCAGGAAAATCTGGCGTTGAATATCCTCAAGAGCCTGGGCGAACAGGAAACTCCTGTCCTGGGTCGCATACGCTGGCCTGTGTTCAATAATCTTCTGGTTCCCGGCAATACCAGCGAAGACCTTGCCGAGTTGATGCAGAGTGTTCTGGCCGGGCTGAGTGGCCAGAAAGTCGTTGTGCTGGGCATCGAGACCGGATCCGGACACGACTGGCTGACCGAAGCACTGGGCCGTGATGCGGCGATCAGGTTCGAACACTCCCTCGCACAACTTGCCGGCAATCCCGCCCTGAAGCGCTCGCTCTGGCATCAGCTCAAGCCTCTGGCGGGCCAGTGATGCCCTGTCCGGACCTCTACCGAAGGGTGATGGCGACTGATCTTCTTGTCCGGCCGCTGTCTCCGGCGGACCTTCCGTCGGTATTGGATATTGAGCGTCAGGGCTACTCCTATCCATGGAGCGAAGCGGTATTTCTTGACTGTTTCAAGGACAGTTATCGCCTCTGGGCCGTCTGCCATGGTGAATTTCTTGCAGGGTATGCGGTTGTCGCCTATATGGTCGATGAAGCACACCTCCTGAATATCTGCACGCACCCCCAGGTGCGCGGCAAGGGTATTGGCCGGCAGCTTCTCAGGCATCTGCTGTCGGCCGCCTCCCGCGAGGGCATGTCAAAGCTTTTGCTGGAGGTGAGAGCCAGCAATGAAGCGGCCATTGGCCTATATGAAGTCGAGGGATTCCGGGAAATCGGTCGTCGCCCCGGGTACTATCCGGCGGCCAGTGGTCGGGAGGATGCCCGGGTGATGGCTCTCGGGCTCGGCCGGTAACCGGCACCGGCTGTGTTCGCGTAACCGCCGCTTAAGCCCTATAATAGCGGCCTTTTCCAGCACATCAGATTCAGGTTGCTCTTCAACTATGTCTAACCTTTCCCAGGAAGTGGCCAAGCGCCGCACCTTCGCAATTATCTCGCACCCGGATGCCGGTAAAACCACCATTACCGAAAAAGTCCTGTTATTCGGCCAGGCGATTCAGAAGGCGGGGACCGTCAAGGGGAAAAAGTCCGGCCAGCATGCCAAGTCGGACTGGATGGAAATGGAAAAGGAGCGCGGTATTTCCGTGACCACGTCGGTCATGCAGTTTCCCTATGGTGGCAAGCTGGTGAACCTGCTGGATACGCCGGGACACGAGGATTTCTCCGAAGACACCTATCGTACGCTGACGGCGGTCGATTCCTGTCTGATGGTCATCGATAGTGCCAAGGGTGTTGAGGAGCGGACCATCAAGCTGATGGAAGTTACCCGCTTGCGTGACACCCCCATTATCACCTTCATGAACAAGCTGGACCGGGATACCCGGGACCCGGTCGAATTGATGGATGAGGTCGAGGAGGTTCTGAAAATTGCCTGCGCGCCGATTACCTGGCCGATCGGCATGGGCAAGAGCTTCAAGGGTGTCTACCATCTGCTGCGGGATGAAGTGGTTCTCTATAAGTCCGGCCAGGGCCACGCCATTCAGGAGAGACGCGTCATCCCGGGGCTTGATAACCCGGAGCTGGAGCAGGCGATCGGGGCTTATGCCGCTGACCTGCGCGATGAAATCGAACTGGTTAAAGGCGCATCCCATGAATTTGACCAAGAGGCTTTTCTGGCCGGCGAGTTGACGCCGGTGTTCTTCGGTACGGCGTTGGGCAACTTTGGCGTCGATCATATGCTGGACGGTCTGGTGGACTGGGCGCCGCAGCCGCAACCCCGGGCAACGGACCAGAGGGTGGTGCAGCCGGCGGAAGAGGGCTTCTCGGGCTTCGTTTTCAAGATCCAGGCGAACATGGATCCCCAGCACCGCGACCGTGTGGCGTTCCTGCGCATTGTGTCCGGCCGGTACAGTCAGGGCATGAAGGCCCGCCATGTGCGCATAGGCAAAGAGGTGCGATTTTCCGACGCCCTGACGTTTATGGCAGGCGACCGGGAACATGCCGAAGAGGCCTTTGCCGGTGACATCATCGGGCTGCACAATCATGGCACCATCCAGTTGGGCGATACCTTCACCGCCGGCGACGACATGAAGTTTACCGGGATACCGAACTTCGCTCCGGAGCTGTTCCGCCGAATCCGTCTCAAGGATCCGCTCAAGGCCAAGCAGCTCCAGAAGGGGCTGATCCAGCTGTCCGAAGAAGGGGCCGTGCAGGTATTCAGGCCCTTCCGCAACAACGATCTTATTGTTGGCGCCGTCGGCGTGCTGCAGTTCGACGTGGTGGTCAGTCGTCTCAAGAGCGAGTACAAGGTGGAGGCGGTCTACGAGCCGATCAATGTTGCCACTGCCCGCTGGGTGACGTGCAGCGACGAGCGCAAGCTCGATGAGTTCCAGCGCAAGAACAACGACAACCTCGCCCTGGACGGCAGCGACAGGCTGGCCTACATTGCACCGACCATGGTCAACCTGAATCTGACCCAGGAGCGCTATCCCGACATCAAGTTCCACAAGACCCGGGAGCATTGACAGCGCCCGAGTGGAGGTGACCTTGCAACTGGTCGATGCCCATTGCCATTTTGACTTCCCGGAGTTTGACGGCCGTCGCGAGGCGGAGCTCGAACTGGCCCGCTCGCGCGGCGTCAGTCATCTGGTTATCCCCGGCGTGCGCCAGCCGGACTGGGGCAGGGTCCGGCAAACGGCACTGGCCCACGACGGCCTGTTTTACTGCCTGGGCGTACACCCGTGGTTTGTGGAGGAGCATTCCGAGGGGGACCTCGCGGAGCTTGAGCGCCTGTTGAGGAGTGAGCCGGAACGTTGTGTGGCTCTCGGGGAATGTGGGCTGGATCGGCTCAGGGGTCGTCTTGAGGCTCAATGGCCCTGGTTTGAGGCTCAGGTCGGACTGGCGTCCGCAATGAACCTGCCCCTGGTCATTCACTCGGTGAAAACCCATGACGAGGTGCATGGCCTGCTCAGGCGCATGCAATGGACCGGCCGGGCCCTGGTTCACGGTTTCACAGGAAGTTTTCAGCAGGCTGAAAAACTGGTCGATCTCGGCTGTTTTATCGGTGTTGGCGGTGTGATCACCCACCCCCGGGCCCGCAAAACCCGGGAAGCCATCTCGAGGCTGCCCACGGAATCACTGGTGCTGGAGACAGACGCGCCGGATATGTCCCCTGAAGGCGTTCCGCCGGGGCGGAACTCTCCGGCTTTCCTGCCGCAGATTCTGGACTCGCTCGCCCGGATTCGCGGGGTGGGGCAGGAGGCCCTGGCGCAGGCTCTGACGGATAATGTGTCGAGATTATATGGCTGGCCACCAGACGGTATAGGGGAATAACGAAACAGCGAAACACATGGTTGGATTTCCAGGATGGTTCGAGTATACTTCGCGCCCTGGCTTTTCAAGGCGACGCCACTATCTCAGCCCCGAATAGTGTCGCTGCCGACCATTTAACAGGTAGAGAAACCCCTCCGGATGCCAAGCATTTACCGGTGGCGGTTTTTTAACGTTTCTTATATAGCGTTCAAGGCGGAATCAATGAAGACTCTGAGTGCGAAACCAGAAACAGTAAAACGTGACTGGTACGTTGTAGACGCAGCCGGCAAGACGCTGGGTCGTCTGTCAACCGAAATCGCCCGTCGTCTGCGGGGCAAGCATAAGCCTGAGTATACCCCCCATGTAGACACCGGCGATTACATTGTTGTGATCAATGCGAGCCAGGTGCGGGTTACCGGCAACAAGGCATCTGACAAGATGTATTACAGTCATACCGGCTTTCCGGGTGGAATCAAATCCATCAACTTCGAGAAGCTGGTCGACAAGGCGCCCGAGCAAGTTATCCAGAAGTCTGTCAAAGGCATGCTTCCCAAGGGTCCGCTCGGCCGCGCCATGTTCAAGAAGCTGAAAATCTATGCCGGCGCTGAGCATCCTCACGCAGCCCAGCAGCCCAAAGAACTCGACATTTAACGGAAGGCGGATATGTCTGTAGCACAAAATTACGGTACTGGTCGCCGCAAGACATCCACGGCTCGAGTCTTTATCAAGCCGGGAAGCGGTAATATTTCCATCAACGGTCGCACTATCGAAGATTTCTTCGGTCGTGAGACTTTGCGCATGATCGTTCGTCAGCCGCTGGTAGTGGCTGAATCCACCGATCGTTTCGATATCAACATTACTGTCAAGGGTGGTGGTATCAGTGGCCAGGCCGGCGCTATTCGCCACGGTCTGACCCGCGCCCTGATGGATTACGATGAAACTCTGCGCCCGGCGCTGCGCAAAGCGGGTTACGTTACCCGTGATGCCCGTGAAGTTGAGCGTAAGAAAGTGGGTCTGCGCAAGGCGCGTAAGCGTCCTCAGTACTCCAAGCGTTAATATCGCTGGAGCAGAGATCCCGGAAACCCGGCCTTTTTTGGTCGGGTTTTTTTATGGCCGGACGATTTGCCAGCAAATTGATCTGGAGCAGGGATGAGGCGCCAGTGGCGGCTTTCCGACTTGTAAGGCCCTGGTAATTTCATTACCATTTGGGCGCTTACATTTTTGGGTTATGAAGTCCTTTTTGATGCACATTGCCGGCTGAATTGCAGGCTGTGACATCGCCTGATGGGAGAAAACCATAATGAGTAATGGCGACGTGAGCCAAGGCCGGCGCCGGTTTCTGATCGGTGCTACGTCTGTGGTGGGTGGAGTCGGCGTCGTCGGTGCGGCCGTTCCTTTCGTGGCATCCTGGAACCCCAGTGCCAAAGCGGAGGCAGCCGGTGCACCGGTAACCGTCAATATCAGCAAGATTGAGCCGGGTCAGCAGGTTACGGTGGAATGGCGGGGCAAGCCGGTCTGGCTCGTGCGCCGTACCGAGACCATGCTGGAGAACATCAAGAAGCTGAACGAGGAGGTAAAAGACCCTCAGTCGAAGGCGCCTCAGCAGCCGCCGTACATCGATGGTATCTACCGGGCCCTCAAGCCCGAGATCGCAGTGCTGGTCGGCATCTGTACCCATCTTGGATGTGTTCCGTCCTATCGTCCTGAAGTATCCCCGGAAGATCTGGGCGAGGCCTGGCTCGGCGGTTTTTTCTGTCCGTGTCACGGTTCCAAGTACGATCTTGCCGGTCGGGTTTTTGAGGCGCAACCAGCTCCCCTCAACCTGGTAGTGCCGCCTTATCGTTACGACGATGACGTGACCCTGACGATTGGTCTTGACCCGGAGGCAGCGTAATGCAGAAGCTCATTAACTGGGTAGACGAGCGTCTGCCGATTGTTGAAGCCTGGAACAAGCACCTGGCCAAGTATTACGCGCCGAAGAACTTCAACGTGTGGTACTTCTTTGGCTCCCTGGCCATGCTCGTGCTGGTGAACCAGTTGGTTACCGGTATCTGGCTGACCATGAGTTACAACCCCTCCGCGGAAAACGCCTTTGCTTCGGTTGAGTACATCATGCGTGATGTCGAATGGGGCTGGCTGCTCCGCTATCTTCACTCAACCGGTGCCTCCGCATTCTTCATTGTGGTTTATCTCCACATGTTCCGGGGGCTGATGTACGGCTCTTACCGGAAGCCCCGCGAGCTGATCTGGCTTTTCGGTATGCTGATTTACCTGGTGCTGATGGCTGAAGCGTTCATGGGCTATCTCCTTCCCTGGGGCCAGATGTCCTACTGGGGTGCCCAGGTTATCGTTAACCTGTTTGGTGCGATTCCCGTTATCGGCGAAGACCTGTCCCTGTGGATTCGCGGTGATTATCTGATTTCCGGTATTACCCTGAACCGTTTCTTCGCGCTGCACGTGGTTGCCTTGCCGATCGTACTGCTGGGCCTGGTTGTACTGCATATCCTCGCCCTGCATGAGGTGGGTTCGAATAACCCGGACGGTATCGAAATCAAGAAGAACAAGGATGAGAATGGCATTCCCAAAGACGGTATCCCGTTCCACCCTTACTACACCGTTCACGATCTGCTGGGCGTTGCGGTATTCTTTTTCATCTTCTTCGTTGTGGTGTTCTTCTTCCCGGAAATGGGCGGTCTGTTCCTGGAGAAGCCGAACTTTGAGCCGGCCAACCCGCTGAAGACGCCAGCTCACATTGCACCGGTCTGGTACTTTACGCCCTTCTACGCCATGCTACGTGCGGTAACCATTGACCTGTTCGGTCTGCCCGCGAAGTTCTGGGGTGTGGTCGTCATGGGCGGTGCCATCGCCATTCTCTTCGTCCTTCCCTGGCTGGACAGAAGCCCGGTTCGCTCTATTCGCTACAAGGGCTGGCTGAGCAAGATCGCTCTCGCCGTTTTTGCGGTGAGCTTCGTGGTGCTTGGCTACCTTGGCCTCGTGCCGGCGACAGCGGGGCGGACCACCGTGGCCCAGATACTGACGGCGGTCTACTTCCTCTACTTCATTCTGATGCCGTTCTACACGCGCATGGAGAAAACCAAGCCAGTACCAGAGAGGGTGACAGGATAATGAGAAAGCTGATTTTTGGTCTTTTCATCGCAATCCTGCCGGCGCTCGGGCTGGCAGCTGGCGCAGAGATGCATCTGGATGAGTTTGAGCCGGATCACACTGACAAGGCATCCCTGCAGCGTGGTGTAACCACGTTCACCAACTACTGCATGGGGTGCCACTCCATGGAATACGCCCGTTACAAGCGGGTTGCGGACGACCTGGGGATTCCTGTAGAGCTCTATGAGGAGAACCTGATCTTTACCGGTGCCAAGATTGGCGAGCTGATGAAGAACGCGATGAACAAGGATATGGCGGCCGACTGGTTCGGTGCGCCGCCGCCCGATCTGACCCTGGAAACACGCCTGCGTGGTGATGATTGGGTATATTCCTATCTTCGTGGCTTCTACAAGGACGAGTCGCGCCCGCTTGGTGTTAACAACGTTGTGTTCCCGGCAGTAGGTATGCCGCACGTGTTGGTGGGGCTTCAGGGCCTCTGTGCCGTGAAGCCGCACATCGGTGTTGAGGCCAGCGTCGAGCCGCTCAGCGGCAACATCAATAACGCGAATACCTGCCCCGAGTTCGCGCTTGAAGGCAGCATGACCGGCGCCGAGTTTGACCAGGCTATGTATGATCTGACCAACTTCCTGACCTACATGGCTGACCCGGTCAAGCTGGAGCGGGAGCGTCTGGGGATTTTTGTCCTGATCTTTGTGGCCATCTTCTTTGTGTTCGCTTACCTGCTTAATCGTGAGTACTGGAAGGACGTACACTGAGAAATAGGGTATAATCCCGTCCCCTGAGTTCCAGCGGGCACTAACCGGCCCGCTGGATTTTTGCGTTTTTTCAGGATCATTTCGGTTTGTTTACTCGTGAGGTAGTTCTATGGGCGTTGTGACCAAGCGGTCATCAATGACATTCTTCTCAGATCCGGCCAGCCACTACAGCCACCGGGTTCGTATCGTTCTTGCCGAGAAGGGTGTCACCGTTGATATCGTTGATGTGGATCCGGACAATCCTCCGGCCGAACTGGCCGACCTGAATCCGTACAACGCCCTGCCGACACTGGTGGATCGTGATCTTGTGCTCTATGAGCCGAATATCATGATGGAGTATCTCGACGAGCGTTTCCCGCATCCGCCATTATTGCCCGTTTATCCGGTGGCTCGGGCCAATAGCCGGCTGATGATTCATCGGATCCAGAAAGACTGGTGTGGTCTGGTCGACCGGATTCTGGCCCAGCCGAATGCGAAAGCCTCCGAGGCGGCACGCAAGGAGCTGCGGGAAAGCCTGTTGGCAACTGCACCACTGTTCGGTGAAATGCCTTTCTTCCTGTCGGAAGAGTTCACGATTGTGGATTGCTGCATTGCACCGATTCTGTGGCGGCTCCCGGCGCTGGGTATTGACCTGAACGAAAAGCAGGCCAAACCGCTGCAGAAATATATGGACAGCATTTTCAGCCGGGAAGGCTTCAAGGCAAGCCTTTCTGACCGGGAAGAAGACATTCGCAGCTGATTTGGCGCTGATTTGGCAAAGTTCCGCTGGTCGGAGCAGGAGAGTGGCAGTGGCTGAGAGTAAAAACACCATGACGTCCAGCCGTCCTTACCTGGTGCGTGCGTTCAATGAGTGGATTCTGGACAACGACTGCACGCCCTACATTGTGGTGGATGCCGGCGTTCAGGGTGTGCAGGTGCCCACCGAGCATGTGGCGAACGGGCAGATTGTTCTGAATATCAGCTCTGGTGCGGTCCGTGGCCTGGTTATTGGTAATGGTGCGCTCGAGTTCAGTGCCCGCTTCGGCGGTGTGCCCATGCAGGTGTTCATCCCTCTGCAGGCGGTGATGGCTATTTATGCCAAGGAAAACGGCGAGGGCATGGTCTTCGGGAGTGAGCCTGGCTCGCCGGACCCTGATGGCGCTGGTCGTGAGCGCGACGGAGGGCAGTCTGCCTCCGGACAGGAGGAGCGGCCGTCAGGAAGGCCGACGCTCAAAGTCGTCAAGTAATCGCCCGCCTTGCCTCGAATGCCAGCGTCCGCTGGCATTTTTTCATCCCCCGAAAAGCTTGCCATCAATCAGCCCGCACAGGGCGTTAATAATAAGAAGTAACAGCGGGGTCGCCTCTGTAGGGCTCAGGTCATTGAGTGCGATCTCATGGTCTTCCGGATGCATGAGTGAGGTGATATCCGATTTTTCCCTTGCGCTGAGCACCACAACACTCATCTCGCGGTCGTGAGCGGCCTGAATGGCCTGTATAAGGTTGGCTTTGTGCCCATCGTCAACGATGACGAAAAGCAGGTCGCCGGGCTTGCCGATTGCCCGGACCTGGCGGGAGAAGGTGTCGTTGAACCGGTTGTCCCGGCAGATGGCGGAATACGTGGTGGCATCCGCCCCGAGGTTGATGGCGGGCAGGGCGGGCCTGTCCTGCTCAAACCGGTTAAGCAGCGAAGTGCAGAAGTATTGGGCCAGAATGTTGGCGTTGCCATTGGCGCAGGTGATGATTTTGCCGTCCCGAAGCAGGGTCGCCACGAATGCATCAGCCGCATCCTCTATGGCGGGGCCGGCGGTGCTTGCCGCCTGGGCTGTGTGCTCCATGTGGCTTGCGAACCACTGGTTGATCTGGTGTTCGGTGTCGGTCATCGTCGGTTTCACTATCCTGCCAGAATTGCATTCCGGATCCATTGTACCCGGTATTTTTTGACGGTACCCGGGCTGATGGCAACCACATCAATCCGTGAAACTGAGTTCCAGAGGCCATGCCGATGCAGATAAAACGAAACCGCTTTTATCAGTCGTTTCTGTTTCGGGTAATTGATGGAGCTTGCGGGATCAACCAGGCTGCCGGGACCCCGGTAACGGACTTCGAAGAACACCAGAGTCTCGCCCTCACGGCCAATGAGGTCGATCTCACCGCCGCGGTTGTAGACGTTGCGCTCAAGGATCTGCACGCCCTGGCTGGCAAGGTAGCGGGCAGCAACACCTTCGAAGTGATTTCCCAGGGTTTTCGTGCCATCCATGGCGAATGATCGTTCCCTTAATTCTGCCCGGTGACTGGCATAACCTCGCCCCGGGGGATGATGTTGGTCTCATCGGGTACCAGTTCCGGCAAGCGTTCCGGCGCTCCGTTCCGGAATTGGGCCCATAGCTGATCCCGGTGGATGGCGCCCTCGGGCGTCATGGTCAGGACACCGGTCTGGCCGTTGATCGAGGCGCTGTTGACCTGGCGGAGCAATGGCAGGCGTTTGCTGAGCTGCCAGGCGTCGGCGCCCATGGCAAACAGTCGGCCGGCCTGGCCGCTGGTGCCGGGCATCAGCTTGGTGGCCTTGTTCCGAAGTTCGCTGCCGTCGCCGAGTACCCAGGGAATATCGGTGAAAATAACGCCGTTCAGGTCTCGGTCCCGGGAAGGCGACGGAGTGCCTTCGTAGATGATGGAGGGCGAATACACAGGCAGGTCGCCCCCGAAATAGAACGCAAACAGCGGATTGAACTGCCGGGCGATCGTGGGCTCGGCCACCATGACAATGGCATCCGCATCCTGCCGGCGGCGCGGTTCAAACTCAATATCCATACCAATAGTGCGTTCAACCTGGATCGCGCGGTCACGGGAAACGGTAATGCCCAGCAGGTCGGCGGTCACGGCCCTGAGGTTGTCTTCCCGGAAGAAGCGCTCCACATCCAGGATAACACCGCCCGAGGCGGTCATCCGTTGCCGCAGAGCCTGTTCCACCCGGTCTCCCCACTCGCCCTGCGGAATGAGTACCAGGACCTGGCGCAATCCCTTGGCCAGAAGCCGGTCGGCGATCTGGCGAGCCTCATCTTCCGCTGACAGGCCAAACTGATAGAGGCCTTCCGGCGGCTGCGAGCCGGCGGGCAGATAATTCAGTCCCAGGGCGGGCACCGGAAGCGTGTTCATCGAGGCAAGTTCTGCCAGCGCATCCTTTTCCAGGGGGCCGACTACCAGATCAATATCCTGGGTCGAAAGTTCGCGATACAGTTCGATAAACGGTGTGCTGGAGGTATCGAAGATCCGGATATCGGTTTTACCGCGATTGGCGGCGTCATCCAGGTAGTAGGCGGCAAGAAATCCGTCTCGAATCGCTTTGCCAGCGGTTGCGAGCGGGCCTTTCAGCGGAACTGCCAGGGCGATTTCCTCAGGCCGGCTTGCAGCCAGGTTTGCGATCAGCCGCAGTTCGGACGGCAGCACCTGGGCGGCGGGATGGCCGGGCCAGTTGTTCTGCCAATCGCGTATGATTCGCCCCTGTTCATCGATGTTGGTATCGGGCGCGCGGACAATCCGCGCCAGCTCCAGCCAGCCCTGGGCTTCATAACCGATGGCGTCCGCAGAGGCGGAATCCAGCTGGCTGTCAGGCACTCGCGCCAGAAGCGACCAGACCCGGTCATGAATTTTCTGGGGATCGGCGGTGCTATCGGTCTGGGCGAGCAAGATCAGGGTCATGGCGGCAGAGAGCGGGTCGTCCGCCAGTGCGAAGGTGTCTGCCTGAAGATAGGCGGCCCGCGCCATCAGGTTTGCCGGGTAGTCGATGAAATCTGAAGGCGACAGCTTGCCGGCCAGCTCTCTTGCCCAGGATTTATCGTCAAGTGCCGTTGCACTTGCCATCGACAACAGCCGCTTCTGGTTTTCGAGTGTCGGTGCCGGTTGCGCCAGCTGCTCGCTTTGCAGTAGCGTTCGGGCTGCCGCGTGGTCGCCCTGATCCTGGAATCGGCTGGCAATCCGGAGCAGGTAGGCCTGGGCCGTTTCGACATTGTCTTCCCTGCTGGCCATTTCAAGAGCCTGGTCTGCAGTTTGGGCAATGTGCGAATCAAGGTTGACGCTGGCACAACCGGCGGACAGTAGGGCGGCGGCAAGAACGCTGGCCAGGGCTCGTTTATGGATGCGGATCTTTATCATGGCAAGCTCGATATACTCCGGATTATTGGGCTTGTGGCGCCAGACTAACGGTGGCAAGTTTAACAGCTCCGGTATTAATTCACATGACGTAACTGTCACGGTCCGTGCAGCAGCAATGAAGGGGCAACAAATTTGAACAGCGAGAGCAGTGATTTCCCCGCTTCGGCGAACCGGAAGGACGTTGCGGGAGGAACCCTCTATATTGTCGCCACGCCCATCGGCAATCTCGATGACCTGTCTGCGCGGGCGACGAAGGTGCTGGCCGGTGTTGATGTGGTGGCTGCCGAGGACACCCGGCACAGTGGTCGGCTCCTGAGCCATCTGGGCCTTCAGAAACGATTGGTTGCGCTGCACGATCACAATGAAAAAGATCGTGCCGCCGGCTTGCTGGCGGAGCTTGCGGCGGGACGGGATGTCGCGCTGATCTCCGATGCCGGCACGCCGCTGATTTCCGATCCCGGCTATGTGCTGGTTCGGGAGGCCCGGGCCTCGGGTTTCTCGGTCAGTCCCATTCCCGGGGCTTGTGCGCTGGTGGCCGCGTTGAGTGCCGCCGGGTTGCCAACCGATCGGTTCCTGTTCGTGGGTTTTCTTCCCGCAAAACGCTCAGGTCGACGGTCAGGCCTTGAGTCGCTCGCCAGTGAGGTTGCAACCCTGGTGTTTTACGAATCACCCCACCGAATTCTCGAATCCTTGCGGGATATTGGCGAGGTTCTGGGAGCCGGGCGTGAGGTGGTGCTTGGCCGGGAAATCACCAAGACGTTCGAGACCTTCTACTCGGGCTCGGTGGGCGAGGTTCTGGCTGAGCTGGAGCAGGATGCCCACGGTACCCGTGGTGAGTTTGTCGTGATGGTCCGTGGTGCCGAGGCCCGTCCCGGCAATAGCGAGGCGACAACCATGGATGTTGACCGGGTACTGACGGTCCTGCTGGCGGAGCTGCCGGTAAAAAAGGTGGCAAAGATGGCCGCAGAATTGACGGGGCTGTCAAAGAACGAGCTTTATCAGCGGGCCCTGGCCCTGAAGGACGGTTGAGCTCCCGAGGCGGTTTCCCTTGCAAGGCCGCAGGTGCAGGAGTATTGTCTCGCCCGAGCTCGCCAGACAGTCGCCGCCGGTTTTACCGGGGGAGGAAAGTCCGGGCTCCGCAGGGCAAGGTGCCAGGTAACGCCTGGGCGGCGCGAGCCGACGGAAAGTGCAACAGAGAGCAGACCGCCTAAGCGCCTTCGGGCGCCGGTAAGGGTGAAACGGTGCGGTAAGAGCGCACCGCGTGGCTGGCAACAGTTCACGGCGATGGTAAACCCCACCTGGAGCAAGACCAAATAGGAATCCAATGGCGTGGCCCGCGCTGGATTCGGGTAGGTTGCTTGAGGCCTGTGGTGACGCAGGCCCTAGATGAATGACTGTCCAAGACAGAACCCGGCTTATCGGCGAGCTCACTCTTTTATTCCCCTCATGTGAAGTCTGTCATTCTCAGCAGATGTCTTTTATAGCCAAAAAATCTTAAACCTCACTTGTCTTCTCCAGACTTTTCTGCAGGTATTTGATTTTGCTTCTTTTCTTTTTCGTAATCTCAGCGCTTCGTTGAATCCGCCCCCGTAACCTCTTGTCATAAAAGGAACTTTCCCGCGTGTGGCGCTGTTTGCGGCGCTTGCATTGTGTATTGCGTGTTTCTATAGTGTGCGGAAGTGGGAAAAAGTGGTTTCTAGTGGTTTTTTGTGGTTTCCAGGCACCCAGAGACAGTGTGAATGAGTAATTTTCTCGGCAGTCATGCCATCAATATGGATGCGAAGGGTCGCCTGGCGATCCCCGCCAAGGTGCGCGAGCAGCTCGCGCAGGCCTGTGGTGGGCGCATTGTATTGACGGCCAATGCCGACGAAGAACGTTGTCTGCTGGTGTATCCGGAGCCCGAATGGGAAGTTCTCAGGCCCAAGATTGAGGCTCTTCCCAATATGAACAAGGCGGCGCGTCGCCTGCAGCGTCTGATTCTGGGTAATGCTGCCCCCATGGAGTTGGACTCAGCCGGGCGCATTCTGATTCCTCCAACGCTGAGAAGCTACGCCCATCTTGAGAAAAAGCTGATGTTGATCGGGCAGGGCAAGAAGTTTGAGCTCTGGAGTGAAGAGCGCTGGTTTGCCTGGCTGGATGAGTCTTCCGGAGACGATGAAATGCCGCCCGAGATGGAGGCATTGTCCCTATGACCGCCGATCGCAGGCAGGAGCCCGGAGCGGCATACAAGCATCGCTCGGTGCTTCTGGATTCGGCAGTCGACTATCTGATTAATGACCCTGACGGCTGCTACGTCGATGGCACCTTTGGCCGCGGTGGCCACAGTCGCCTGATTCTTGGGCATCTGGGTGAGGCGGGCCAGTTGCTGGGGATTGACAAGGACCCCGAGGCAATCAGGGTGGCACGCGAACTGGAAACCCGGGATCACCGGTTCCACTGTTTTCATGGCTCTTTTGCCGAGCTGGACGCAGCCGTTACTGGCCAGGGCTGGGAGTCAGTGAACGGTGTATTGCTGGACCTTGGCGTCTCGTCACCCCAGCTCGATGATGCGTCTCGTGGTTTCAGCTTTATGCGCGATGGCCCACTGGACATGCGGATGAACACCGAGCAGGCGCCCAGTGCCGCGCAGTGGCTTGCAACGGCGGAAGAAACCGAGATAGCGGACGTAATTTTCCGCTATGGCGAAGAGCGTTTTTCCCGGCGTATTGCCCGGCTTCTGGTCGCGCGCCGGCAGGAAACGCCGATCGAGACGACCCGCCAGTTGGCGGAACTGGTCAGTGAAGCGGTACCCAAAAAAGAGAAGCACAAGCACCCGGCGACACGAACCTTCCAGGCGATCCGGATTTTTATCAACCGGGAACTGGAAGATCTTGAAGCGGGCCTCCGGGCGGCCGTCGATCGGCTGGCAACCGGTGGCCGGCTGGTGGTCATCAGCTTTCATTCGCTGGAAGACCGGCTGGTCAAGCGTTTTATGCGGGATCTGGCACGCGGGCCCCAAGTGCCCAAGGGTGTGCCGGTAACCGCGGAACACGAAGCCTCGGATTTCCGGCTTGTTGGCAAGGCCAGCAAGGCCGGTGCCGACGAAGTAAGTGACAACGTACGGGCCCGCAGCGCAGTCATGCGGGTTCTGGAACGCACTGATATCAGAAATAACTCGCAGGGGAGCGCGTAGTCATGGGCGCGGTAGCCATTGAAGAGCCGGTTAAAACGGCAAAATTGAACAAGCAGAGAGTCCGGGACGGTGTGGTCACGGCCGTCCGGATTTCGCGGCAGGTTTTTGATGCCACAAAGCAGGGCAAGGTCCTGGTATCCCTCGGCCTTGTGGCGCTGCTGGTGGCGTCCTCCATCGGCGTTGTCGTGAGTGCCCATGAAAACCGGAAACTGTTCAACACCTTATCGCAGCTTCAGGCAGAACGGGACCGCTACCAGAGAGAGTGGAGTCAGCTGTTGCTTGAGGAGAGTGCGCTGGGAGCCTTCGGCCGGGTGGAGAATCTGGCAGCGGAGCGATTCAACATGGTGGTGCCGGAGCGTCAGGATGTTGTGCTGGTACCGCTGATGTCTGCGACTGACAGCCGATAACAACAATAGCAAAGGTGATCGACGTGTCTGATCAGGGAAAGACGACAACATGGAGGCAGCGTTTGGCGGCCAGGCTAGAAGCCTGGCGCTTTGGCTCCGTGCTGGGCATCTTTCTCCTGATTGTCGGGGTGCTGGGGTGGCGCCTGGTTGATCTGCAGGTGATTGACAACGAATTCCTGCGCAGGCAGGGGGATGTGCGGACAATACGGGTTGAGACCATCGACGCCCACCGGGGTGTGATTACCGATCGATATGGTGAGCCACTGGCGGTCAGCACACCCGTGCAGACCATCTGGGCCAACCCCTCGGAGATGGACCCGGCTGAGCCGCGTCTGGCTAATCTTGCCCGGCTTCTGGATATCAGTGAGGCCTCCCTGCGTGAGCGCCTGAAGGAATACTCGGGTCGTGAGTTCATTTTCCTGCGTCGCAAGGTTCAGCCTGAGCTCGCCAGGCAGGCGCTGGCTCTCGATATCGAGGGTGTCTATTCACGCCAGGAATACCGCCGTTACTATCCCGCCGGCGAAGTGACGGCCCATGTTGTTGGCTTCACCAATATCGACGAGCGTGGCCAGGAAGGTATCGAGCTTGCCTACAACGAATGGTTGTCCGGTGAATCCGGCCTCAAGCGGGTACTCAAGGATAACCGGGGGCGGATCATCAAGGATCTGACCCTGATCAGGGATGCCAGCCCTGGCCGTGATCTTGCGCTCAGTATTGATCTGCGCCTTCAGTACCTGGCTTACCGCGAGCTCAAAGCCGTCGTCGCCGCCCATAACGCCCGTGGCGGAACGCTGGTGATGCTTGATGTGGATACGGGTGAAGTTCTGGCGATGGTGAACCAGGGATCCTACAACCCCAATGATCGCAGCCAACTGGCTGCGGAAAACCTCAGAAACAAGGCGATCACCGACCTGTTTGAGCCCGGCTCAACCATGAAGCCTATAACCATGGCTGCGGCACTGGAATCCGGGCAGTATTCCGTCAACAGCACCATCGACACCAATCCGGGTTACCGGAGTTTTGGCCGTTTCACCATTCGGGATCACCGGAACTATGGAGTGCTGGACGTAACGGACATCATTGTTAAATCCAGCAACGTCGGAATCAGCAAGATTGCCACTGATCTTGGCGGTGATGTTATCCGTGACATGTACGACCGGCTGGGGATCGGCCAGCCAACCGGTATCGGGTTCCCGGGGGAGGCTGTCGGGGTGCTGCCGGCGCCACCGAAGTGGCGGCCGGTTGAAGAAGCGACCCTGGCCTATGGCTATGGCATGAGCGTGAACGCCCTGCAACTGGCCCAGGCCTATATGGTGATTGCCAATGGCGGTGTGCGCTATCCGCTCAGCCTGATGAAGCGGGAAGAGCAGCCACAAGGGCGCCGTGTCCTGTCAGAACAGATTACCTACAAAATTCGCAACATGCTTCGGCAAGTGATTACCCGTGGTACAGGAACCCGCGCGCAGCCCGGGTTCTACTCTGCCGGAGGCAAGACCGGAACGGTTCACCTTGTGGGCGATCAGGGTTACGAAGACAGTCAGTACAAGGCCATTTTTGCCGGTATGGCACCGATTGATGATCCGCGACTGGTTACGGTTGTGGCCGTTGATGCGCCGCAGTCCGGTGAATATTACGGCGGGGAAGTCGCTGCGCCGGTGTTCGCCAGAGTGATGAGTGACGCACTTCGACTGCTGAATGTGAAGCCTGAGCTGGAAGTGGGAGACGCAAAAGCAAAAGCGGCCTCGCCCACGACCGGGGCGCGAGGGTAAGGTTATGTGCATCACATCTCTCAGCACTTTGTTGCAAGGAATTGTGGCGGTTCCGTCGGTGTTCGACGTGACCATACATGGTCTTAAGTCGGACAGTCGCGATGTGGTCTCCGGCGACGCCTTTATTGCTCTGGCGGGGGCCAGTTCGCCCGCTGACTTTTATGTGGATTCGGCGATCAGGGCCGGGGCTACGGTCATCCTCCTGGAGTCTGACATGCCCGTTGAATGTTCGGAGCGGCAAGGTGCCCTGGTGGTCCCGGTGGCCGGCCTTCGTGGCCTGGTCGGTTGCATTGCCGACCGGTTCTTCGAACATCCGTCGCAACGTCTGCGCCTGATTGGTGTTACCGGAACCAACGGCAAAACCTCGGTGTGCCAGTACGTAGCCCAGTTGCTCAAAGAGACCGGCACACCTTGTGGCGTTCTCGGGACCCTCGGTTATGGCATGCCCGGTGCCTTGCATCCGGCGACCCACACCACGCCAGACGCCGTTCAGGTGAATCGGGTTCTGTCACGAGTTCTCAAGCAGGGCGGGCGCGCAGCCGTTATGGAGGTCTCCTCGCACGCGCTTGATCAGGGGCGTATCGATAACCTCACCATGACCGGTGCCGTGTTTACCAACCTGACCCGGGATCACCTGGACTATCACGGCTCCATGGAGGCCTACGGCGAGGCCAAGGCGCGCTTGTTCGAGCGTGAGGAACTGCACTTTGCCGTCATCAACTTCGACGATCCTTTTGGCCGCCAGTTGCACGAACAACTGACCGGCAAATGTGATCGCGTCCGCTACAGTCTGCACGAATCCCAGACCGAACTCTGGTTGAGGGAATTCCGGCCGACGGATGAGGGCTTTGAGGCGGAGGTGGACGGTGAGTGGGGCCGGTTTGAGATTGCCGTCCCCCTCATGGGCAGCTTCAATGCCAGTAATGTGCTGGCGGCCATGGCCACGGTTCTGACCCTCGGGGTTCCGGTGGAGCGGGTGCAGCAGGCTGCCGCCCGCCTGACACCTCCACCGGGAAGACTTGAAAGGTTTGGCGGTGCCAGTGGTATCAGGGTGGTGGTCGATTACGCCCATACACCGGATGCCCTCACCAATGCCCTGGCGGCGCTGCGGCCCCATGTTGCCGGCGACCTGGTTTGCGTCTTCGGCTGCGGCGGTGATCGCGATGCCGGCAAGCGCCCGGAGATGGCAGTGGAGTCCGAAAAGCTGGCGGACCGGGTTATCGTGACAGATGACAATCCACGCAGCGAAGACCCCGCCGCCATTGCCCGTGACATTATGGCCGGCTTTGCCGAACCCGAGAAAGTTGCCGTTATACATGACCGGGCAGAGGCAATCCGCACCGCAATTCGCAGTGCCACGCCGGACGACCTGGTCCTGATCGCCGGAAAAGGCCATGAGGCCTACCAGGAAATAGCCGGCCAGAAGTACCCTTTCAGCGATGCCGAACACGTTCGCCACATCTTGAAACTCAATGGAGGTGTGGCATGATGCGCGCCTTTTCGCTGGCCGAAGCGCAACGCTGGCTGGGTGCCGAGTGTGCGGCGGAAGATCTGGCGTCCGTGATGTTTACCGGAGTTTCAACCGACACCCGTACCCTTGAGCGGGGGCAGTTGTTCGTCGCCCTTCGGGGTGAGAACTTTGATGGTCACCGCTTTTTGCAGCAGGCCCGGGAGCATGGTGCCGCTGGCGTGGTTGTCGACGCGCCGGATAGCAGCGTGTCGTTACCGCAGCTGGTTGTGAGCGATACCCTCATGGCTCTGGCCCGGCTGGCATCGGTTAATCGCCGAGAGAGCACCGCCAGGGTTCTTGCCATTACCGGAAGCAGTGGCAAGACAACGGTCAAGGAGATGTGTGCGGCCATTCTTTCGCGGATGGGGCCGACACTCTCGACCCGGGGCAACCTGAACAACCACATTGGGGTGCCGCTTACGTTGTTTGGTTTCTCACCGGAGCACCAATACGGCGTGATTGAGCTCGGGGCCAGCGGGCTGGGTGAAATTGCCCATACGGTTGCGCTCGCGGAGCCCGAAGTAGCCATTCTGACCAACGCGGGCGAGGCCCATCTGGAGGGCTTTGGTAGCTATGAAAACATAGTCCTGGCCAAGGGCGAGATTATCGACGGCGTCGCAGCGGATGGTCTGGTGGTGCTGAACCGGGACGATCCGGCTTTTGGCCAGTGGCAGAAGCGTGCTGGTGAACGTCGGGTTGCCGCGGTCAGCCGGCTTGATGCTGATGCAGATTATTACGCTGTGGTAGAAAGCCGTGACGCCGGTGCCCGGTCGATTCTGGTGCAGGGCCCGGACAACTGGAGTTGCCGCGTTGTGCTGGCGCTCGAGGGTGATCACAGCATCACCAACATGCTGCTGGCCATCGCAGCGACTCGCCAGTTGGGTGCCGATGACCAGGCCATTGTCGAGGGGCTGGGCAACGTTGCCTCGGTCTCAGGGCGGCTCCAGGTGTTGAACCTGTCAGCAGGGCTAACGCTGATTGATGACAGCTACAACGCCAACCCCTCGTCGATAAAAGCCGCGCTGGGTGTCCTGGCGCAGCGTTCCGGCCAGAGGGTTGCAATATTGGGCGCAATGGCCGAACTCGGCCCTGAGGCCCGGGAACTGCACCGGGAAGTGGGCGAGTACGCCAGGGAGCAGGGAATCGAACGATTGATAACGGTCGGCCCCGGCTGTGAAGGCTATGCCGACGGCTATGGTGAACGCACGGAGCCCTGCCAGACCCACGAGCAGGCGGTCGATTCAGTTGTCAAAGCCAAAAACACTCCGTTGACAGTGCTGGTCAAGGGGTCTCGCAGTTCCGCCATGGATCGCGTGGTGGAGGGAATTAAAGAAAAGGTGAATAGCTGATGCTGCTCTGGCTGACAGAGATTCTGTCACAATATTTTTCGGCACTGACGGTGTTTCAGTACCTGACGCTGCGCGGAATTCTGGGAACCCTCACTGCGCTGCTGATTTCCCTGATCATCGGCCCGGTGATGATCCGCAAACTGAGCCAGTACCAGATCGGTCAGGCGGTGCGGGACGACGGCCCGCAGACCCATCTCAGCAAGGCGGGAACCCCCACCATGGGGGGGGCACTGATTCTGGTGGCAATCGGGGTCAGCACGCTGCTTTGGGCAGATCTCGGAAACCGTTATGTCTGGGTCACCATTCTTGTCACGCTACTGTTTGGTGCCATTGGCTGGGTCGACGACTATCGCAAAGTGGTTGAGCGCAATCCGCGCGGTTTGCCGGCCCGCTGGAAGTATTTCTGGCAGTCGGTGATCGGCGCCTCGGCGGCGATCGCGCTTTACTACAGTTCTGCCTTGCCGCAGGAGACATCGCTCTATGTGCCTTTCGTCAAGCAGGTATCCCTGACTCTGGGCCCGGTGTTCTTCATCCTGCTTAGCTACTTCGTGATTGTCGGCAGCAGTAACGCTGTCAATCTCACCGACGGGCTGGATGGCCTGGCCATTATGCCTACCGTTATGGTGGCTGGCGCCCTCGGGATTTTTGCCTACCTGTCCGGGCATGCCCAGTTTGCCAATTACCTGTTGATTCCCCACCTGCCCGGCACCGGCGAGCTCATTGTGTTCTGTGGCTCCCTGGTGGGTGCAGGGCTGGGATTCCTGTGGTTCAACACCTACCCGGCGCAGGTTTTCATGGGGGATGTCGGTGCCCTCGCCCTGGGTGCGGCACTCGGGGTAGTTGCGGTAATTGTCCGGCAGGAAATCGTGCTCTTCATTATGGGGGGTGTGTTTGTGATGGAGACGATCTCGGTGATCCTGCAGGTCGCATCGTTCCGTTTGACCGGGCGCAGAATTTTCCGCATGGCGCCCCTGCATCATCATTTTGAATTGAAAGGCTGGCCGGAGCCCCGGGTCATTGTCCGGTTCTGGGTCATTACCGTGGTTCTGGTCCTGATTGGCATAGCCAGTCTGAAACTGAGATAGGAAAACGCAGCCGCTATGAGTGTCATTGCTTCGGATCGTCGCACACTGGTCGTAGGGCTCGGTAAAACCGGGCTTTCCTGCGTGCGCTACCTGTCCGGGCAAGGTCGGGATATCGCTGTTGCGGATAGCCGCAGTGCACCGCCTGGGCTGGATGAACTCAAGGCCGGCTGGCCGGAAGTTCCGCTTTACCTGGGAGATTTCGATGCTGGGCTGTTCGCCGGCTTCAACGAACTGGTGGTAAGCCCGGGTGTGGGCATCGCGCACCCGGCCATTGCCGGGGCGGCAAACCAGGGTGCGCAGATTCGCGGTGATATCGACCTGTTCGCCGAGGCCGCCGACGCGCCGATCATCGCGATCACCGGTTCCAACGGCAAAACCACCGTGACCACCCTGGTGGGCGAGATGGCCAAAGCCGCCGGGCGTAAGGTGGCCGTTGGAGGCAATATCGGAACACCGGCCCTGGATCTGCTGGACCAGGGTGCCGATCTTTATGTGCTCGAGCTGTCGAGCTTCCAACTGGAAACCACGGCAGAGCTTAATGCGCTGGCCGCGACGGTGCTGAACGTCAGCGACGACCACATGGATCGTTACCCGAGCAAGATGGCCTATTTCCAGGCAAAGCAGAGGATCTATCGGGGCTGCCGGAATGCCGTCGTTAATCTGGATGATGCCCTCAGTACACCCATGGCGCGGGACACCCTGCGGTTTCTCTGTTTCGGTTTCCACAGGGTGAACCCGGACACCTTCAGTACCCGCGATGACGATGAGGGCACCTGGATCACATTCGGTTTCGAGAATCTGTTGCTGGCCAGTGAGCTGAAGCTCATGGGCCGCCACAACATCAGCAATGTCATGGCCGCGCTGGCCCTCGGCCATGCGGCGGGGTTGCCGATGGACCCCATGCTGAACGTGGCCCGGGAGTTTCCGGGGCTGCCGCACCGGTGTGAATTTGTGCGCCGGTTTGACGAGGTGGATTTCATCAACGATTCCAAAGGCACCAATGTTGGTGCAACGGTGGCGGCCATCGAGAGCCTGGCCCCGGAAAATGGCAAGGTTGTGCTGATTGCCGGCGGTGACGGCAAGGGCGCGGACTTTACCGCACTGGAGGCGCCAGTCGCGCTGCACTGCCGGGCAGTGGTGCTCATTGGTCGCGATGCCCCGGCCATTGCCGATGTGCTTGGCAGCGGGATTCCTGTTTACCGGTCAGACAGCCTGGCTGAAGCGGTCGCCAGCTCAGCCGCCCTGGCCCGCGCGGGGGATCGAGTGCTGCTGTCACCGGCCTGTGCCAGCTTTGATATGTTCCGCGACTATCAGGATCGTGGCGACCAGTTCCGTTCCCTGGTGGAGGGCCTGTGATGTACGCAGATCTTTCATTACCGGGAAGGACACGGTGGCTGGGGGACATCCAGCCCCTGGCGTTGCTGGTTATCAGTTCCGTGGCGCTGATGGTTGTCGGAATAGTCATGATTTCGTCGGCCTCGATGGATATGGCCGCGGAAACCATGGGTAACAGCTATCACTACGTGATTCGTCAGTTGTTATTTGCCGGCCTTGGCAGCTTTGCGGCCCTGGTGGCTGTTAATGTGCCTGTGGCCTGGTGGGAGCGCAGTGGCTGGCTGTTGCTTGGGGTCGGTCTGCTGGTGCTGGTGCTGGTGCTAACGCCACTCGGGCGCACGGTGAATGGTTCCACCCGGTGGATTCCGTTCGGCCTGTTTAACGTTCAGGTATCGGAAGTGGCCAAGCTTTGCCTGATCGCCTATCTGGCCGGCTACGTGGTTCGGCGCCGGCAGGAACTGCTCAACACCTGGGCGGGTTTCCTGAAACCCTTGGTGGTTCTGGGGGTTGCGTCGGTATTGCTGGTTATTCAGCCAGACTTTGGTGCCACGGTTGTGTTGGTCACGGCTGCGGCGGGGATGATCTTCCTGAGCGGCGTGCGCCTGAGCCGGTTCGTGCCGTTGATTGGCACGCTGGTGGTGTTGGGGGCAATCCTTATCGTCACCCAGCCGTACCGCCTCAAGAGGGTTGTCAGCTATCTCGACCCCTGGAAAGACCAGTTCGACAGCGGGTACCAACTGACCCAGTCGCTGATTGCCTTTGGTCGCGGAGACTGGGGCGGTGTCGGTCTGGGTAACTCCATCCAGAAGCTGTTCTTTCTGCCAGAGGCCCATACCGATTTTATCTTCGCGATTATTGCCGAGGAGTTCGGCCTTATGGGGTCGCTGCTGGTACTCGGTCTGTTC
This sequence comes from Marinobacter subterrani, assembly GCF_001045555.1. Taxonomy (NCBI): domain Bacteria; kingdom Pseudomonadati; phylum Pseudomonadota; class Gammaproteobacteria; order Pseudomonadales; family Marinobacteraceae; genus Marinobacter; species Marinobacter subterrani. Next base: position 951,357 of record NZ_LFBU01000002.1, read on the forward strand.
ACCGTGCTCGTGGTTACCAGCTTTGTTATTGCCCGCCGGGCGGAAATTGCGGGTATGCCTTTTGCCGCCTGTTTTGCCTACGGCCTGGCATTGCTCATTGGCCTGCAGGCCGGCATCAACATGGCGGTCAGTACCGGGCTGCTGCCCACTAAGGGACTGACGCTTCCGCTGGTCAGCTATGGCGGCTCCAGCCTGATGATCACCTGCGTCAGTATCGGCATTATGGCCCGGGTTGAAATGGAACGCCTCGATAAGGAAAGGCTGGCCAGCGAAAAGGCCGGCACCGGGAAGCGCGGAGGTGCCGCCTATGAGTGACCAGCGCCGCTTCCTGATGATGGCGGGTGGTACCGGTGGGCACGTTTTCCCCGCTCTGGCCACCGCGCGGGCGCTTGAAGCCCGTGGTCACCAGGTCTACTGGCTGGGCGCCACTGGCGGAATGGAACAGAGGCTGATCGGTGACACCGACATTCCGCTGTCGCTAATTCATATTTCCGGCCTGCGAGGCAAAGGCAAGCTGGCACTGGCCCTTGCGCCTTTCCGGTTGATGCGGGCCCTCGGTGAGGCGTTCACAATTCTGCGCCGGATTCGACCGGATTGTGTGGTTGGTATGGGAGGCTTCGTCACCGGTCCTGGTGGTGTGGCCGCCTGGCTGACCAGAACGCCGCTGGTCATCCATGAACAGAACGCTATCGCCGGAATGACCAACCGCCTTCTGGTGCGGTTCGCGGCAACGGTTCTGGAGGCTTTTCCCGGCAGCTTCGGGCCGAAAGTGGTCACCCGGTGCACCGGTAACCCGGTGCGGGAGGACCTGGCGGCATTGGCGCCGCCGGAACAGCGTCTGGCCGGCCGGGAAGGTCCTCTGCGGTTGCTGGTAGTGGGTGGCAGTCTTGGCGCCCAGGTGTTCAACGAGCAACTGCCGGAGGCGCTGGCCTTGCTGGCAGAGGCAGAGCGTCCGGTGGTTCGTCACCAGTGTGGTGAGCGTCATGCCGAGGCAGCCCGCGAGGCTTATGAAAAACACGGGGTGGAGGCGACCGTCGAACCGTTCATCAAGGACATGGCAGGCGCCTACCAATGGGCTGATCTGGTGCTCTGCCGCTCCGGCGCATTGACCGTCTCCGAACTCTGTGCGGCGGGCATTGGCGCTGTGCTGGTGCCGTTTCCCCATGCGGTGGATGATCACCAGACCAAAAACGGGGAGCAAATGGTGGCGGCAAAGGCGGCCATCCTGATCCCACAACCCAAGATGACCCCGGCCGTGCTGGCGGAAACTCTCGGCGATTTGTCCCGGGATCGCAGCCGGGTAACCGATATGGCGAAGGCCGCCCGAACGCTGGCCCGCGCCGATGCAACGGAGAGAGTCGTGAATTACTGTCTGGAGGCCGCTAATGGCTGACGCAACCAACCCGCCCCTGGTCTATCAGGTGCCCGAAATGCGCCGCATCCGTCACATCCATTTCGTCGGGATTGGCGGAGCCGGTATGAGTGGCATTGCCGAGGTGCTTAAAAACCAGGGGTACGATGTTTCCGGCTCGGATCTGAGGGAAGGCCCGGTTACCGATCGCCTGAAAGCCATGGGTGTCGAGGTTCAGATTGGTCATCGTGAGCACAACAGTGCCAGCGCAGATGTGGTGGTGGTTTCGTCCGCGGTGGCGTCGGACAACCCGGAAGTCACTGCTGCCCGTGACCGGCGCGTTCCCATTGTGCCCAGGGCAGAGATGCTGGCCGAGATCATGCGTTACCGTCACGGGATCGCCGTCGCTGGCACCCACGGCAAAACCACCACCACCAGCCTGATCGCGTCCATTCTGGGCGAAGCCGGCCTGGATCCGACCTTTGTGATTGGTGGCAAGCTGAACAGTGCCGGCACCAATGCCCAGTTGGGCGGATCGCGCTATCTGGTGGCTGAGGCTGACGAAAGTGATGCGTCCTTCCTGCACCTGACGCCGGTTATCTCGGTGGTGACCAACATCGAAGCCGACCACATGGATACCTATGGTGGCGATGTTGAAAAACTGAAGCAGACGTTTGTCGATTTCCTTCACAACCTGCCGTTTTATGGCGTCGCGGTGATGTGTGTTGACGACGGTTATGTCCAGGAAATCATTCCCCGGATATCAAGAACCATCATTACCTACGGCATCGACAATCCGCAGGCGGATTACCGGGCTGAGAACATCACGTCGGATGGCTTGCGCACCCACTTCCTGGTCAAGCGCCCGGGCGGGCGGAGCGACCTGCCGGTGGAGCTGAAAATGCCCGGCCGCCATAACGTGGCGAACGCGCTCGCAGCCATTGCCGTGGCGACCGATGAAGGTGTGGCGGATGAGGCGATTTGCCGGGGGCTGGCAGGGTTCGCCGGTGTCGGCCGGCGGTTCCAGGTTTACGGTGACTACCAGACACCAAATGGCACGATCACCCTAGTGGATGATTATGGCCACCACCCCACCGAAGTGGAGGCGGTTATTCGTGCCGCCCACGATGCCTGGCCGGATCGCCGCCTGGTGATGCTGTATCAGCCGCACCGGTTCAGCCGGACCCGCGATCTCTACGAAGACTTCGTTCGCGTGTTGTCTGAAGTGGACGCTTTGCTGCTGATGGATGTCTATTCCGCGGGCGAGCCTGCGATCCCGGGTGCCGATGGTCGCGCCCTGTGCCGCAGTATTCGCCAGAGGGGCCAGGTGGAGCCGGTGTTTGTTGAGGATAACCGGGAGATTGAGACCCTGCTGGCCAATGTGCTGCAGGATGGTGACCTGCTGATAACCCAGGGCGCCGGTGATATTGGTGGAGTGGCTGCACGATTGGCGGCAGCAGGAGTAATCGCAGGTGAGTGAGATGCATCATTCCGAACCCCAGGCCTACCAGGCAGCTCCGGAGCTCGCGCGCGCTCTCGGGCGGGTGGCGGTCTTCATGGGCGGTGACTCCGCGGAGCGTGAAGTGTCCCTGAAAAGTGGCAAGGCGGTTCTGGCGGCACTGGTTTCGGCGGGCGTTGATGCCTACGCCGTCGATGTCCGCGGCTGCCTGTTGAGAACCGTGGATAACCCGGGGTTTGACCGGGTGTTCATTGCCCTGCATGGCCGTGGTGGCGAGGACGGCACGCTTCAGGCCATCCTGTCGCAGGCGGGGATTGCCTATACCGGTAGCGAAATGCTGGCCTCGGCACTGGCCATGGACAAGCTGAGAACCAAGTACGTGTTTGAAGGCTGCGGCCTGCCAACGCCGAAATTCCGGACCATGTCTGATGTCGACCAGGCCGAACAGATCCTTGGCGAGTTGCGCGCGCCCTTGAGTGTGAAGCCGTCACGGGAAGGTTCCAGTATCGGCATCCGCAAGGTCCACACGGCGGAAGAACTGGCGGAAGCCTTTGCTGCGGCGGCGGCCCTGGACGACCTGGTGCTGGTGGAAGAATGGATCGAAGGGCCGGAGTTTACCGTCAGTCTGTTGCAGGATCGGGCCCTTCCGGCCATTGGTCTGAGCGCCAGCACCGAGCACGTTTTTTACGATTACGAAGCCAAGTACCTGGCGGACGATACCCGCTACCGCATTCCATGTGGCCTGGCGCCTGAGGACGAAGTTCGCCTTCAGAAACTGGCCCTGGATGCCTTCCGGGTTGTGGGCTGCCGGACCTGGGGCCGGGTTGACATCATGCAGGACCGGGATGGCCAGTTCTGGCTGCTGGAGGTCAACACGGTGCCCGGCATGACCGATCACAGTCTCGTTCCGATGGCTGCGAAGGCTGCGGGCATCAGCTTTGAAGAACTGGTGGTCAGGATTCTGCAGGACACCCTGGAGGACGCCGATGCTTGAGACACTGCTGATCCGGAGCCGGGCGACACCATCCGAGCCCCCGCGCCGCCGGGGAGCAACCTCCCTCGGGCCGGAGCGGGACCGGTTTGGCGTGTTGAAGGGCGTTCTGGCAGCGGTGCCCTGGCTTCAGGTGGGCCTGGGCGCGGTGATTGTGCTGCTGGCGGCTCTGGTTCCCTGGGGCACCGGCAAGGTATTGAGCGCCATGGATCAGCAGATTCTGGCGGTGGATGTGAAGGGCGAATTTATCGGCGACAGCCGGGTGGCAATTGCCCGTGCGGCGGGCAACTGGATCGGCAAGAGCTATTTCGCCACGGACCTGTCAGACATCAAAGCCAGCCTTGAGCGCCGGCCCTGGGTGGAGTCCGCGGCTGTGCAACGGGTCTGGCCCGACCGCCTGGTCATAGATATCCGCGAGAAAAAGCCGTTGGCCTACTGGACCGACGGGCGCCTGGTAAGCCGGACCGGCGAATTGTTTGCGCCACCCAACCCGGAAGTGGCGGGCAAGTTGCCTCGGCTGGCCGGGCCGGACGGGCGGGTACGCGATGTGATCGAGATGGCGCAGACCATGAGTGAAAAGCTGGTTGCCCGCGGGCTGGGCTTTGCGGGCCTGTCCCTGGAACACCGGGGTGCCTGGACGCTGCAACTGGCCAACGGCATCGAAGTGGTGTTGGGCCGGGACCAGGTTGAAGAACGCTTTGAACGATTTATCACAGTTTATGAAAACCGGCTGGCGGCACGGTCGGACGAAGTCAGTCGGGTGGATGCCCGCTACACCAATGGTGTCGCGGTCAAATGGAAGGCCGCTGAGGCGGCTGCCGGCCCGAAATCATAGCAACGGTTAATTCAGACCTACGGTTTGGTGAAACACATGTCATCGGTTGATACGGAAAACATGATTGTCGGTCTCGATATCGGTACCTCGAAAGTGGTGGCGATTGTCGGCAAGCGCAAGATGGACGGCACGATCGAAGTGGTGGGTATTGGTTCCCACCCTTCCCGGGGCCTGAAGCGTGGGGTGGTGGTCAATATTGAAACCACCGTCCAGGCAATTCAGCGCGCAGTGGAAGAGGCCGAGCTGATGGCGGGTTGCCGGATCCATTCGGTTTACGCCGGGATAGCCGGAAGCCACATAAAGAGTCTCAACTCGCACGGCATCGTGGCCATTCGTGACCGGGAAGTGACCCAGGCGGATATCGACCGCGTGATTGATGCGGCCCAGGCTGTCGCAATCCCGGCCGATCAGAAGATCCTGCATATCCTGCCCCAGGAGTTCGTGATTGACAGCCAGGAAGGCATCAAGGAGCCCATGGGCATGTCCGGTGTGCGTCTGGAGGCCAAGGTGCATCTGGTCACCTGTGCGGTGAATGCGGCCCAGAACATCGAGAAGTGCGTCAGGCGCTGCGGCCTGGAAGTGGATGACATCATTCTGGAGCAACTGGCGTCGAGCCACGCCATTCTCACCGAAGACGAGAAGGAACTCGGCGTCTGCGTCGTGGACATCGGCGGTGGTACCACCGATATAGCCGTGTTCACCGGTGGCGCGATTCGCCACACCGCGGTCATTCCCATCGCCGGCGATCAGGTCACCAACGACATCGCCATGGCGCTCCGGACGCCAACCCAGAACGCTGAAGAAATCAAGATCAAGTATGCCTGCGCGCTGACCCAGTTGGCGGGTGCCGATGAAACCATCAAGGTGCCCAGTGTCGGCGATCGCGCGCCCCGGGATCTCTCCCGGCAGGCCCTGGCCGAGGTGGTGGAGCCTCGCTACGAGGAGCTGTTTACCCTGGTGCAGTCCGAATTACGCCGGTCCGGGTTCGAGGATCTCATCCCGGCCGGCATCGTGATTACCGGTGGCTCCTCCACCATGGAAGGTGTGGTGGAGCTGGCCGAGGAAATCTTCCACATGCCGGTCAGGCTGGCCTGTCCGCAGGCGGTCGCCGGTATGACAGAGGTGGTCAACAACCCCATCTACGCCACTGGCGTCGGGTTGTTGATTCATGGTTTCCGCCAGATGGATCTGGGGCGGACGCCTGTGCTCAAGGGTGAAGATGCACCCTCGCTGTTTGAGCGCATGAAAGCCTGGTTTACCGGTCATTTCTGACGGTGCCCGGGCGTGCAGTAAACGAAGGTATCTCGAAAACACAATCTCGAACAAGCAGCCTGCCAAAAGGCTGCAAAACAGCACGAAGGAGTAGGGGAAATGTTTGAACTCGTCGATAATGTCCAGCAAAACGCTGTCATTAAAGTCGTCGGTGTTGGTGGTGGTGGCGGCAACGCCGTGCGCCATATGCTCAACAGCGACATCGAAGGTGTGGAATTCATCTGCGCCAACACGGATGCCCAGGCGCTGACCGATATGGACGCGCGCCAGATCATCCAGCTCGGTGGCAACATCACCAAGGGCCTGGGTGCCGGCGCCAATCCGGAAGTCGGTCGGCAGTCCGCCCTGGAAGACCGGGACCGTATTGCCGAAGCGATTAAAGGCGCTGATATGGTCTTCATCACCGCCGGCATGGGCGGTGGCACGGGTACCGGGGCTGCGCCCGTAGTGGCCGAGGTGGCGCGGGAACTTGGCATTCTGACAGTTGCCGTGGTTACAAAGCCCTTCATGTTTGAGGGTGGCAAGCGTATGAGCGTTGCTGAATCCGGCCTCAAGGAGCTGGAAGAGAGCGTTGACTCCCTGATCACCATCCCGAACGAAAAGCTGCTCGCAGTCATGGGCAAGAAGACCAGCCTGCTGGACGCGTTTGCCGCCGCCAACGACGTGCTGCTGGGTGCGGTTCAGGGCATTGCCGATCTGATCACCCGTAACGGGATGATCAACGTCGACTTCGCCGATGTGAAAACAGTGATGTCCGAGATGGGCATGGCGATGATGGGTACCGCACGTGCCACCGGCGAAAACCGGGCACGGGAAGCCGCCGAAGCCGCCATTCGCAGCCCGCTGCTGGAAGACATCAACCTGCAGGGCGCCAAGGGTATCCTGGTCAACATTACCGCGGGTATGGATCTGAACCTGGGCGAATTCTCCGAGGTTGGCGACATTGTGCGTGAGTTTGCGTCTGACTCCGCTACCGTTGTTGTCGGTACCGTTATTGATCCGGAAATGACCGACGAACTGAAGGTCACGGTGGTTGCGACAGGCCTGGGTGGCGACCGGGAGAAGCCAACCAAGGTTGTGGACAATACCCGTTCCCTGGATGGCAAGACCGATTACAACCAGTTGGATCGCCCGGCCGTGCTGCGGCGTCGTGCCGTTGCCCGTGGCAATGTGGCAATCGACCAGAGCAAGGAGAATGAGGAGCAGGGAGTCGACTATCTCGATATTCCCGCATTCCTTCGCCGGCAGGCTGACTGATAATCTGTTGCAATTGTGATCCGGTTCCGGTCTGTGTTCGAAAAACGGAACCACGAAGCCGGTAAATACGTGCGCTGATTGCCTGCAGCCAGTGCCAGATGAAGGTTTGGCCAAGGCTGGCTGGTTAAATGGTATTCAGCCTTGTTTTCTGGTATTCTCCGGGCAGATTTTTGCCCAGAATATCGCCATTTTGTGACGGAATTATGTACCGATGATCAAACAACGGACACTCAAAAACACCATCCGTGCCACTGGTGTGGGATTGCACTCAGGTGAGAAGGTTTACCTGACACTCAAACCTGCGCCGGTGGACTCTGGTATCATCTTCCGCCGAACCGATCTGGACCCGATGGTCGAGATCCGGGCCTGCGCGGAAAATGTGGGTGAGACCATGCTGTCCACGACGCTGGTAAAAAACGGTGTCCGTGTGGCGACTGTAGAGCATCTGCTCTCCGCCATGGCTGGTCTCGGTATCGATAACTGCTTTGTAGAGCTCAGTGCTGCAGAAGTGCCGATCATGGACGGCTCCGCCGGTCCCTTTGTATTTCTGCTGCAATCTGCCGGTATTGCCGAGCAGGAGGCTGCCAAGCGCTTTATCCGCATCAAGCGTGAAGTGACCATTGAAGAGGGCGACAAGAAGGCAACCTTCCTGCCGTTCGAAGGCTTCAAGGTCAGCTTCGGCATTGACTTTGATCACCCGGTCTTCAAGGGCCGCGCACAGACGGCCACCGTCGACTTTTCCAGCACCTCCTTCGTGAAGGAAGTGAGCCGCGCCCGGACCTTCGGTTTCATGCGCGACATCGAAAAGCTGCGCGCCATGAATCTGGCCCTCGGTGGCAGTGTGGATAACGCGATCGTGGTTGACGACTACAAGATTCTTAACGAAGACGGTCTTCGTTATGAAGATGAGTTCGTCAAGCACAAGGTGCTGGACGCCATTGGCGATCTGTATCTTCTGGGCAACAGCCTGATTGGTGAATTCCGTGGCATAAAATCCGGTCACGATCTGAACAACAAGCTGCTGCGTAAGCTACGGGCTGAGGAAGATGCGTGGGAAGTGGTTACGTTTGACGACGAAGCGACTGCGCCGATTTCCTATATGAAGCCCGCGCTGGCGGCCCAGGCTTAAAGCAGGACGCTTTAATTCCGGACGTGGCTTGCGAGTTTTTCGAGAACCTCGCGTAGTGCTTTATCCTTCGTGTGCCCGGCTTCCTCTTTGAGGAGTCGGGCATTTTCCTTACTTAAGGGCGCTTTTTTGAACGTGGGCCCGTGAGTAAATCTGGGCGGCGCGACTTTAACCTTCAACTTCCAGACAAACCGGAACAGCTCGTTTTCCCTGAGTTTTTCCATGATTTCGTGCTGGCGGAAGCGAATCTGGCTGGCTCTGCCGGCGGTCTCGGCAGTAAGAACCAGTTCACCTTCCTTGCAACTTACAAAGCGTGTTCCCCCGGCCAGCCCGTCCGGCAGTGATGCCAGAACCTGCTCTTCCGCCTGGCGGTGAAGCTCGGCCCGGGCAACCAGATCCCTGAGCACGGGTGTCCTGCCGAGCGTATCCAGGGTCATTTTTTGCTCGCTTTTCCGTTTCATGGGCGCGTTTTTGCTCGACGGTTCTGATTACGATTGGTTACACTTCGGCACGGTTTATGCGTAGTGCCTGTCTCACACTCGTTTTACATTGTTGGAAACGAGTATGTCTACCGGGTGCTGCAATTTTCTCAATTATGTAGCTGTTGCCAAAGGATGGCAGACCCACTCGGAATTTCTCCGGGCGCAACGCTACAGGATGTGGTTGCGGCTCAATAATGAAACCAGAAGACAATATGAACATTATCCTTGTTGGCAAGCACCACGGAAAATCACGGGTTCTGCCGATTAACGCAACCCTTGCCGCCGCGCTTGTCTTTTTCGTGCTTTTAATGCTGGCAGCCGCCGGTTGGGCTGGCTATCAGGTGGCTGTGGAGCGTGCCGAAGCCCGCGAGCCAACCAACGCGGAGATGGTTGCCGAATGGCAGGGAATGCTTGCAAGGCAGAAGAACCAGCTTGCCGGCATTGAGGAAAATGTCCAGCAACAAGTGGACGCACTGACCCTGCGTCTCGGTGAGATTCAGGGGCGACTGTTAAGGCTGGACGCGCTGGGCCAGCGCTTTGTCGAGTCTGGGTTCGTGCCGAGTGATGAGTTCGATTTTACCCAACCCGCTGCGGTTGGTGGGCCGGAAGATGCCCTGGCGGCAGACTCGTATTCCGCTCCGCAACTCACTCGCATGATTGAGGAGATGGAGCGCAGGATTGACAACCGCGAGCAGCAGCTTCGGTTGCTGGATCAACTGGTTTCAAGCCAGAGGCTTGAAGATGAGCTTTACCTTGAAGGCCGTCCCATTACCTGGGGCTGGTTGTCGTCACACTATGGCTACCGTTCCGACCCCTTCACCGGCAAGCGGACCTGGCACGACGGCGTAGATCTTGCTGGCAAGGACGGTAGCGACATTATTGCGGTGGCCGGCGGCGTGGTTACCTACGCGGGCGACAGGTATGGTTACGGAAATCTGGTGGAGATTGATCATGGTGATGGTCTGGTGTCCCGCTATGGTCACTGCAAAAAGGTGAAGGTAAAGGTCGGAGATGTGGTCCAGAAAGGGCAGGTAGTGGCCCTGATGGGTAGCACGGGGCGTTCCACGGGCCCGCACGTGCACTTTGAAGTCATCCAGAATGGCAAGTCCCAGAATCCGGAAAAGTACATCAAGCGCGCGAGCCGCTGATCCTGTCCCGACTCGCCTGTTGTTTCGAATTTCTTAAGCCCGCCGGCGTCACGTCAGGCTTTTATTCCGGAATCCGGCGTCTCGACGCAGCCTTATAGCGCCTGTGTGAGGCGTGCCTTTTGTCCTGTCACAAAATAAGGTTAGAATGCCGGCTTCCTCCGTTTAATCAAAGAAGCAGTGGTCTATGTTCACAAAGCTTGCAACCAAGATGTTCGGCAGTAAAAATGCCAGAGAAATCAAGAGAATGCGCAAGTCGGTCTCGCGCATCAATGAGCTTGAAGAGCAGTATGGCAACCTTTCCGACTCCGAGTTGCAAGGCAAGACCGCCGAATTCCGCCGCCGGCTCGATGAGGGTGAATCGCTGGATGCGCTTCTTCCGGAAGCCTTTGCGACGGCCCGTGAAGCCGGGCGCCGGGTCATGGGCATGCGTCACTACGATGTTCAGCTGATCGGCGCAATCACGTTGCACGAGGGCCGGATTGCGGAAATGAAGACTGGCGAAGGCAAGACCCTAGTGGCCACTGCTTCGGTCTACCTTAATGCGCTCTCTGGTAAGGGCGTGCATGTTGTTACGGTGAACGATTACCTGGCCCGTCGTGATGCCGACTGGATGGGCAAGCTCTATCGCTTCCTTGGTATGCAGGTTGGGGTGGTTGCTTCCGGGCAGCCGCCGGAAGAAAAGCGGGCGGCCTACCAGGCCGATATCACCTACGGCACCAATAACGAATTCGGCTTTGACTACCTGCGCGACAACATGGCCTTCAGCACCGAGGACAAGGTGCAGCGGGGGCTCAATTACGCCATCGTGGACGAAGTGGACTCGATCCTTATCGATGAGGCACGCACACCACTGATCATTTCCGGTGCGGCCGAGGACAGCTCGAAGCTTTACCTGGCCATCAATGAGCTGACTCCAAGCCTGGAAAAGGGCGAAGCGCCTGAGGAGGGAGAACCCACAGGCGACTTCACCATCGACGAGAAGTCCCGTCAGGTTGAGCTTACTGAATCCGGTCACGAAAAGGTCGAGGAGCTGCTGCTCGGCCGGGGGTTGCTGAAGGAGGGCGAGAGCCTGTATTCGGCGGCCAACCTCAGCCTGCTGCATCATGTGCACTCGGCTCTGCGTGCCCACCACCTGTTTCAGAAAGACGTCGATTATATCGTCCAGGGTGACCAGGTTGTTATCGTGGACGAGCATACCGGCCGCACCATGCCGGGTCGCCGCTGGAGCGAAGGTCTGCATCAGGCGGTCGAGGCAAAAGAGGGAGTCAGGATCCAGGCCGAGAGCCAGACGCTCGCCTCTACCACCTTCCAGAACTATTTCCGGCTGTACGACAAGCTGGCCGGTATGACCGGGACCGCCGATACTGAGGCGTTTGAGTTTCGTCAGATTTATGGTCTGGATGTGGTGGTCATTCCGCCTAACAAGCCGATCCAGCGGATTGATTACAATGACCTTGTCTATCTGACTCAGGAAGAGAAGTTCCACGCGATTATCGACGAGATCAAGGATGTCACTGCCGAGGGACGTCCTATCCTCGTGGGTACGGCATCGATCGAAGCGTCTGAACTGCTTTCCATGATGCTGAAAAAGGCGCGGATCGAACACAAGATACTGAACGCCAAGCAGCATGAATCCGAGGCCCACATCATCGCCCAGGCAGGTCGGCCGGGGGCTGTTACTATCGCTACCAACATGGCTGGCCGGGGTACTGACATTGTTCTTGGCGGTAACTGGGAGCACGAAGTTGCCGGCATGGACAAGCCTTCGGAAGAAGAGGTTGCCCGGGTCAAGGCGGAATGGACGGAGCGTCATAACCAGGTGCTTGAAGCCGGCGGCCTGCACATTGTCGGCACCGAGCGTCACGAGTCCCGCCGGATTGATAACCAGTTGCGGGGCCGTGCCGGCCGTCAGGGCGACCCCGGCTCATCCCGTTTCTTCCTGTCGCTGGAAGACAACCTCATGCGGATCTTCGCGCCGGACCGGGTCAAGAGCCTGATGCAGGCAATGGGCATGAAGAAGGGCGAGGCGATTGAGCACCGGATGGTCACCAACGCCATTGAGAAGTCCCAGCGCAAGGTGGAAGGTCGCAACTTCGACATGCGCAAAACGCTGCTGGAATACGACGATGTCGCAAACGACCAGCGTACCGTTATCTACGAGCAGCGTAACGAAGTCATGTCCTCCGATGACATCTCCGACATGGTCAAGACCATCCGTGAAGATGTTGTGGACTCCCTGATCAGTGAGTACATCCCGCCCCAGAGCATGCCGGAACAATGGGATGTGGCCGGGCTGGAATCCCAGCTTCAGTCCGAGATGGCGATCGATCTGCCGATTCAGAAGTGGCTGGAGGAAGACAGCAAGCTTTACGAAGATAACCTGCGCCAGAAGATTCTCGACGAAATCGTGGCGGCCTATGAAGCCAAAGAGCAGATTGCCGGCTCCGAGGCCATGCGCAAGTTCGAAAAGCAGGTCTTCCTGCAGGTGCTCGATACGCTGTGGAAAGAGCATCTGTCCAATATGGATCACTTGCGCCGCGGCATCCACCTGCGCGGCTATGCCCAGAAGAACCCTAAGCAGGAGTACAAGCGCGAGGCTTTTAACCTGTTTGAATCGATGCTTGATACCATGAAGCGCGATGTTACCCGGGTACTTTGCCACGTGCGTGTCCAGAGCCAGGAAGAGATGGAAGAGGTAGAGCGCCGTCGCAAGCAGGAACTTGAGGAAGAACTCGCCCGCGCCCGTCTGCGTCACGATGAGACCAGTGCCACGGCCCAGAGCCGGGGCGAGGGTGATGAGGACGGTGCCCGCCAGTCGACGCCCGATACCTTTGTGCGGCAGGAGCGCAAGGTGGGCCGGAATGAGCCCTGTCCCTGCGGGTCCGGCAAGAAGTACAAGCAGTGTCATGGCAAGGTCAGCTGATTCCGCGAGCTGACCGGAAATCCGGAACCCGCAATCGGCCAGTAAACGCTGGCGGACTGCGGGTTTTTTCGTTTTGAGCTGGCCCTATGGTCGCTCGTGTAGGCATAGAGACAAAGGAGACACAGAATGGCGGTAGGTCCGGGAACCTTACCTGAACTTTATCCGGTGGCCGGCGTCCGGCTCGGGATTGCCAGTGCCGGTATCAAGAAGCCGGGTCGCAAGGACGTGGTCGTGTTTGAGCTGGCCCCGGAAAGCCGGGTTGCCGGTATCTTCACCAAAAACCAGTTCTGTGCCGCGCCGGTCACGCTGAGCCGTCGTCATCTGGCCGAGACAGCGCCCCGGTATCTGTTGATCAATACCGGCAACGCCAATGCCGGCACCGGTTCACGGGGTATGCAGGATGCCATTGCCTGTTGCCAGGCCCTGGCCGCTCAGGCCGGCGTCGCTGAATCCGAGATTCTGCCGTTCTCGACCGGCGTCATCGGCGAGCCGCTGCCGGTCCAGAAGATTGTAGGTGCGCTACCCGAGGCCCTGGGGAATACCGCCGAAGACCGCTGGGAGGAAGCCGCCCGGGGCATCATGACAACCGATACTCGCCCCAAGGGCGCCTCCTGCAAGGTGGATCTGGATGGCCACACCGTGACGATTTCCGGAATCAGCAAGGGCGCGGGCATGATCCGGCCGAATATGGCGACCATGCTCGGTTTTATTGCCACCGATGCCCGGATAGCGCCCGGCCTTCTGCAGACTCTCGCCTCCGAACTGGGAGAAAAGTCCTTCAATCGCATCACCATTGATGGTGATACCTCCACCAACGACGCCTGCATGCTGATCGCCAGCGGTCAGTACGGTGGGCCGGAAATCAACGCCTCCAGCCCATCGTTGGCGAAGCTCCGGGAGGCCCTTCAGAAGGTGTATATGGAGCTGGCTCATGCCATTGTCCGTGACGGCGAGGGTGCCACCAAGTTCGTTACCATTGAAGTCCGCGGTGCTGCCAGTCAGCAGGAGGCACTGGATGTGGCCTACACGGTTGCCCATTCGCCGCTGGTGAAAACCGCCCTGTTCGCTTCAGACCCGAACTGGGGCCGGATTCTGGCGGCCGTAGGGCGCGCTGGCGTTGACGGGCTGGACCTCAATGCCCTGGAGATCTACCTGGGGGATGTCTGCCTGGTGCGCAATGGTGGTCGGGCCGAGGATTATTCGGAAGCCCGGGGCCAGGCCGTGATGGACCGGGAAGAGATCACCATCGCCATTGATCTCAAGCGAGGTGACGTGCGGGAAACCGTCTGGACCTGCGATTTCTCCCACGATTACGTCACCATCAACGCGGAGTACCGCACCTGACATGGCGGCAGCGGAAACCTCGGTGAGAGAAATTCATGTGGCCGTGGCGGTGATTATCCGCGACGGCCGGGTGCTGATTGCCCGGCGGCCGGACCATGTGCACCAGGGCGGCCTGCTGGAATTCCCCGGGGGCAAGGTGGAACCGGGTGAGACAGTTCAGGCGGCCCTGGTGCGGGAGATTGCCGAGGAAACCGGCCTGAGTGTGCCTGAGGCCTCGCTGGAGCCGGTTATCGGCATCCGGCATGATTACGGTGACAAGCGGGTTTTCCTCGACGTATGGGAAACCAGGGCCGCCACCGGTGAGCCTGAAGGTCTTGAGGGCCAGCCCGTCGAATGGCTCAGCGCGGATCATCTCCGGGATGAGGAGTTTCCCGCGGCCAATCGGCCAATCATCCGGGCACTCCGGTTGCCGGGCCAGCTTGCGATCACCGGGGCGGCAACCAATGTAGACGAGGCAATCACCCGTCTTCAGGCCGGGTTGCAAACCGCCCGGCCACCTTTGGTTGTGCTCCGTGCAACGGAGCTGAGCGGGCCGGCGTATCTGGCGCTTGCCGCGAGGGCCATGCCGGTGTGTGACTCGGCCGGAACGGCCCTGCTCGTGCATGGCGGGACGGACGTGTTTAACGGCACCCCCGGCGCCCGTGGCCTGCACCTGCCCTGGCGTGAGGCGGCCAGGCTGTCCGGGCGGCCTGTTCCGGCCGATGCCTGGCTGGGGGTCTCCTGCCATGATGCGGAGGAACTGCGCCACGCCGCTGCCATTGGCGCGGACTACGCCACCCTCGGGCCTGTCCTGCCGACGGCCAGCCACCCGGGAGCACCGGCCCTCGGCTGGCACGCTTTCGCCCGTCTGGTGGCAGGAGCCACGCTGCCGGTGTTCGCCCTGGGCGGACTCTCGCGAGAGGATCTTGTTGAGGCCCGCTTGCAAGGGGCGCAGGGTATCGCCGGAATAAGTTTCTGGTGGCCCCGAGGCTGATACTTGTCGGCGGCTGGGTGCCCGTGAGCCCATCTCTGTTAAGCTGGTAACCCTGCATCTTTCACCCTGTTAGATAACCGATTCCGGGAGATTCCGTGACTAGACTGACCCATCTTGATGACAAGGGCGAGGCCCGAATGGTGGATGTGACCGACAAGGCTGCCACCGAACGGGAGGCTCGTGCGGAAGCAACCATCCGCATGGCGCCGGAAACGCTCAACATGATTGTAGAAGGCGAGCACCCCAAGGGCGATGTGCTGGCCGTGGCCCGCATTGCCGGAATCATGGCGGCGAAAAAAACCCACGACCTGATTCCGTTGTGCCACTCCCTCAATCTTACCTCTGTCAAAGTAGAGCTGGCCCCCGGTGAAGACGGTGCGTCGGTGCACATTGTCACCCGCTGCAAGCTGTCCGGCCAGACCGGTGTCGAGATGGAGGCGCTGACCGCCGCTAGCGTGGCAGCACTGACCCTGTATGACATGTGTAAGGCGGTCGACCGGGGTATGGAAATCGGCTCTGTCCGCTTGCTGGAGAAAAAAGGCGGTCGCAGTGGCCATTGGGTAGCTGACAAGCCCTGATCTGGTCGGACCTCGGGCTCGTAATTCTCCCGTACTGAGCACGCACCGGAGGAGCTACAGTGTCGAGACTACGCCAAGCAGGCGGGCCCGTGATAGAATGCGCGCCCCCAATGAGTGAACCACGAGGAAGCACTGTGGCTGTTCGTTACATCCAGACCTGCCGGTTGCCGACCCCGTTCGGGGTGTTCAATATGCACGGCTTTGAAGAACCGGATACCGGAAAGGAACACGTTGCCCTGACCCTGGGCGATCTGGACAGTGACGAACCCATGCTGGCCCGCACACACTCCGAGTGCCTGACCGGCGACGCTCTCTACAGTATGCGTTGCGACTGCGGCTATCAGCTTGAAGAGGCCCTGCGCAGTATCGCCCGTGAGGGGCGCGGCATATTGATGTATTTGCGCCAGGAGGGCCGCGGGATTGGTCTGTTGAACAAGATCCGCGCCTATCATCTGCAGGATCAGGGCGCGGACACGGTTGAAGCCAATGAGCGCCTGGGCTTTGCCGCCGATCTGCGCGACTACAGTATGTGCAAGGATATGCTGGAGCACCTTGGTATCTCGAGCCTGCGCCTGATGACCAACAACCCGCGCAAGGTCAAGGCACTGTCGTCCTACGGCATCGAGATAGTTGAGCGGGTGCCACTGCACGTTGGCCGTAATCCGCACAACGAGCATTACCTGAATACCAAGCAGAGCAAACTCGGTCACTGGTTTGAGACCCATCAGGACGACGATCCGGAGGTTTGAGCGGGTGCTTGTCCAGATACGAAAAAGCCCGCGGCTGTCGCGGGCTTTTTTGCTTTCCAGGGCTCGCCTTCTGCTTATTTGACGACTTTCAGATTCTGATGGCGAAGGGTTTCCATCCGTGTGCGGATAGCGGATTCAATACCAGCGGCGTCCAGGCCACATTCGGCCAGCAGTTCCCCATGTTTTCCGTGATCCATGAAGGTATCCGGCAAGCCCAGTTGAAGGACGGGCATGGAAACCAGGCGGCTATTCAGGAATTCGGTTACAGCGCTGCCGGCACCGCCGGCAATGGCGTTCTCTTCCAGGGTCACCAGCAGCTCATGCTGCTCGGCCAGTTCCAGCACCAGTTCCTCATCCAGGGGCTTGACGAAGCGCATGTCGGCGACCGTCGCGCCAATGGCTTCTGCTGCCTCCAGAGCAGGTACCAACAGGGTGCCAAAGTTGAGGATGGCAACTCCATTGCCACTGCGCATTCTGCGGCCTTTGCCAATCTCAAGCGGCGTAAGTTGTTGCTGTATCTCGGCGCCGGGCCCGGTGCCGCGCGGATAACGCACCGAGGCCGGCCCTTCATACAGCATGCCGGTCTGAAGCATCTGGCGGGTTTCGTTTTCGTCCGACGGAGTCATTACCACCATGTTTGGCACGCAGCGCAGGTAGCTGATGTCGAAAGCGCCAGCGTGGGTCGGGCCGTCTTCACCCACCAGGCCCGCGCGATCAATGGCGAACAGCACATCCAGGTTCTGGATGGCGACATCGTGGATCAGTTGATCGTAGGCCCGCTGCAGGAACGTCGAGTAGATAGCGACGACCGGCTTGGCCCCGTCACAGGCAAGACCCGCGGCCAGGGTGACCGCATGCTGTTCGGCGATAGCGACATCGAAATAGCGCTCCGGAAAACGCTGTGAGAATGCCAGAAGATCCGAGCCTTCACACATGGCGGGTGTGATGCCCACCACGCGCTCATCCTGTTCGGCCGAATCACAGAGCCATTGACCAAAAACGTTGGCGTATTTGGGTTTCGCAGGTTTCGGTTTGACCGGCTCGGGTTTGCTGGCTGGAACCGGTTCGATCTTGTTGATGGCGTGATACCCAATCGGATCCGCCTCCGCCGGCGCAAAACCTTTTCCCTTGGTGGTCACCACATGCAGAAACTGCGGGCCTTCAAGCTCGCGGATGTTCTCCAGGGTCTCAACCAGCAGGGGCAGGTCATGGCCGTCGATGGGACCGATGTAATTGAAGCCCAGCTCTTCAAACAGGGTTCCGGGGGCAATCATGCCCTTGAAGTGCTCTTCGGTCTTTTTCGCCAGCGCCATCAAGTGAGGTGCGCCCTGAAGGACTTTCTTGCTGCTGTCGCGAACCTGGTTGTAGGTGCGGCTGGACAACAGCTTGGCAAAATAGTTAGACAACCCACCGACATTGCGGGAGATGGACATGTCATTGTCGTTCAGGATCACCAGCATGTCGGCGTGCAGGTGGCCGGCATGGTTCAGGGCCTCGAATGCCATGCCTGCAGTCATGGCCCCGTCACCGATCACGGCAATGCTTTTACGGCCGGTACCCTGCAGGCGGGCCGCCACAGCCATCCCCAGAGCCGCACTGATAGACGTGCTGGAGTGGCCCACGCCGAAGGTGTCATAGTCGCTTTCGGCGCGTTTGGGGAAGCCTGCGAGGCCGCCCTTGCGCCGGATGCTGCCCATGGCCTCCCGCCGGCCGGTCAGGATTTTGTGGGGGTAGGCCTGGTGGCCGACATCCCAGACCAGGCGGTCGGTCGGCGTATTGAACACATAATGAAGGGCGATGGTCAGCTCGAGCACGCCGAGCCCGGCCCCGAAGTGGCCGCCGGTCTGGCCCACTGACCACAACAGGAAGGCTCTGAGCTCCCTTGCCAGTTGGGTGAGCTGTTCCGGCGCCAGCTCACGCAACCGGGCCGGTACATCCACCCGGTCCAGCAACGGAGTATTGGGCCGCTGTGACGGGATTTCCTTGAATATATAAGTGTCCTGCATCTGCTCGGGTCTTTTCCGGTTTGTTCGGTAACTGACTGGTATTATAAGGGAACAGGGGCGCCTGATTCACACAACCCCGGCCAGTTGTTACGAAAGTGTTTGCGGTCAGTGTGCGCCTTCCGGGCGCCGTGGTTCAATGGGTTCTTGCCACCACGTAATCGGCCATCGCCCGCAACGGGTCGGCTTCGGGGCCAAACTCCCTGAGACTTTGCTGCGCGCTGGCAAGCAGGGCATCCAGATGCTTCCGGGCGCCGGCCACGCCAAGCAAGGCAGGGTAGGTGGGCTTGGATCGTGCGGCATCCGACCCCCTGGGCTTGCCGATCACTTCGGTGTCTCCTTCGATGTCCAGCAGGTCATCCTGCACCTGAAAGGCCAGGCCGAGGGCTTTGGCATAGCCGGCCAGGGCAGCCAGTGCCTGCTCCCCGACCGAAGGCGCGGTCATGGCTCCCATGCGGACGCTTGCTTCAATCAGGGCACCGGTTTTGTGCCGGTGCATGGTTTCCAGCTGGCTAAGGGCCAGGGATTTGCCAACGGATTCAAGATCGATCGCCTGGCCACCGACCATGCCCCGGTGGCCGCTGGCACCTGCCAGTTCCCGTACCATGGCCAGGCGCACGGATTCGGATAACCCGGGGGCCTCTGCAATCCAGCCAAACGCCAGCGCCTGCAGCGCGTCTCCGGCCAGAATGGCAGTGGCTTCATCATAGGCGATATGGGTAGTGGGACGTCCCCGGCGTAAATCATCATCATCCATGGCGGGGAGGTCGTCATGGATCAGTGAATAAGCGTGGATCAGCTCCACGGCACAGGCGGGAACCAGCGCCTGGTCATCGGACTGACCCAACGCCCGGGCCGTAGCCAGGCACAACGCGGGACGAATGCGTTTGCCACCGCCCAGTACGCTGTAGCGCATGGCCTCCTGCAGGCGCCCGGATGCCGACTCCTGTTCAATGCGCTGGTCCAGCTCCGCGTCCACGCGGGCCCGGCAGGTTTCCAGAAAATCCGCTGCGAGTTGATGTAATCCGGACATCAGCCAGCATCGTCCGCAGAGAAAGGGCGGGCTTCCAGGGTGCCGTCACTGTTCTGTACCAGTTGTTCCACGCGCTGCTCGGCG
The DNA here is from genome assembly GCF_001045555.1 of Marinobacter subterrani. Classification (NCBI taxonomy): domain Bacteria; kingdom Pseudomonadati; phylum Pseudomonadota; class Gammaproteobacteria; order Pseudomonadales; family Marinobacteraceae; genus Marinobacter; species Marinobacter subterrani. The sequence continues at coordinate 970,965 of NZ_LFBU01000002.1, forward strand.
CTTTTCAGCGCCTGCTGGCATTCACGGGTCAGTTTGACGCCGCGTTCAAAGGCGGTGAGAGATTGCTCGAGTGACAGCTCCCCCTGCTCCAGATCGCGAACCAGCTTTTCCAGTTCATCGAGGGATTTCTCAAAATCGGCCATGGATGTGGCGCCTTGTTCACCGGCCATCAGGGGCCCTCCGGTCAGGTGGCGAAATTTGCCGGATTATACCAGAGCCTGAACGCTACCGCTGCCAGTGGAACTGACGGCGTTCACTGGCCTGGGCTTCCGGCCCCCAGCTCTGTTCGGTAACGTGAATGTCTCCGCTGCCCGAAACGCTGACCACGGTCGTGGCACGCGTGCCGTACTCCGAGTCGACGATGAATGGCGACGACAGGAAGCGTTCAGTCTCGATCCCTACGCCTGTGTCCGGTAATAGCCGGTCCGGGGCGGGCGTCGTGTCCTGGAGCAGGGCAATCAATTCATCGTGCAGTGCGCCTGTATGGGGGGTGGCTGCGACAATGACCTCTCCGGCGGCCTGCCGTAGCCGAACCAGTTTCGGCCAGGGCGTTTGCAAAAGGTGATTGCTCAGGCCGTAGGCGCCCCGGTGAACATGCCGGCCTGGCTGGGCATCCCGGTTACTGAAATACCACCCGTCCCGGGTGGTCAGGTGCACCAGGTTAAAGCCGGAGTAATGGTCGGCATTGCCGTGCAGATAGCCTTCCAGTTGCCGCCGTGGCTCTCGGAGTGCCCGAAGCGGAAGCTCACCCCGGCTGATCTGGCCGGCCTCCGGCGTGCCTTCCCGAACGTTGGTCACTGCACTGACCTCACCCTTGGCGGAAACCGCCAGCCAGGTTCCACCAGATTGAAGGTCCCGGCCTGCCAGCACCCGGTTACCCGTATCGGTGGTCCACCAGTCCATGGCGGCGGTGGGGCGACGGAAAAATTCATCCCGATTTGCGGCGACGACCAGTGGAAAGTGCGGGTTCTGGCCAATGCTAAAGGCGATAAGGCACATGATTTTGGGCGGCACTCCCTGAGTTAATGAAGTTGACACTTGCGCTGTGTATCATACCAGCCTTGGATTTTGCGGGTGCGTGACAAAGTATGACCCAGATATACGTGTTTGCTGCCTGTCTGGCCCTTGGAGCTGTGGCCGGCACCGTGGCGGGCCTGTTCGGGATCGGCGGTGGGCTGATCATCGTTCCGGTGCTGATGTTCGGTTTCGGCCTGCAGGGAGTCAATCCGGAGATCATTCCCCATCTTGCGGTGGGCACGTCACTTGCGACGATTGTGTTCACGTCGCTCAGTTCCATTCGCGCGCACCACAGGCATAATTCCGTGCGCTGGGATCTTTTCAGGCCGATGACCGTGGGCATTGTTGGTGGAGCACTGGTCGGTGCCTGGACCGCGTCACTGATGAGCGGGCGCTCCCTTGAACTGGCGATTGGCATATTTGTCATACTCGTCGCCGTCAAAATGCTGCTCGACGCAAACCCGAAACCCGGCCGGAAAGTGCCGGATGCCGCCGGGCTGGGTATCGCCGGCGGCGGCATCGGGTGGGCCTCGGCCATTTTCGGAATCGGCGGCGGCACCCTGACGGTGCCTTACCTGAGCTGGTGTAATGTGCGCATGCAGCAGGCTGTGGGAACCTCAGCCGCCTGTGGCCTGCCTATTGCGGTTGCCGGTGCGCTGGGCAATATCTGGACCGGTTGGCAGAATCCAGCCTTGCCGGCACTGAGTTTTGGTTTCATTTACCTGCCTGCGCTGGCCGGTGTCATTCTTACCAGTGTGGTTTTTGCCCGGGTCGGGGCCAATCTGGCTCATCGACTCAATGCCCGGGTTCTCAAGCGAATTTTTTCCATCATGCTCCTTCTGGTGGGGCTCCGTTTTCTTCTGAGTTGAGAGGTTATCGATGTTGCAACACCCCCAGATTGATCCGGTGGCCATTGCTATTGGCCCCCTCAAGATCCACTGGTACGGCCTGACCTATCTGGTGGGGTTCCTCGCAGGCTGGTGGCTTGGCCGGATCCGCACACGCAAGCCATGGTCTCCCATCAATGAAGAGCAGATGGGGGATCTGCTGTTCTACCTGGCGCTGGGTGTCATTCTTGGTGGCCGCATGGGCTATGTGTTGTTCTACAATTTTGATAATTTTCTGGCAGACCCACTTTGGCTTTTCAGAGTTTGGGAAGGCGGAATGTCCTTTCATGGTGGACTTCTGGGTGTGATGTTCGCCATGTGGTGGTACGGGCGTAAAGTGGACTGTGGTTTCTGGCGCCTGGCCGATTTCGTTGCACCACTGGTGCCGATAGGGCTCGGTGCCGGCCGGATTGGTAACTTTATCAATGGAGAACTGTGGGGCAAGCCGACCGACGTAGCCTGGGGTATGGTTTTCCGCACCGCGCCGGATTCGCTGCCCCGACACCCGTCGCAGCTTTACCAGTTTGCCCTTGAAGGCGTTGCCCTGTTTGTCATCCTGTGGTGGTTCTCATCACGGGAACGGCCGAGAATGGCGGTGTCTGGCCTGTTTCTGATCTGCTACGGCGTCTTCCGCTTCCTGGTGGAATTTGTCCGTCAGCCGGATGCACAACTGGGTTATCTGGCCTTTGGCTGGCTGACCATGGGACAGGTACTCTCCTTCCCGATGATTGTTGCGGGCGCGGCCTTGATGTTTATTGCCTATCGGAGAAAAGCCGAATGAAAGCCTACCTCGACCTGATGCAGGACGTTGTCGATAACGGATTCAACAAAGGTGACCGCACCGGCGTAGGCACCCGTTCGGTCTTCGGTCGCCAGCTCCGGTTCAATCTGCAGGACGGTTTCCCCCTGGTAACCACCAAGAAAGTCCACCTGCGCAGCATTATCTATGAACTGCTCTGGTTCCTCCGGGGCTCCACCGACAACACCTGGTTGCAGGAGCGCAAGGTCTCCATCTGGAACGAGTGGGCCCTGGAAAACGGCGACCTTGGCCCTATCTACGGCAAACAGTGGCGCAGTTGGCAGTGCCCGAATGGCGAGGTGGTCGACCAGATCAGCGAGGTCATCGAACAGATTCGCGCCAAACCCAATTCCCGCCGCCTGATCGTCTCGGCCTGGAATCCGGCGGAGCTTCCGGACGAATCCATCGGGCCCCAGGACAACGTCCGGCAAGGGCGTATGGCGTTGGCGCCCTGTCACTGTCTGTTCCAGTTCTACGTAGCTGACGGCAAACTCTCGTGCCAGCTATACCAGCGCAGCGCGGATCTGTTTTTGGGCGTGCCCTTCAATATTGCGTCCTATGCGTTGCTGACCCACATGATCGCCCAGCAGTGTGATCTGGATGTGGGTGAGTTTGTCCACACATTCGGCGACTGCCACCTGTATCAGAATCACCTGACCGACGACATTGTCTTCGAGCAACTGAAGCGGGAGCCGAAGGCATTGCCGAATCTGGTCATCAAGCGCAAGCCGGCGAGTATCTTCGAGTACGAGCTGGAGGACTTCGAGTTTGAGGGTTATGACCCTTATCCAGGTATTAAGGCGCCTATTGCCATTTGAGTTGCTATCGATAGCCAGTCCTCTTGGCTTGGTGGCGTCGGTGGAGCAGGCTGGGGCTTTCCGAAAAACGCTGTGAATACGTCCGTGTACGCTTGGCTCCGCCATCCATGGCTCCGCACATTTTCGGAAAGCCCCAGCCTGCTCCACCGCGTCCGGACTGACGGAGATGGAATTTCCCGAATTCTTGAATGGGTGGCCATTTCGTTTCTCATCAAAACCTACTCAATGCTGGCAAAAGTGGGTTTCAGGTAAGCTGACTCCACGATTGAATCGCATCAGGGCGGGTAGGTTCCTCCAAAAATGTGCGGAGCCATGGATGGCGGAGCCCAAGCCGCGCATGGATGCCTTGAGGCGTTTTTTGGAGGAACCTACCCGCCCTGATGCAGCCCCCGAGTCATGAGCTTCAGAAGTGGGATTCAGAGTTTTACATTAAAGGGAGAGAAAGGTGAGAAAAGCCCTGATAGTAGCCATGTCCCGAAACCGGGTCATTGGCCGGAACAACAACCTGCCGTGGTACCTGCCGGGCGATCTCCGTTACTTCAAGCAGGCCACCATGGGCAAGCCCATTATCATGGGACGGAAAACCTGGGACTCCATTGGTCGACCCTTGCCTGGGCGGATGAACGTGGTGATTTCCCGGAATGAAACCTGGGAAGCGCCGACCGGAACCGTGGCCGCAAAGTCACTGCAAGAGGCGTTGGTGAAAGCCGAAGCCCAGGCTGAACTGGAAGGTGGTGACGAAGTGATGATAATCGGTGGTGGCCAGATCTATGCGGAGGCACTGCCGATGGTCGACCGGATGTACGTCACCCTGGTGCACGCTGAGGTGGAGGGCGATGCCTTCTTTCCGGAAGTGAACTGGGAGGAGTGGGAAGAAATCGGACGGGAGGATTTCTCCGCGTCCGATAACAACCCTTACGACTACAGCTTCGTCGTCTATCAGCGCTTGCCTTCGCCCTGACGGGGCGGGCGCTTGCCGGCGGGTTTACCACCCTTGCCGGGAGGCTTGCCTTTCGGGCCCGGGCCGCCGCGGCCCTTGGGGCCTTTCTTGAAGCCCGGCTTGTACCCGGGCTTGCCACCCGGGCGATCACGGCGCGGGGGCGCGGTTGCGGAAATCTCCGGCAAGGCCTCCGGCTGCTCCAGCGGGAGCGAGCCCGGCTGGGACGCTTCCAGCCAGCAGGCCAGGGCGCCGGCAACCATCGCCGTATCCATGTCGTTGCGCTCGGCGATCTCGTCCAGCAGCGCCATGGCTTTGGCCAGCTTGCCATCCTCGGCAAAGCCCAGCAGCTGCGTTTCGAACTGCTGCTCGCGCATCTTTTTCAGCTCTACCGGCGAAGGCAGTTGATAGGCTTGCATGGGTGAGTTGGTTGCACGTTCCAGGGTGCGCAGCCAACTGCGTTCCCGGGGTGTGACCAGCAGGATTGCCTTGCCTTCACGTCCGGCGCGACCGGTACGGCCGGTGCGGTGGATGTAGGCTTCGGTATCGTAGGGCACGTCGTAGTTGATCACGTGGGTGATCCTGGGTACATCCAGACCACGAGCGGCCACGTCGGTGGCAACGATGATGTCTTTTTTGCCGCGCTTGAGGTCTTCAACCGTCTGCTCTCGCTGACGCTGATTGAGATCGCCATTCAGCGGGGCAACCGCATGTCCGCGGGCAGAGAGTTTTTCGGCCAGCAGGGTGGTTTCTGCCTTGGTGCGCACGAAAATAATGGCGGCGTCGAACGGCTCCACTTCCAGGATCCGGGTCAGCGCATCCAGCTTGCGCTCGGCGTAGACCGGCAGAACAAACTGGGAAATACGCTCAACCGTGCGGGTTTCGCTCTCGATCCGGACCTCGACGGCGTTGCGCAGGTATGTCTGGGCGACTTTCTTGATCTGCGGCGGCATGGTGGCCGAGAACAGAGCGCGCTGACAGTTCTCCGGTGTTTTTGCCAGAATCGCTTCTACGTCATCAATAAAGCCCATGCGCAGCATTTCGTCGGCTTCATCCAGAACCAGCGCCTTCAGGCTATCCAGTTTTAGGGTGCCTTTACGCAGATGATCGAGCATACGGCCCGGCGTGCCCACGATCACCTGGGCGCCACGGCGCAGGCCCTTGATCTGCGGATAGAAATCCTGACCGCCATAGATTGGCAGGACATGGAAGTTGCGGAACTTGCTGGCGTAGGTGGTAAACGCTTCGGCCACCTGGATGGCCAGTTCGCGCGTTGGCGCCAGAACCAGAATCTGGGGGTCGGTTACAGTGGCGTCAATCCGGCTCAACAGAGGCAGTGCAAAGGCCGCGGTTTTACCGGTACCTGTCTGGGCAACACCCAGCAGATGATTGCCGGCAAGCAGCGCAGGAATGGCCTGAGCCTGGATCGGTGACGGGGTTTCGTAGCCAACGGCGGAGACAGCTTCAAGTACGGCTGGATCCAGCCCCAGTTCGGCAAATGACAATTCGGACATTGATTCACTCGGAATTCGGGAGGTAGAGCATTGACGGGCAATGCATGATGTGCACGTATTATAGCGGTTTTCCTGCGGTTTTAATACGTAAAACCTTGGCGGGGTTGTAGGTAGTTGCCGGTGAGGTTTTATGGCGGCTCAGGCCGCCATTTCGGACCTCAGTGCATCGATTATGATGCGCGCGAAATCTTCCGGCGAGTCTTCCTGAAGGAAGTGTCCGCCGCGCAGGGTGATGTGCGGCTGGCCGTGGGCCCCGGGAATCCGGCGCTGCATGTACCGATCGCCGCCACGGGTGATCGGGTCACCGCTGCTGAAGCATGTGATGAAGGGTTTTTTCCATTTCTCCAGAACCTGCCAGGCGGCCCGGTTGGCCAGGCTGTCCGGCGTCCCCGGCTCGATTGGCACGAGCTTTGGGAAAGCCCTGGCTCCGGCCTTGAAGTCGGCGGCGGGGAATGGCGCCTCATAGGCGGTAAGTTCGGCCTTGCTCAGGGTGCGCTCAGTGCCGAGCTGGACAATCCGCCCGACCGGGAACCAGGGGCTGTGGGTCGCAAACGCCTTCCAGATCGAGAACACCGCGGGCACCCGGGTGTCGCCGGTCGGCAACATGCCATTACCGACAATGATGCGGGCGAACCGCTGCGGGTGCTCGGCGGCCAGTCGCAGGCCCAGCAGCGAACCCCAGTTCTGGCATACCAGAGTGATGTTCGTAAGGTTCAGACCTTCCAGCCAGTTGGCCAGCCAGGCCAGGTGCCGGCCATAGCTGTAATCCTCGACCGAGGCCGGCTTGTCTGACTTGCCGAAGCCGATTAGATCCGGCGCCAGTACCCGGTGGCCGGCGTCTGCCACCAGGGGAATCATGTGCCGGTACAGGTAGGACCAGGATGGCTCGCCATGCAGCATGAGCACCGGGGAGGCATGGCGAGGGCCCTCGTCAACATAATGCATTCGAAGACCGGGCTCGGCGTCCAGAAAATGTGGAGCAAAAGGGTAATCCGGAAGACCAGCGAAGCGGGCTTCATCGGTTCTCAGAATACGCATGCCATCGACTGTCCTGACTGATTGGTTGCGTGATTGCCGGGAACGACCTGGTGCTCAGATTTCCCTAATACAATCGTCGAACGTCAGGATAAATCAGATGGAAATTTTGTGTGTTTGAGTTGCGTAACAGAGCGTTGCCGGTTTGAATCAGGAGGCGATCGAGAACAGGCGTTCGGAGTTGTCAACGCCCGCCAGGGCCTCATCACAGCAGTTGACCGCACCGCAATCATCGGCGGAGCACAGGCCGATAGTCTTGCATTCCATGTCCTGATGCTGGTTCCCCTTGTTCCGGAAAATCCGGCTGCGGGAAAGAATGGACCGGCAGTGGCCACAGAGCAGGGTAGGTACCGCGCTGCCCTTGGCCAGGATGGCGGTAAAATGGTGTTGTTCAGTCATAAATATCCTCCTGATACTGCCCAACATAGGGGCCGAGTATGACAGTTCAAAGTCCGGGGCCGGATTGTGCGGCTTATTTGTCCGGATCGACCCTTGGTTTACGGTTGGAACGCTTGTCCTCCCAGTCAAGCGCCTTGGGATCATACCAGCCGATGGCATTGAGAACCCTGTCCCGGGTTTGCGGAGACAGGGTTGGCCAGAGTTCCTGAAAGTCTTCCAGCCCCAGTTCGCGCTGCCTGAGCTGCTTGCTCTGCAGCCGGTTGATAATTCGCGGCAGTTGCAGGGCATCGCCAAGTTGGCCGGGCACCAGCACCTCCTGGCCCATCACCTTGCGCCGGTGAGTTCGCGCAGCCAGTACCTTCCGCAACTGCGTGGCAGCTTCCAGAGCGGTTTCCGTGGTGAAGGTTTCCAGTTCCAACAACATGACCTGTTAAGTGGTTGATCAATAACCGTCCACTATAACCTGAAGATGGCTACAGTGGCCACGCCAGCGTGTTAGGCTAGATTACTCAGATCGAACTCTTTCCGGGGAACCGCGAGAACTATGTACGCAAAACTTGAGACACGGACCTTTCTTGCCTTGCTGGTGGGGGTCTCCCTGGCTTTTGTATTTCTGATGAAGCCGTTCTTCGGGCCCATCTTCTGGGCCGTTGCCATTGCCCTGATTTTCCATCCGGTGCAGCAGTTCCTGGTCCGGAAACTGGGCGAGCGGCCTAACCTGAATGCGCTGATTACGCTTTTTTTCTGCATGATTATTGTGGTGATCCCGGTGCTCGTTCTCGTTACGTCGCTGATCGCCGAGGGCGTTGCCCTGTTCCAGCAGATCCAGAGTGGTGACCTGAAGCCGGGCGAGTACATTGACCGCGTTTACCAGTCGTTCCCGGCTATCCAGACGTTCCTCTCCCAGTTTGATATCAGCTTTGCCGAGTTACGGGATCGGGCTGTCAATATCTTTGTCGGCGGCAGCCAGTTCCTGGCCAAGCAGGCCCTGGGCTTTGGCCAGAATACCTTTCAGTTTTTCCTGGGGTTGGCCCTGATGGTTTACCTGGCTTTTTTCCTGCTGCGGGACGGCAGTTCGCTGGTGGAGTTGATGATCCGGGCGCTGCCGCTGGGCGATGAACGGGAGCGACTGCTGTTTGCAAAGTTCGCTGAAGTGACCCGCGCCACAGTCAAGGGCAATTTGTTGATTGCCCTGATCCAGGGGGCGCTTGGCGGGCTGATATTCTGGATTCTGGGGATCACCGGCGCCCTGCTTTGGGGAGTGGTGATGGCGATTGTTTCCCTGATTCCCGCGGTCGGGGCTGCGCTGGTCTGGGTGCCTGCAGCCATTTATCTGGCGGCGGTTGGTGATCTGGTTGAAGCGACGGTTCTGACCCTGTTCGGCGTGCTGGTGATTGGTCTGGCAGATAACGTGCTTCGCCCCATCCTCGTGGGGCGAGACACCAAGCTGCCCGACTACATAGTGTTGCTGTCGACCCTGGGGGGGATTGTCATGTTCGGCGTTAACGGCTTCGTAATGGGCCCTCTGGTTGCGGCCTTGTTCATGGCTTTCTGGGGTATCTTCATCCGTGAATTCGGTCATGAGGCCCATCGCGACCGAGGCGCTTGATGTCGGGCAAGGCGATATGCGACAAAAGTATGGTAGTCTTTCACACGATTGCCCAAGCCTGTGGAGATAGGCACCACATAACAAAAAAGACAGGGTATCCACAGATGCCCGGAGTTAAGCAGGTGAGCACCATGAGAAACGCGACAACCCGACTGGGACGCCTGGCCGCTGCGGCCGGCATGGCGGTTTCGCTGGGCATTGCTGCCCCCGCAGCCTTTGCGGACGAGACCGTTGCACTCAAGAACGCCCTGTACGGCGCAGGGTATGAAATCACCAATGTCAGCCCGAAAATGGACGACACAACCCGAGCCGCACTGACCAAATTCCAGAAAGACAACGGGCTGCAGGCCACCGGCGCGCTGAACGAGCCAACGAAAAAAGCCCTGGGAATGGTGTCAATGCAGGTTGCGGCAGCTCCCGCGCAATCGGCCAGCAGTTCCGGTGCTGCCGCGGCAGTTTCTTCCGGTTCGACACAGGAACAGGAGCCGAAGCAGGACAAGGATGAAGTGATTGAAGAAGAGGACGATGGCGGCTGGTCCCTCTGGTAAATCCGGTTCCGGTCACAAAAAAGCCCGCCAGAGACTATCCGGCGGGCTTTTTTTTGGCTGTCCAGTTACCGTTTTTCAGGGCTCTCAATCGAGCTTGCTGAGGTCCCGGACGGCGCCCTTGTCGGCACTTGTTGCCAGCAGTGCGTAGGCCTTGAGGGCCGCTGACACTTTCCGGTCCCGGGGCAGGTCTGGCTTCCACCCTTTTGCATCCCGGGCTTCCCGGCGGCGGTCAAGTGCGTGCTGGTCGAGCTCGACATTGATGGTCCGGTTCGGAATGTCGATGCGGATGATGTCGCCATCCTCAATCAGCCCGATCGCACCACCGGCGGCGGCCTCAGGCGAGGCGTGGCCAATGGACAGGCCGGAGGTTCCGCCGGAGAAACGCCCGTCAGTCAGCAGCGCGCATTCCTTGCCCAGCCCCTTGGATTTCAGATAACTGGTCGGGTAGAGCATTTCCTGCATACCGGGACCACCGCGGGGACCCTCGTAGCGGATAATGACCACCTCGCCGGGTTTGACCTCGTCCGCCAGGATGCCGGCTACCGCAGAATCCTGGCTTTCGAACACCTTGGCCTTGCCTTCGAAAACATAGATGCTTTCGTCCACGCCCGCGGTTTTCACCACGCAGCCGTCCAGAGCGATATTGCCAAAGAGCACGGCGAGCCCGCCCTCTGAGCTGTAGGCGTTCTCAACCGAACGGATGCAACCGGATTCCCGGTCGCCGTCCAGGCTTGGCCAGCGGGTGTTCTGGGAGAAAGCGGTCTGGGTCGGGATGCCGGCCGGGCCTGCCTTGTAGAATTCCACCACCTCCGGGGTCGGAGAGCGCATGATGTCCCAGGTCTGGAGGGCTTCTCTCATGGTTTTGCTGTGCACCGTGGGCAGATCGGTGTTGATCAGCCCGCCCCGCTCCAGCTCGCCCAGAATACCCATGATGCCGCCGGCGCGGTGCACATCTTCCATGTGGTACTTGGGGGAGTTCGGCGCCACCTTGCACAATTGCGGAACCCGGCGCGAAAGCTGGTCGATTTCGTTCAGGGTGAAGGGCACACCGCCTTCCTGAGCCGCCGCCAACAAGTGCAGGATGGTGTTGGTGGAACCACCCATGGCGATGTCCATGACCATGGCATTTTCGAAGGCGGCCATCGAGGCGATGCTCAGTGGCAGAACGCTGGCGTCATCTTCCTCGTAATAGCGGCGGGCATTCTCCACAATCTGTCGGCCGGCTTTCAGGAACAGTTGCTCCCGGTCGGCGTGGGTGGCCAGCAGTGAACCATTGCCCGGCAGCGCCAGGCCAATGGCCTCGGTCAGGCAGTTCATCGAGTTGGCAGTGAACATGCCGGAGCAGGAACCACAGGTCGGACAGGCGCTGCGTTCGTACTCTTCCACCTGTTCGTCAGAGGCGTTGGGGTCTGCAGCAATGACCATGGCATCCACCAGGTCCAGCTTGTGTTCGGACAGCTTCGTTTTGCCCGCTTCCATGGGCCCGCCCGAGACGAAAATCGTGGGGATGTTCAGGCGCATGGCCGCCATCAGCATGCCCGGGGTAATCTTGTCGCAGTTGGAAATGCACACAAGCGCGTCGGCACAGTGGGCGTTCACCATGTACTCCACGGAGTCGGCGATGATCTCCCTTGAGGGCAGGGAGTAGAGCATGCCGTCGTGGCCCATGGCGATGCCGTCGTCCACGGCGATGGTGTTGAATTCCTTGGCCACACCATCGGCGGCTTCGATCTCACGGCACACCAGTTGTCCCAGATCCTTCAGGTGCACGTGGCCCGGAACAAACTGGGTAAAGGAGTTGGCAACGGCGATGATGGGTTTGCCGAAATCCCCGTCTTTCATACCGGTGGCGCGCCAGAGGGCGCGGGCGCCGGCCATGTTTCGGCCTGCGGTGGATGTCCGCGAACGATACTGTGGCATGGTGTGCTGTTCTCTCTGTTGTTTTCTGATGGCAGTGTGCAAAAAAACAGAGGATACCAGATTAGACTCCAGGCGCATGGTTGTTTTCAGAGGCGCTGCTTACAATAGGTAACACAGTTGCCAAATTTTCCCGGTTTCAACCGGCAAGGAGTATGCCTATGGCTGGCCAGGAAAGCCTGCCGCTACGTCGCCTCAGAGAGTTTCAGCCACTTAACCGGCTGACTGATGATCAACTGGTGCTGCTTGCCAGCCGTGCCGAAAGAAGAACCCACGGTCCCGGGCAGCGGGTTATTGAGCGCGGTGTGCGGGACGGTCTCGATTTTTTTCTGGTCGCGGGCAAGGTCGAGCTTGAGTCTCTTGATGGCCGGAAAACGCTGGTGGAAGCCGGGACTGAGAAGGCCAACACCCCCATCGCGCGGTTGCAGCCCCGAATGTACGATGTTATTGCGGTCAAGCCCTGCGAATTCCTGGTCGTCGAACAGGAAATTCTCAACCAGCTCTTGCGGGCGGCCCCCGTTGCGCAGGTGGAAATGGGCTCCGGGGAGGGTAGCGGCGGTATCGAGAGCGAGGAGCACCACCTCCTGATGGAGTTCTACTCGGAACTGCGATCGAACCAGATCAAGCTGCCCAGTGTTCCCGATGTGGCCTGGAAGGTTCGGCGGGCCGTCGACCGCGAGGAGTCTACGGCTGAGCAGGTGGCGCAGGCGGTGTCTGCCGATCCTGCCATGGCTGCCAAGCTGGTCCGGGCCTGTAACAGCCCGCTATATCGCGGCTTCAGCGACGTCCGTAATGTTCGCGAGGCGGTCGTCCGGTTGGGTATGCGCACCACGCGGCAACTGGTAACGGTGTTCTCCATGCGGGAGGTGTTCAAGACCCGCCAGGCGTCCTTACAGAAGGAAATGGAGAAGCTGTGGCGCCATTCCAGGGAAGTTGCTGCCTTGTGCTGGGTGCTGGCCGACCATGCCACTGGGCTCAACCCCGAGGAGGCGCTGCTGGCTGGCCTGCTTCATGACATCGGAGTGGTGCCGATCCTGGTGCAGGCGGAGCACCACGTGAATCTCTTTGCCAATGAGGCCAACCTGAACCATGCTATCGAAGAGCTGAGGTCGGACGTCGGCACCGCCGTGCTGGAGAACTGGTCCTTCCCGCCGACGTTCATTGAAGCGGTTCGGCATGCTGCAGACTGGGGCTACGAATGCCGTGAAGCAGCGCCGCAGCTGGTGGACGTGGTCATTGTTGCCCGCTTGCACTCGTTGATCGGGTCCAGCCAGAATGCCGAGCTGCCTCCGTTCGACCAGGTGCCGGCGTACCGCCGTCTGGGGGAGCTGGAACTCAATGCCTCCCGCAGCCTGCAGTTGCTGACCGAGGCCAGGGCCCGGGTGGACGAAGTCCAGCAACTGCTGTCTATCCGGTGAGTGTCCGGGCTGTGTACACTGTAGGGCCTGATTACCGGTAACTGTTGCACTTATGAATGTACCTTTGTTCCCCCTGAACTCCATCGTCCTGCCCAGGGGCAGGATTCCCCTGCAGCTGTTTGAGCCACGTTACATCGATATGCTCACCCGCTGCCTGAAGGAAGACCGCGGCTTTGTGGTGGTTCTTCTGCGGGAAGGCGGTGAAGCGGGGCCCACCGCGACTTTCTACGATATTGGCACGTATGTCCGGATCATCGACTTCCAGCAGCTCGAAAACGGGCTTCTGGGAATTACGGTGGAAGGGGCATCGAAGGTGTCGGTGGTTCGTAGCTGGCAGCAGGACGATGGGCTCAATGTCGGCGATGTGGAGTGCCTTGTTGAGGAGGTGGAAAGCGAGGTGCCCCAGCATTTCAGCGAGCTGCCCTCGGTGCTTCGGGCCTTGTTCCGGCACCCGGTGATCCGGGATCTGAATATGGACATTGACTACGGCGACGCCCGGGATGTTGGCTGGCGCCTCACGGAACTGCTGCCCCTGGACAAGCAGGAAAAGCAGAAGCTCGTGGAGTTGCAGGATCCACTGGAGAGGCTCAGCCGCCTCCAGTGGTTGCTGGAAGCCCTGGAGGAGGGCTGACAACCTCGCTCGTCGGTCGCAGATCCATGACAGCGTCCTCCCAGGACAAAGTAATGTATGAACCTGCGAAAGCCAGCCACAGGACCGCCGCAACGGCGAAAGTCACATCCGGTGCCAGTGGCACCCGGTCGTAACGGCTGTAGCTGGCCCTTGTGGCGCCGGTGATCGCCAGGCCAAGCAGAAGCCCGCCGACCACATCGGTGAACCAGTGAACGCCCAGGTAAAGGCGACTCACTGCCACAGGAACCAGGGGTAGTGACAACAGGATGTAGGACTGCCACCGTTCCCGGTTCTGTGTCTCACCGGCGATAAAGCTGGCCAGCAGGGTAACCGTCAAGGTAATGCCTGTTGCATGCCCGCTGGGGAAGGCGCCGGAACCCGGTGGGCTCAGAACTTCGTCCGGCCGTGGAATGCCGAACGCCCATTTCAGGCCCCAGACCAGGACGATGGTTGCCAGAGCAGCAACCACAATGTGCGCAGCGGCGGCATAGTAACCCCGGAACAGAAACGCCAGGCACGCCAGGATACCGGCGGCGACAAGAACAGGCGGATCGCCCAGAAGCGTGAAGACAATAAATGGGCCGTCCAGCAGCGGTTGGCGGAGCTGCTCGAACCAGTGCAGGGTCGCCTGATTAAAGCCCTCCAGCAGGTGAGTGGCCGTGGCCAGTTGTCCCCAGATTACAAACAGGGCGGCGGCGCCGATGGCAAGCATGAAGGAGGCGAGCGGGAATTCGCCCTCCCTGGCAGGCCTCTGATTGGTGTAAAGGCGCCAGAAGCGGTGGGTGGCTTCGTATCCGGCCATTCGCTGCTCCAGCCACCGGTAGCTGCGGCTGCCTTCCCCGAGCCCCAGCTGAAACCGCACCAGGACGAAATAGACGGCAAGCAGCACCGCCAGGCTGGTGCCGGTAACGGCATAGACGTGGGCCGGCGCCCGGATGTTACTCGCCAGGGCGCTGCCTACCAGAAACCCCGGGAAAATGTACACCGGCGCCCAGGCAACCGCAGAGCCGATGTTAAACGCCAGAAAGCGACGCCATGGCATCATCAGGGCCCCGGCAACCAGTGGGATGACCGGCCGTATCGGCCCTAGAAACCGACCGAATATGACACTCTTGCCACCGTGGCGCCGGAAAAAGTGCTCGCCCTTGCCGATAATTTTGGGGTAGCGACTTAGCGGCCAGATCTCGGTCAGCCGGCCCTGCATAAGCCGCCCGAGACCAAAACTGGTGGTGTCGCCCAAAATGGCGCCAAGGCCGGCCCAGAGCAGCGCATCGGGCAAGGGCATTCCGGTCTTGCCCGCCAGCACCGCGACCGCAAACAGGATGGCGACGCCGGGAACAACGATGCCGGCAAGGGCAAGGGACTCCGTGAATGCGGCGGTAAACAGGGCCAGTGCCAGCCAGCCTGGATGCGTGCTGAGCCAGGCAGACAAGTCGTTCAGCCAGGTATAGCTCATGTTTCTATGGCTTCTCCGGCACTGAACCAGACTGAGTCTGGCCCCCGCCTGTGTGCCTCTGCCATCGCCTCTTGTGCCCGCTTGCGGAGCGTATCGGTACGGGTGTCGCCGCTGCCACGGGTGGTGCAGCCCAGGCTGACAGTTGCCTTGCCAACGACCGGCCACGTCTGTTCGGCAATGGTTCGGCGGATGCGTTCGGCGATCACTCTCACGCCCTCTTCTGGTGTGAATGGCAGTATCAGGAAGAACTGTGTGTCCTTCAGGGTGTACAGGGTGTCGCCCGCGCGAATAACCCCGAACAGGTGTTCGGTCATGTGCCGGAAAAGGCCCTGAACCTGGGCTTTGCCGTGCAGGTCGGCAATTTCGTCTGCGTAATCAATGCTCAGGTCAATCACCGACAGGGGATGCCCGGTGGCGATTGCCCGGCTGATCTCCTTTTGCAGGGTTTCGTCCAGAAAACGGGCATTGTGAGCGCCGGTAAGGGGGTCGGTTATGGCAAGGTCTTCCGCAGACTGTGCCATGTGATCGTAATGCCAGATGTACAGTGCGGCGGCCGAAAGCAGAATGAAGAGCCCGCCGATGATGGTGACCGCATCAGCCGGGGCCTGCCGCAGGAACAGGATGACCGACATGGGAATCAGCAGCAGAAGCGACAGCGCCACCCCCTGGCGTAATGGCAGAATCAGCAGGTTCAGGACAACAAGCGGCATGGCCCAGTGGCTGATGCCGGGCGCCTCCATGGTCAGCAGGGCCGCCAGTATGCCGCTGTTCAGGCCGGAAAGAATAATCAGATGGCCCGGAGCCGAAAGCTGGTGCCGGCGGTAGATAACCGTGTAAATGACGCCGGCCAGCGTCAGCAGCGCCATGCCTGTTGCCAGATAAAACAGCTCGTAAAAGCCGTAACGCAGGTTCTGCATGGCCAGTGTGAAAATAAACAGGCAGGCGATGCCGTAACCGAAGGCGTGGGTCCAGGTCCTGAGCCGGGTTTCTGTCATTAAACTGGCCCCTGTGTCTGCGGCTGGCCGGGTTGTGCCGGCTGTGACCAGGCGCTGTAGGCCTGGCTACGGTTGCCTCCCTGTTGCTGGGCCCGGCGCAGGGCGTTGGCGGCACTTTGCTGAAGCGTGTTGGCGTCGTCTCCTATGTTGAGCCCGGCAATGCCGGTACTGACAGTGAGATTCATGCCGTGACTTTCGAGCAGTGTGGCCAGTCCGCGGCGGATGGTTTCACCGCGGGCGATGGCATCACTGGTGGAGATGCCCGGGAGGATCACCAGGAACTGAAGGTCTGCCACCCGGTAGTAGGTATCAAAATCCCGTATCTGGGAGTGCAGGTAGCGGCCGATACGCGGCAGGATCGAGCGGATATCCTCGTCCGGATCATGGTCGCTCAGATGGGTGTCCAGGCCGATCATGATAATGGACATATCCGTGCCTTCCCGCTCGCTGCGCTGGATTTCCTTGTGCAGATCGGCAGACAGGTATTCCCGGCTGGCGGCCTGGGTCAGTTCATCGGTCCGGCGCAGGGGCGCCAGTTGTCGGGTTTTGTACTCTCGCAGGAAGACCAGCAGGGCCGATAACAGCATGGTGAGAAGAAAGGCGCTGATCATCTGGTGGCGATCGGCCAGCCCCACCGCCCACTGTGTTGCTACCATGGCCAGCACTACGATGACCAGAGTGATTGCGCCTGCGAATGCCAGGGGAACAAGGGCAAACGCGACAAGAGGAAGCGCGTAGAGCCAGTGGCTCAGCACCCAGGGCCCGATCCAGAAACTGGTTAGCAGGATCAGCACAAGAGCCAGAAAAAACGCCTGCTGAACCTTCGGCCAAGGCCGGTTTACCCGGCTGGGGTGAAATGTTCTGCCTGAGATCACAATGCCCGCGGCTGCGCCCGCTGCCGCCGCTACCATTGGCTCGCCCAGCATGGCGCACAGAACGGCAATGGCGATCAGAGCCACCAGGCCTGCCCGTGACAACTTGCTTAACAGGAATTTTTCGGCCAATTGGGCCATGATATCCGTCCTTTTCTCAACTCCCTGAAAAAAATCCTTCCCGAAGTTTCCGAGTATGGCATACCGCAGCGGTATAATATCTGTTTGGGATGCGTACTTGAAACGGGAAAGGTAAAGTTAGGCACTAATTCCCGATTTCCGCTTTGAAACAGCGCTTTGAAAACGAAAGGTAACGTAATGGACATTGCAGCTTATATGGCTGAGGTGGGCCAGCAGGCCCGTGCAGCAGTGACCGGAGTGGCGCGCTCGACCACCGCCGTTCGCAATCAGGCACTGCTTGCGACGGCAGAGGCTCTTGATGCCGCGCGGCACGAACTGGCTGTGGCCAACAGCAAGGATCTGGACCGGGGCCGGGAAAATGGCCTTGATGCGGCCATGCTGGACCGCCTTGAGCTGACGCCCCAACGGATCGACGCCATGATTGAAGGGCTGAAGCAGGTGGCCTCGTTGCCGGATCCCATTGGCGCCATCACTGACATGGCGTTCCGCCCCTCGGGGATTCAGGTTGGCAAGATGCGGGTTCCCCTGGGTGTGGTCGGGATAATCTACGAGTCCCGGCCGAATGTGACCGTTGAGGCGGCCAGCCTGTGCCTGAAATCCGGCAACGCCACGATTCTCCGGGGTGGTTCCGAAGCAATCCACTCCAATCAGGCCATCGCCCGCTGTCTCTCCGAAGGCCTGGCCAGTGCCGGGTTGCCCGAGGCCGCCGTGCAGGTCATCAAGACCACGGACCGGGCCGCCGTGGGTGAGCTGATCACCATGCCGGCCTATGTGGATGTAATTGTGCCCCGGGGGGGTAAGGGCCTGATCGAGCGCATCAGCCGCGATGCCCGGGTGCCGGTGATCAAGCATCTCGACGGCGTATGCCACGTCTACATTGACAGTCACGCCGATCCGGAAAAGGCGCTCAAGGTCGCGGTCAATGCCAAGACCCAGCGTTATGGCACCTGCAACACCATGGAAACGTTGCTGGTGGATCGCGAGATTGCCGAGGATATTCTGCCGCTGCTCGCACCGGCATTTGTCGAGAAAGGCGTCGAGCTCCGCGGCTGCGAAGAGACCCGCGCCATTGTTGACGGTGTCGCCGAGGCGACCGAGGCCGACTGGGAAGCCGAGTATCTGGCCCCGGTTCTGGCGGTGCGGGTGGTGGGCGGGCTGGACGGCGCCATTGAACACATCAACCGCTACAGCTCGCAGCACACCGACAGCATCGTGACCGAGAATTATACCCGGGCGCGCCGGTTCATTACCGAGGTGGATTCCAGTTCCGTGATGGTCAACGCTTCCACTCGCTTCGCGGATGGATTCGAGTATGGCCTGGGCGCAGAGATCGGGATCTCGACTGACAAGATCCATGCCCGCGGTCCGGTGGGGCTTGAGGGGCTCACCTCCCAGAAATATGTGGTGTTCGGCGACGGGCATATCCGGACCTGATGCCCATGCATGTGATTTATGGCGGAACCTTTGATCCGGTGCACCATGGCCATCTTCGGCTGGCGCTTGAAGTCAGTGACCGGCTTGGTGTCGGATCCGTCAGCCTGGTGCCCTGTCATATTCCGCCGCACCGTGGCCAGACCGGCGCATCGTCAGACCAGCGCCTGGCCATGCTCCGGCTGGCGATTGCCGGCGAGCCCCAGTTGCGAATTGATAACCGGGAGCTGGCAAGAGAGGGCGCCTCCTACACGGCGGATACACTTCGCCAGCTCAGGGCAGAGCTCGGCCCGGACGAGCCGCTGGCAATGGTCGTTGGAACCGACGCCTTTGCCAGCTTTGACCGCTGGCGGGAATGGCAGCAAATTCCGGAGCTTGCCCATGTGATTGTGGTTCGCCGGCCGGGCCCGGCACTGGATCCGGCCGGCAAGCCGGCCAGGCTGTTGGCGGAGCGCCTGGTGTCGGGCCCCGAGGCGCTGCATCACAGCCCTTGTGGCGGATTTCTTCAGATGGATCCGCCGCTGCTGGATATCTCGGCCACGGGTATCCGGGAGTGCATTGGCGATGGCCGGTCCCCGCGATATCTGGTGCCTGACCAGGTCTGGCAGGAAATTCGCCGCCAGGCACTCTATGGTGCGTGCCCCGACGGGAACTTTTAGTGCTACAATCGCGTCTGAATACGATATTTCGGGCGGCCATTCCGGCAAACGCCCGTCCGACAGGGTGATTATGCAGGCAGAGCAACTGAAAGACCTGGTAGTAAATGCGCTTGAAGATGTGAAAGCACAGGACATCAGCGTCATTGATGTCCGTGACCGAACCAGTATCACCGACTTCATGGTTCTGGCATCCGGAACCTCCAACCGACATGTGAAATCCCTTGCCGATTCCGTGGTTGTTGAAGCCAAAGAGCAGGGTGTTCGCGCCAGTAATGTCGAGGGCGCGGGAGTCAGTGACTGGATTCTGGTGGACCTGGGCGATGTGGTCGTCCACGTCATGATGCCTGCCACGCGGGAATTCTATGATCTGGAGCGTTTCTGGCGCGACGCCCCGGATCTTGGTGTTGCAGGCAGCGAATAATCATGCGGTTGCGCCTGATCTGTGTGGGGCAGAAAATGCCCGACTGGGTCATTACCGGATTCGGAGATTACGCCCGCCGCATGCCGCCGGAGTTGCCCCTGGAGCTGGTGGAGATTGCCATGGCTCACCGGGGCAAAAATCCCGATATTTCCAGACTGATGCAGCGCGAATGTGACGCGATTCTCTCCGCGACGGGCCCGAAAGACCGGGTGATTGCGCTTGAGGTTGGTGGTCGTCCCTGGTCGACCGAGAAGCTGGCAGGCCAGCTTGAGACCTGGCAACAGGATGGTCGGGATGTGAGTTTCCTGGTGGGTGGCCCGGATGGCCTGGCGGAAGACTGCCGGAAGCGGGCAGACCAGCAGTGGTCTCTCTCGCCGCTTACCTTACCTCACCCCCTGGTGCGTATCGTTCTCGCGGAACAGCTCTACCGAGCCTGGTCGATCACCCGCAATCACCCATACCATCGGGCTTAGGGAGCTTCTATGCCGTGGGGCGAGTTCAAGGATACGGCGGCAGAACGCCGACTTTTCCAGCGCCGGACCGTGGTCATGCTGTTATTTGTCATGGTGGCCATTGGCGGGCTGATTGCGCGCATGTACCAGCTTCAGATTGTCGAGCACGAGGTTTATACCACCCTGTCGGACAAGAACCGTGTGCAGGTTCAGTCAGTTCCCCCGCCCCGGGGCCTTATCTACGACCGTAACAATACCCTGCTGGCTGAAAATCGCCCGGTGTTCAGCGTAAAGCTGGTGCCGGAGCGTGTTGATGGCATGGATGAAACGCTGGAGAAACTCGGTTCCATTCTGGAGATTTCCGAGGAAGATCTTGAGCGCTTCCGGCGCCGGCTCGAGGAGCCCCGGCGGCCTTTCCAGGAGATTCCGCTCCGTTATGATCTCACCCCGGAGGAGATTGCCCGGCTCGCGGTGGAGCGACACGAACTTCCCGGCGTCGAGGTGAAAGCGGAGCTGGTGCGCTATTACCCTCATGGTGAACTCACGGCTCATGCCCTGGGGTATGTCGGCCGTATCAACCGGAATGAGCTGCAGAATATCGACCCGGTGAACTATGCGGGCACCAACTACATCGGAAAATCCGGCATTGAGCGGTTTTACGAGGAGATCCTCCACGGCAAGGTGGGTTATCAACATGTTGAGACCAACGCCCGTGGCCGGATCATGAGGGTTCTGGAGCGCGAGAACCCGGTGCCCGGTGAAGACCTCCAGCTCCATCTGGATCTCAGGCTGCAGCAGCGCGCCCATGAGCTACTCGACGGGCGGCGCGGCGCCATTGTTGCGATTGAGCCGGACACCGGAGGCATTCTGGCGCTGGCCAGTGTGCCCGGGTTCGACGCCAACAAGTTTGTTACCGGAATCAGTGTCAATGATTACCGGGAGCTCCGCGAGAGCAAGGACAAGCCGCTCTTCAACCGTGCACTGCGCGGGCAATACCCGCCGGGCTCGACAATCAAGCCCATGCTGGCTGTGGCCGGGCTCGACAGCAATGCCGTCACAAGGGATCACACCATTTGGGACCCTGGATACTATCGCCTGACGGAAGGCGGCCGGCTCTGGCGTGACTGGAAACAATGGGGCCATGGCTGGGTCGACCTGAAAGACGCCGTGGCGGAATCCTGCGACGTCTATTTTTATGAAATGGCCGTGGAAATGGGCGTGGACACTATGTACAGCTACCTCTCCCGGTTCGGCTTCGGGGAGGATGCCACCCTGGATGTGGCCGGCGCACTGAATGGCCTGCTGCCATCGCCGGAATGGAAACGTGCGGTCAGGAACCGGCCCTGGTACCCCGGGGATACGGTCAACATGGGTATTGGCCAGGGCTTCATGCTCGCCACACCACTGCAGCTGGCCACGGCCACGGCCCTGATCGCCAATCGGGGCAAGTGGGTGGAGCCGAGGTTGCTGAAAGATATAAAAGGCGATCATCCGACCGACCAGTTTCTGCCTGATGAAACCCACGAGCCGCTCAAGCTGAAAAATCCCCAGGATTGGGAGTACGTTGTGGACGCGATGGCCGAGGTGATGCACGGCGCCCATGGTACAGCCCGGCGAGCCGGTAGTGACGCTCCCTACCGGATGGCCGGCAAGACCGGCACGGCTCAGGTGTTCAGCCTGGATGAGGATGAGGAGTACGATGCGGAAGAGCTCCGGGAGCGTCTGCGGGATCACGCGCTCTTTGTCGGCTTCGCCCCGGTGGATAACCCGAAGATTGCGGTGGCGGTGATCGTTGAGAACGGTGGCAGCGGCAGTGGCACAGCGGCACCGGTTGCCCGGGCCATGTTCGATGCCTGGCTGCTGGACTATTCCAAGCCGTCCGGTGACAAGCTGGTCAGCAATGCAGCAGGGCAGGTGTCGAACTGATGGCCTTCAAGACATTACTTGATCCAACCGCAAGCAATCCCCTCGGCCGGCAGCGGACCATCTGGATGACGCTGCACCTGGATCCGATCCTGCTGGCGCTGTTGCTTGTGCTGGTTTCCTGCGGCCTGTTCGTGCTTTACAGCGGGGCGGACCGGAACCTGGAAGTGGTCAAGGCCCAGGGCATCCGGCTGGCTATCGCCTTTGTCGTTATGTTTGTGTTCGCGCAACTGGATCCTTCGGTGTATCGACGGTGGGCGCCCTGGCTCTATGTGGCCGGAGTCCTGTCGCTGGTTGCGGTTCTGGTGGCTGGTGTCGGGGCCAAGGGCGCGCAGCGCTGGCTGGATTTGCCGGGGGGGTTGCCGCGCTTTCAGCCCTCCGAGCTGATGAAGCTCGTGGTGCCCATGACGACAGCCTGGTACCTCTCCAGGCATTTTCTGCCTCCGAGGTTCCGGCATGTGGCAGTCGGGCTTGCGATCGTGCTGCTGCCGATGGGGCTGATCATTGATCAGCCGGATCTGGGGACCTCGCTGCTGGTTGGGCTGGCGGGAATTTTTGTGGTGTTTTTTGCCGGTATCAGCTGGAAACTGATCGCGGCGTTTGTTGCCATGGTGTCGGTGTCTGCGCCACTGATGTGGTTTTTTGTCATGCGGGACTACCAGAAGCAGCGGGTTCTGACGCTGCTGAACCCGCAAAGTGATCCGCTTGGCGCCGGCTGGAATATCATCCAGTCGAAAACCGCCATTGGCTCCGGAGGCATTGAAGGCAAGGGTTGGTTGCAGGGTACCCAGTCCCACCTGGAGTTCCTGCCGGAGAGCCACACCGACTTTATCGTTGCCGTGCTGGCGGAGGAATTTGGCTTCATCGGGATGCTCGCGCTCCTGACCGTATATTTCCTGATCATACTCAGGTGCCTGTATATCGCCGCCACCGCTCAGGATTCCTTCAGTCGCCTTGTGGCCGGCGCCCTGGCGATGACTTTCTTCATCTATGTCTTCGTGAATATCGGTATGGTAAGCGGAATTTTACCGGTGGTGGGTGTGCCTTTACCGCTTGTCAGCTATGGTGGAACCTCCAGTGTCACCCTGATGGCGGCATTCGGGGTCTTGATGTCAGTACATACACACCGGAGAATGATTGGTGCCTGACCGGAACCCGCGGAACCATGGCGGTCTGGTAATGGTGATTACCGCAGATAACCCGTTACAATGAATCGCAATGCTGCCGGTACTGGTATCGTGGCAGCTCCGCTGTTCTTGAGGAAGTCCGGATTGTGAATTGCAAACCATCATCATCGCTTATACTGGCGGTTGCTACGGCAGTGATGCTCAGTGGTTGCGCTTCAGCGCCCGGGACCGGTCAATCGTCCCGCTACGCTCTGGCGAACGACCGCGCCCCCTCCGGTGGTTTCGATGTGTCTGGTCTCGGCAATGCCGTTCCCGTTTACGAGGAGCCCAGTGGTGCCGGCAACAAGTCTCCCTACACGGTCTGGGGCAAGCGATACCATGTGCTTGAGAGCAATGATGGATATGTGGCACGGGGCACGGCGAGCTGGTACGGGGAGAAGTTTCATGGACACAAGACTTCCAACGGTGAAACCTTTGACATGTATGCCATGTCTGCGGCTCACAAATCCTTGCGGATTCCGGGCTACGCCAGGGTAACGAACCTGGATAACGGTCGCTCGGTGATTGTCCGGGTCAACGACCGGGGACCTTTCCACGGCGACCGGCTTATTGATCTCTCCTATGCCGCTGCCAAAAAACTGGGTTACCAGGCCCGGGGCACCGCCAGGGTTGAGGTTGCGGCCATCACCATAGAGCCGGATGGCGCCATGTATCTTGCCGGGAAACCATTCACGCCCGGCCGTTCCCGCGGCCACTCTGAAGCCCCGGCCAAGGCAGGCGATGAAAAGGCAATGGACCGGCAATCGCTGTTCGTCCAACTGGGCTCCTTCAGCAGCCGAGATCCGGCCGAAAAACTGCTCGAACAGGCAAGGGCGGTGCTTGAGAACCCGATGCGCGTGAGAGCGGTTGATACCGACGCCGGGCGTTTTCACCGTGTTCAGGTAGGGCCGTTCACTGATGAGGTGTCGGCCAGGAAAACCCAGAACCTGCTGGAGGCCCGGGGCTTTGAACAGTCTATCGTGCTGACGGATTCATACTGAGTAACCAGAAATCACGCTGAAAACAGACACACACCTAACGACGAATGAATGGAGCCATGGCCTTAAAATCTGCTTTCCGAACGCTAACCGTTGTCTTCGTACTGATGCTCGCCCTGACCGCCAAGGTGATGGCCCAGTCGGTGCTGATCCCCTCGCCGCCGCAGATTGCCGGCAGTTCCTATGTCCTGATGGACCCGAAAAGCGGCCGGATCATCATGGACGAGAACAGCCATGAACGTCTGCCGCCTGCGAGCCTGACCAAGATGATGACGGCCTATATTGTCGAGCGGGAGCTGGATGAAGGCCGCATCTCCATGACCGATATGGTGCCCATCAGTGTTAATGCCTGGAAGACTGAAGGTTCCCGGACCTTTGTCAGGGAAGGCACCCAGGTGGCCGTAGAGGATCTTTTCCGGGGTGTGATCATCCAGTCCGGCAATGACGCCTCGGTGGCGCTGGCGGAGTTCATTGCCGGAAGTGAGCAGGCCTTCGTCGACATCATGAATCAGCAGGCCCAGTTACTGGGTATGAAAGATACCCATTTCGAGAATGCCACCGGGCTGCCAGCACCGAATCACTATTCAACCGCGTACGATCTGGCGATTCTGGCCCGGGCCATCATTAACGACTATCCGGAAAACTATTCGATCTATTCGGAAAAGCATTTCACCTTTAACGATATCCGGCAGCCAAACCGGAACAGCCTGCTGTGGCGTGACAGCAGTGTGGATGGTCTGAAAACGGGCCATACCGAACAAGCCGGATACTGTCTGGTGGCTTCGGCCAAGCGGGATGATACCCGCTTTATTGCCGTGGTCATGGGCACGAGCAGTACACAGGCCCGGGCCCAGGAAATTCAGAAGATGCTGAACTATGGCTTCCGTTATTACGACAGTGAGCGTCTGTTCCAGGCCGGACAGGAGCTGATCGAGGCCAAGGTCTGGGGTGGCGAGGCGAATCAGATCTCGGTTGGCCTGGCGGAAGATGTCTACGTCACTATTCCCCGGGGCTCCAGAGACAGCCTTGAATCGACGGTAGACCTTGATTCTGTGATCAAGGCACCCATCAAAGTGGGGGATGAGCTCGGACGGGTCAAGGTGTCTTACAACGGTGACGTGCTGGTTGATCAGCCGGTGCTGGCCCTGACCGATGTTCCCGAGGGCGGTTTCTTCAAGCGCATCTGGGACGCCATCAAGCTCTTTTTCATTCAGTTAATGCCGTAGGGTGACGTTGGTCCCCGGGGGTGAAGCCGCATGAGTCAGCCGAAAGCACCAAAAATTGAATTTCCATGCGACTACGTGATCAAGGTGATCGGTAATGCAGCACCGGATTTCACTGAGTTCGTGGTTGAGGTCGTGGCGCAGCATGCGCCGGGCATCTGCGAAGCCGATATTTCGGTGAATGAGAGCAGCAAGGGCCGTTTCTCCTCGGTACAGCTGACAATTGTTGCCACCGGGGAGGCGCAGCTCAAAGCCCTGTTTGAAGACCTCAAGGCCAGTGGCCGTGTACACATGGTGCTCTGACGCCGATGCCTGAACTGATTGTCCGGTCCCTGGGGGAGCAACCCTACCTGGAAACCTGGGAGGCCATGAAAACCTTTACCGCCAACCGGGATGAGACCGTTGCCGATGAGCTCTGGTGCCTTGAGCATCCCGGGGTCTACACCCAGGGTCAGGCGGGCAAGGCCGAGCATATTCTGGCCCCGGGTGACATTCCGGTGATCCAGGTGGACCGGGGTGGGCAGGTGACCTATCACGGCCCGGGCCAGTTGGTAATCTATCTGATGATCAATCTGACCCGAAACAGGATGGGCATCCGTGCACTGGTGGATGAAATTGAGCAGGCGATTGTCCGAACCCTTGCCGGGTTAGGCGTGGAATCCGCGCCGCGAGCGGATGCCCCTGGTGTCTATGTGGACACATCAAAAATTGCGTCGCTCGGGCTCCGGGTGCGGCGGGGGTGCTCTTTCCACGGGCTGGCGCTGAATGTTGACATGGACATGGAGCCCTTCCGGCGGATCAACCCCTGCGGTTATGCCGGATTGGCTATGTGCCAGGTTCGCGATTTTGTCCCGGAGATTACCCTGCCCGAGGTCCAGCGGCGCCTTGTTGCCCAACTGGTGGAAGGCCTGGGACACTCTGCGGTGGAGTTTCAACAGGGTTGGTAGCTCGGATGGCCGCCTTCGGTCCTATCCGCAGACACGATTGCGCCCTTCTGACTTGGCCTGATAAAGCGCCTCGTCTGATCGCTGCAGCAGTCGATCAATGGATTCGGATCTCCGGATTGTTGCAACGCCCGCACTGACCGTGGTTTTTATCAACCCCTGTCCGGTATTGACCGACGCTTCCGAGATCGCCTGCCGAATCCTGTCGGCCGTCTGCAAGGCCTGTTCTGACGGGGTTTCAGGAAGCAGTATAAGGTATTCCTCGCCGCCCCACCGGGCCAGTGTGTCCACCTTGCGGCACTGTTCACGCAGCGTCTGGGCAACCAGAGTGATCAACTCGTCTCCCACATGATGTCCGTAATTGTCGTTAACGCTCTTGAACAGGTCGATATCCAGCAATACGACTGAAAAAAGGCGGCCGTTCCGAAGGTAGCGCTGATGTTCTGCATCAAGCTGGCTGAGGGCCTCCCGGCGGTTTGCCAGGCCGGTCAGGGCATCGTGCTTGGCGGCATACTCGAAATCCGCGGCCAGTTTTAGCAGGCCAAGTTTGCTTCGGCGGCGGCTCTGGTCAAGGATGTAACAGGTGACCATTTCGAAGCCCAGCGCAAAGATCATGGTCAACCGGAAGCTGGAGCTGTACGGCGGTTCAAAGAGCATATCGCCCAGCGGGCTGAACAACAGGATAACCGCGGCAAATCCCCCGCTGCAGGCGGCCACTCCAACCCGGGCTTCGCTGATGTAAAAGATGATCGGCGGGTAGGCGAACAGCCAGAGAATGGCCGAGCCGTCTTCCACAGCATGAATAGCCAGGTAGGTAAAGAGCACGGTGATCAGCGCGATGAACCCGCGGCGCTGGAGGGTTTTGTGACTGGATAGCCAATAAACCAGGGAGTTGGCGGCCAGCATTACTGCAAAACCAATCAGCAATGGTGGTGTAACCGGATCATTTCGCAGGCCGGATCGCCAGGCAAAGAATACCAGCAGAGGAACGGCTACGGTTGTCAGCCAGTTGATCAGGACAGGGACAGGAATTTCGCCCTTGACACGAAATTGGGAAAGTTCCGTATCCGGCGTGTTTCTTGTTGTTTGAGACATGTTCAGGTCTTGTTCTTGTGATATTTGGTATCGGACCTTACGTATGACCAGATGGTAGACCGGTTCGCCAGTGCAGACTGTATCGAAACGTAAACAACCTGATGGTCCAGATCTAAAACCGGCAGGGGGCCCGTTACATTGGCTCCACGGCCGCTCAAACCCGGGCGTTTCGGTTAGGTCAGCCCACCGGAGTATCCGTATAATGATGTAAGCCGCCAAACCTGGTGAAATTCTCTGATCCGAACAGGTCTTCCATGGCATCCAGACGTTCAGGAAAATCGGTTTCCCGCATCAAGACAGGCAGCTTCGAACGCCGGTTGAGCATGACCCGCGCCGGCCTGTTCGCAGGCACCCGCATGGCTTCGCACATGGCGACCAACTGGTTCGGCAGCGAGGAAAAACGGGAGAAGCGCCACCGGGCGATGCTGTCAAGCCAGGCGCGCTTCCTGGTGGATGAACTGGGCCAGCTCAAGGGCAGCGTGGTGAAGATCGGCCAGGTGATGGCACTGTATGGCGAACATTTCCTGCCCGAGGAAGTGACCGAAGCCTTGCACACCCTGGAGGACCAGACCACCTCGCTGGAGTGGCCGGCCATTGAGCGGGTGCTGAAAGCCGAACTGGGCGTGGAACGGCTTGCTGAGCTCGAGGTGGACCCGGAGCCTATCGGGGCGGCGTCCCTCGGCCAGGTGCACCGGGCCGTGCGCCGCAGTGACGGGCTCGAGCTGGTTCTGAAGGTGCAATACCCCGGTGTCGACGATGCCGTAGACAGCGATCTGAATGCCGTTGCGCAGTTACTCCGGGTGGCCAGGCTGGTGAACTTCGGCCCGGAATTCAACGACTGGCTGGAAGAAGTGCGGGAGATGATGCACCGGGAGGTGGATTATCGCCTGGAGGCAAAGACTACCGAAAAATTCCGCCAGATGCTGGCCTCGGACCCCCGGTTTATCGTACCGAGGGTTTTGCCGGAGTTCTCAACTGCCCACATCATCGCTTCCACTTTTGAGCACGGGCACTCGGTGAGTTCTCAGGCGGTCCGGGAGTTGCCACTGGCAAGGCGCAGTGCGCTGGGGAAGGCTGCTCTGGAGCTGTTTTTCCGGGAGCTGTTTGTCTGGGGTGAAATCCAGACCGACCCCAACTTTGGCAACTACCGCATTCGGATTGCCGGAGAAGAGGGCGAGGACTCTGGCTATGACCGGATCGTTCTGCTCGACTTCGGGGCGGTACAGTCCTACTCGGACGAGTTCCTCCAGCCAGTAATCCAGATGATCCGGGCGTCCTATGAAAATGATCTGCAGGCCGTAATCGACGGCGGGGTAAAACTGCGCTTCATGAGCACCGACTGGCCGGAGGAAGTCCTGCAGAAGTTCGGGTCGGTGTGCATGTCGGTTCTTGAACCCCTGTCCAGCGACCGGGAGTCGTGGCCGGATTATGCCGTGAACAGCCATGGAGAATATCGCTGGAAACAGAGCGATCTGCCCTCCCGGGTTGCCCGCCAGGCGGCCCGCTCGGCCATCAGCCGGTATTTCCGGGTGCCGCCCAAGGAGTTTGTGTTCCTGAACCGCAAGCTGATCGGGGTCTATACCTTTATCGCCGTTCTGAACTCCGAGTTCAATGGCGAGCCAATGCTGCGTAAATACCTCTATGGCGAGGGCGGCGATGCCCCGGATGCTTCGGCCACCAGCCAGAGTACGAAGGCATAGCGGGCGCCCTTGCCGATTCCCACCAGAATCACGAAGTTCAGCCAGGGCACGCGCATGATTCCGCCCACCAGGGTCAGCGCGTCGCCCCCCAGGGGCAGCCAGCCCATAAGCAACGACCACTGGCCATAGCGGTTGAACCGGTTCCGGGCCTTGTGCAACTGTAATTCGCTGACCGGAAACCAGCGTTTGTGCTTAAAGCGATCCACTTGCCGGCCGATAACCCCATTAACGACCGAGCCAAGCGTGTTGCCCAGCGTTGCCCAGACCCACAGCCACCACCAGGAATAGCCCTGGGTGAGCATGGTGCCGAGCAGGATTTCAGAGTAGGCAGGCAGCAGGGTGGCGGCGGCGAACGCGGTCAGGAAAAGTGTCAGGTAAGCCACCGGGCACTCCTTGCTTGAAAATGAAATGAATCTTCTACACCCCACAGGTCTCGCGTTACGATGAAACAGTTCTCGCTCCGCTTCAAGCTTTACGCCCTCGTTGTGTCCCTGCTCCTGATCATGGGCGTCAGTATCGTCGTTACGGCCCAGTTGTCGCTCAGGGACATGGAGCAGCGGTTGACGGCTGAAACCCGGGAGACGGTGCAGGGTATTGTGATGGACCAGCTTGGCGCAACCGCCGGCAAATATGGCGAGCTGGTCAGCGGCCAGTTTGCGACCGCGTTTCGCACGCCGGAAGTCGTTCGCAATGTGATTATCCGCAATATCCAGACAGACAGTTCGGGGCGCATCAGCCGTTCGGCCCTGCAGGAAACGATCGGTGCCGTCCTGGAAGAGCAGCCGAGCCTGAGCTCCATCTACGCCCAGTTTGAACCGGACGCCTACGATGGCCAGGATCGCTATTTTACCGGGGGTGTTGAGGAACACAGCAGTGACGAAGGCACCCTGGAGATCTATTACTACCGGGATCCCGAGGGCAATGTGGTGTTCAGCCGCACAGAGGATCCGGCCACCAAATACCTGGACAGCAGGAACGAGTTCGGTATTCGTGAGGCAGAGTGGTACCTGTGCTCCAGGGATGCCAAAGCGCCCTGCATCATGGAGCCCTACAATTACGAAATCAGCAAGGGGTATTCCGAGCTGATGACCAGTCTCGTGGTGCCGATTCTCGATGAGGGCACCTTTGCCGGGGTCGTTGGGGTGGACATCAACCTGTCGACACTGCAAAAGACCATCGCCAGTGTCAGCCAGAAACTGTTTGATGGCCAGTCCCGGGTAACGCTGCTCAGCCAGAAGGGGCTGATTGCCGCCTCCAGCCATTATCAGGAGCACCTCGGTCGCCCCCTTGTGGAAGCCTTGCCGGAGCTTGGCGAGACCCTGTCCGGGTTGCACCAGGGCGAGGGCACCTATGACGATGGCGAAACCCTCGCCGTTGCCTACCCGGTAGATATTCGCCTGCCGGGCGCCCAGTGGTCGTTATTGATTGAACTGCCCCGGGCGGCAGCATTGGCCAGCGTCTCTGAAATCACCGACCTGTTATCCGCTGAAGTGGCCGCCACCGCCACCCGCCAGACCCTGGTAGGAATCGCGGTGGTAGTAATCGCCATCATTGCGCTGGTGCTGCTGGTTCGCTCGGTTACCCGGCCACTGGATGAAATCCGCGACCGGATGAAGAATCTGGCCAGCGCCGAAGGGGACCTGACCCGGGAGCTGGAAATTGACACCCACGCGGAACTGATTGACCTGGCAGGCGGGTTCAACGCCTTCCTTGCCCGGCTGCGGGAAATGATCAACGATCTGAAGGGCGTAAACGCCAAGGTCCGCCAGCAGGCCGGCGAAGTCGGCGCCATTGCCGTTGAGACCGACGAGCAGACCGCCCGCCAGCACCAGGACATCGACAGTGTGGTGACTGCGATGAACGAAATGTCTGCAGCAGCGGGTGAGGTGGCAGGTTTCGCGGGCGAGGCGGCCGACAATGCCCGAATGGCCCAGGACGGTATCCGCTTCACCCAGGATACGCTGTCGTCGGCGGTGACCGGTGTCAGTGCGGTTGCCAGTGACATGGGCGAGGCCAGTAAGGCCATTGGTCGTGTTTCCCACCGCAGCGAAGACATCAACCGCATTCTGGAGGTGATCCGCGCCATTGCCGAGCAGACCAACCTGCTGGCGCTGAACGCGGCGATTGAGGCGGCCCGGGCCGGAGAGCAGGGGCGTGGCTTTGCGGTGGTTGCAGACGAGGTTCGTACCCTGGCATCCCGCACCCGGCAGTCCACCGATGAAATCAGCACCATGATCGACGGGCTGAAACAGGACGTAAACGGTGCTGTCTCGGTGATCCAGAGTGGTGTAAACCGCGCGACGTCGGCCGTTGACGGTACCCAGGAAGCGGCCCATTCGCTGGCCACCGTTGTCGACCGCATCGGAACCATTGTGGAGCATGTGACCCAGGTCGCCACGGCGGCGGAGGAGCAGAGCTCGGTGAGTGAGGAAATCAACCGCAACCTCACGCAGATTGGTGATGCCGCCAATGATCTGCGAGAGCTGGCCAGCCGGGTCAAGGGCAATGGCCAGGCGCTGGATAGCGAGGTTCAGGTCCTCGAGCGGGAACTTGGCCGTCTGAGGACCTGATGGCGGGTTCGGTGAGCCGCTGGCGAGCCTTAACCTGGCCCGGCATGGTCAGCTACTATGGCGGCGATTCAAACCATCAATTTTCAATTCCGGAGTGCCGTGTCATCCTTGGCCAACGGATTCCGGAGATTCAAAACTTACTGTCAACCAGGTTTCGGAGGTCTTCCTATGGAGCAGGTCACGATTTATGGCCGATCAAGCTGCGGATTCTGTGTCCGGGCAAAGGGCCTGTGTGAGACCAGGAACATCCCTTATGTCTGGATCGATATGATCGAGAAGGGCATGAGCAAGCAGGATATCGCTGACAAGATTGGCCGGCCGGTGTACACGGTGCCGCAGATCCTGGTGGGTAGCCAGTACGTGGGTGGGTTCGACCAGTTCTATGCCTACCTGAGAGATCACGGCGCGTAAGCTGCCCGTTGCCCTGCTAACGAAAAGGGCCTGACAGATCGACTGTCAGGCCCTTTTTTTCATGCGCTGGCGGTGCTGACTGCCGGCCTAAAGCTGGAACTCGGTTTTCAGCTTCCTTTCGACCAGAATATTCTGCAGTTTGGCAACCCGCGGCAGCCCATTGTCGAACGGCGGGAAACTCTCCCCGTAAATCAGGGGCTCCAGATAGTCCCGGCAATCCTGGGTGATGCCAAAACCATCGTCGGTGATGTAGTGAATCGGCATCTTCTTTTCCTGGTTGGCCACTTCACTCAGAGGCGCTTCGCCAATCTTCCAGCGGTACGGCTTTGCCTGCTCGCGAACGATGGTGGGCATCAGAGCCTGTTTGCCCGCCAGAGCCATCTCCACCGCGGCCTTGCCAACGGCATAGGCCTGCTCCACATCGGTGGCGGAGGCAATGTGCCGGGCACTGCGCTGCAGGTAGTCGGCTACCGCCCAGTGGTACTTGTGGCCCAGGGCCTGCTTGACCATATTCGCCAGGGCCGGCGCAACGCCACCCAGTTGGGTATGACCAAACGCATCCTTGGCACCGGCATCGGCCAGGAACCGGCCGTCTTCATACTGGGCACCTTCGGACGCAACCACGACACAGTAGCCATATTCCTTCACGCAGTGATCCACCCGGGCCAGGAAGGTGTCCCGATCAAACGGGATTTCCGGGAACAGGATGATGTGCGGCGGCTCGCCCTCACCCTGGCCGGCCAGGCCGCCGGAAGCAGCAATCCAGCCCGCGTGGCGCCCCATGACTTCCAGTATGAACACCTTGGTTGAGGTTTCGCACATGGATTTGATGTCGAGGCTGGCTTCGAGGGTAGAGGTGGCAATGTATTTGGCCACCGAACCAAAACCCGGGCAGCAGTCGGTAAACGGCAGATCGTTGTCGACAGTCTTGGGGACGCCGATGCAGGTGATGGGGTAGCCCATCTTGTCGGCAATCTGGGAAACCTTGTAGGCCGTGTCCTGGGAGTCGCCACCGCCATTATAGAAAAAGTAGCCGATGTCGTGGGCCCGGAACACTTCAATCAGCCGCTCGTATTCGCGACGGTTCTCTGAGATGTTCTTGAGCTTGTGGCGACAGGAGCCGAAGGCGCCCCCCGGCGTGTGAATCAGGGCCTGGATGGCTTCGTCGCTTTCAAGGCTGGTATCGATCAGTTCTTCTCTGAGCGCTCCTATAATACCGTTGCGCCCGGCATACACCTTGCCGATCTTGTCCGGATGTTTGCGGGCAGTCTGGATGACCCCGCAGGCACTGGCATTGATGACGGCGGTGACGCCGCCGGACTGAGCGTAGAATGCGTTCTTGATGGCCATCTCGGGCTGGAGCCTCCTGCTGGTTCGACAATGGCGCCGATGATACGCCAAACGCCGGCATTTTTCATGAGCAGGATTGCGGATAGCGTGGCTCTTGACGGGGTGGGGCGGATACGGGAGGCTTGTCGGGTTTCAATGGAGAGGGCAGTCGCCGAATGCACATTCATATTCTCGGAATCTGTGGCACCTTTATGGGCAGCCTCGCCGTTCTGGCCCGGGAGCTGGGCCATACCGTGACCGGCTCCGACCAGGGCGTGTATCCGCCCATGAGCACGCAGCTGGAGGCTCAGGGCATCAGCTTGATGGAAGGCTACAATCCGGAGCATCTGGAACCACAGCCGGACCTTGTGCTGATTGGCAACGCCATGTCTCGCGGCAATCCGGAAGTGGAGGCGGTGCTCAACCGCAACATCGATTACATGTCCGGGCCCGAGTGGCTGGCCCGCGAAGTGCTCCGGCACCGCTGGGTCATGGCGGTGGCCGGCACCCATGGCAAGACCACCACAACATCCATGTTGCTTTGGATACTGGATCAGGCCGGGTTCGAACCCGGGTATCTGGTGGGCGGTGTGCCCCGGGATTTCCCGGTGTCAGCCCGGCTGGGCAACAGTGACTTTTTCGTCATCGAGGCCGACGAATACGACAGCGCCTTCTTTGACAAGCGTTCCAAGTTTATCCATTACCGCCCCCACACCCTGATCCTGAACAATCTGGAGTTCGACCACGCGGACATCTTCGAGAACGTCGAGGCCATCGAGCGCCAGTTCCACCACCTGGTAAGAACCGTTCCTTCCCAGGGCCTGATTATCCGCCCGGCGGTGGACGGCCACCTGGATAATGCCCTGGCAATGGGCTGTTGGAGCCCGCTCCAGGACACCGCCATTGGCAGCGAGACCCCGCGTATGTCGGATTGGCGGGCCGAGCTGCTGTCGGAGGACGGCAGCCGGTTTCTGGTCATTCACCACGAGCAGCCGGTGGCCACCCTGAAGTGGGGCCAGACCGGCCTGCATAACGTCCGCAATGCCTTGTCTGCCATCGCCGCCGCCCGCCATGTGGGTGTCACCCCCGATCACGCGGTAGCCGCGCTTTGCCGGTTCTCCGGTGTCAAACGGCGGATGGAGTTGCTGGCAGACATAGACGGCGTGCGTGTGTACGACGACTTTGCCCACCATCCGACCGCCATTGCCACCACCCTTGAGGGCTTACGCAATCAGGTGGGTGAAGAACCGATCCTGGCGTTGATTGAGCCGCGTTCCAACACCATGAAACAGGGTGTCCATCAGCAGACGCTGCTGCCCAGCGCGGAAACTGCGGATCGCGTTCTGTGGGCCAATCTGAATAACATGGACTGGCTGCCGGAACTGATTGCCGGTTGGCAGGCGCTGCACGCCGGTTCCAATCTCCACCGGGTTGAGGCCACGGTGGAGGATTTGCTGGCACGCACCCTGGAAGATCTCCCCAGTCCCTGCCACATTGTGATCATGAGCAACGGTGGCTTTGGCGGTATCCACGGTAAACTTATTGCCGAACTTGAGCGTATCCGTGGCTGATCCGGCGCGCCCGGCGATTTCATCTGACAAGTGGCGACACCCATGACCAATCACCAGAACCGGCCATCAACCGTTAACCTGGCCTTCACCGGCGCGTCCGGTGCCCAATACGGCCTGCGCCTGTTGCAGTGCCTGGTTTCGGCCGGCTGCCGGGTGAACGTGATGGTCAGCCGGGCCGCGCAGGTGGTGATTGCCACGGAAACCGACCTCAAGCTGCCGGGAACCCCGCCCGCGATGCAGGAAACCCTGTCTGCCTATGCCGGCGCGGAACCTGGCCAGGTGCTGGTGTTTGGCCGGGAAGACTGGTTTGCACCGCCGGCTTCCGGCTCCGGGGAGAGAGCGCCACTGGTGGTCTGCCCCTGCAGCACCGGAACGCTCTCGGCCCTGGCGACCGGTGCCAGCAACAACCTGATCGAGCGGGCCGGTGATGTGGCCCTGAAGGAACGGCGCCCACTGATTCTTGTGCCCCGGGAGGCGCCTTTCTCGGAAGTCCACCTAGAGAACATGCTGAAACTGACCCGTATGGGCGCGGTGATCATGCCCGCCAGCCCCGGCTTCTACCACAAACCGCAGTCGGTCGAGGATCTGGTGGATTTTATTGTCGCCCGTATCCTCGATCACCTGAACCTGCCTCAGGACCTGATGCCCCGCTGGGGCGAAGCTCGCGCCGAGGACAAGCGCATGGGCTGAGGGGGCTCGGGGCGATGGTTTTGGTCAGCCCGATTGATGCTTTTCATCATTGAGCAAGCCGGCCTC
This sequence comes from Marinobacter subterrani, assembly GCF_001045555.1. Classification (NCBI taxonomy): domain Bacteria; kingdom Pseudomonadati; phylum Pseudomonadota; class Gammaproteobacteria; order Pseudomonadales; family Marinobacteraceae; genus Marinobacter; species Marinobacter subterrani. The sequence continues at coordinate 1,006,607 of NZ_LFBU01000002.1, forward strand.
CGGGCAGAGACTTGGTGAACGACAATCACAACACAGGTCATTCACCGAGGTTCACCATGATTCCACGCACGCTCTTCGACGCCGACCTTGAAGGCTTCCGCGATTCCGTCCGCAAATTCCTGGAGCAGGAAGCGGCGCCTTACCACGACCAGTGGGAGAAAGACGGCCAGGTCAGCCGCGAGCTCTGGCAGAAGGCCGGTGAGCTGGGCTTCCTTTGTCCCTGCCTGCCAGAAGAGTTTGGCGGTGTAGGCGCGGATTTCCGGTACAGTGCGGTGTTGATTGAAGAAGTGGCCAGGGCCGGCTTGACCGGGATAGGCTGGGGCTTGCACTCTGACATTGTTGCGCCTTACGTGCTCAACTATGGTTCCGACGAGCTCAAAAACCACTATTTACCGAAGCTGGCCAGCGGTGAGATGATCGGTGCCATTGCCATGACCGAGCCGGGCGCTGGTTCGGACCTGCAGGGCGTGAAAACCACGGCGGTCAGGAACGGCGACCACTATGTGCTCAACGGCTCGAAAACCTTCATCACCAACGGCCAACTTGCGGATGTAGTCATTGTGGTTGCCAAAACCGATCCCAAGGAAGGCGCCAAAGGCATCAGCCTGTTCATGGTGGAAACCGCGTGGGAAGGGTTCGAAAAGGGCCAGAACCTCAACAAGGTGGGCATGAAGGCGCAGGACACCTCCGAGCTGTTCTTCCAGGACGTGAAAGTGCCAGTGAAGAACCTGATCGGCCCGGGCGAGGGGCAGGGCTTCTTCCAGCTGATGCAGGAACTGGCGGCCGAGCGCCTGCAGGTTGCTCTGGGCGCTGTGGCTGCGGCCGAGGCAGCCTGGCAGTGGACCCTGGATTATGTGAAGGAGCGAAATGCCTTCGGAAAACCGGTGATTGCCTTCCAGAATACCCGCTTCAAGATGGCGGAAATGAAAGCGGAAATCACCGCTGCCCGGGTATTCACCGATCGGTGCCTGGAGCTGCATCTGGACAAGAAGCTCGACATTCCCACCGCGGCAATGTTGAAGCAGCTCACCACAGACCTGCAGTGCAAGGTGATGGACGAGTGCGTGCAGCTCCACGGCGGCTACGGCTACATGTGGGAATACCCGATCGCACGGGCCTGGGCAGACTCACGGGTGCAGCGGATCTATGCCGGCACAAATGAAATCATGAAGGAGATCGTCGCCCGTTCATTCTGAGCAGGGCCCTGGGTTCTGGCAAAAAGGGTTCTGGCCAGAGGGGCGGTCGAAGGCAGTGCCAGCACTGCCCGTTCTCCTGGATCAGGAGACGCAATGATGGATAATCAGTTGTCGAGAGAATCCAGCCTGGAAGTGACCAGCCTCGAAGAGCTTGCACCAATGGCAGACTATTCCCTGATGAATCGTCTGAACTGCGATCCCGGTGCGACCCCCGATGGCGTTGACTTCCGGCCACGACAGGTCTTTTCAGGGCACTACGTTCCGGTCAGGCCAACGCCCATCGAGACCCCCGAATACGTCGCCCACAGTGAAGGTTTGTTCCGCGAATTGTGCTTTGCAGACAGCCTGGCCCGCTCTGATGACTTTGTCCGGATGTTTTCCGGAGACCTCTCACTCGTGCCGGAACCCATGAGCAAAGTCGGTTGGGCGTGTGGCTATGCGCTCTCCATCTACGGCACCGAATACACCCAGCAGTGTCCGTTCCAGACCGGCAACGGCTATGGTGACGGCCGCGCCATTTCGGTACTGGAAGCGGCTATCAACGGTCGACGCTGGGAAATGCAATTAAAGGGTGGGGGACGGACGCCCTACTGTCGAGGCGCCGATGGTCGGGCCGTTCTGCGTTCCAGCGTTCGTGAATTCCTGGCACAGGAGCACATGCACGCGCTGGGAGTCCCAACCTCCCGGTCTCTGAGCCTGTATGTATCGAAAACGGAGACGGTGCGGCGACCCTGGTACTCCGAGGGCTCCCATGCCAGGGATCCCGACCAGCTCATTTCGGAGCCGGTTGCCATCTCCACCCGCGTGGCCCCGTCATTCATTCGGGTGGGCCAGCTGGAACTCTTTGGACGCAGGGCCCGAAAGCAGGAACACCCCCGTGCGCTTGAAGAACTCGAGCAGCTGGTCCTGCACCTGATTGATCGGGAGTACAATGGCGTTATTGACCAAACACTTGCGACCCCCACAAAAGTCGTGATGCTCGCGCGGGCGTTCCGCAGCCGCCTTGCCTCCCTGGTCGCGAACTGGATCCGGGTTGGTTACTGTCAGGGTAATTTCAACAGCGACAACTGCGCCGCCGGCGGCTTCACTCTGGATTACGGCCCCTTCGGCTTCTGCGAAGTGTTTGAGCCGTTTTATCAACCCTGGACCGGCGGGGGGCAACACTTCGCTTTCCTGAATCAACCCGCGGCAGCGGAAAGGAACTTCAAAAGTTTCTGCTCTGCCCTGAGGCCTCTGCTTGATGATCATGAGGACGAACTGGCTCAACTGGATGAGATTCAGCAGGGCTTCCCGGACGTGATGCAGGCGGAAATGCAAACGATGTGGTCAGCGAAACTGGGGCTTGAGACTTTTGACACCGAACTCTTCAAGCAACTGATGATGCTGATGACGCAAACGCCCGTGGATTATACCGTTTTCTTCCGCGAGCTTTCGTCGATCCCTGATGATATTGAACCCATCAAAAAGAGCTTTTACAGGTCTCTGGACGAACCCGGGATAGCCGGCTCGGAAGCCCTGCTCGAGCGTTGATCACAATGGTTCAGCGAGTGGAAATCGCAAATTGGAATCGGCGGAAATGGTGCCAATGGCGCCGGCTGGCAATCGCGCGAGGAGCGTTCCCGAAGCATGAAACGGGTGAATCCAAAGTACACCATGCGTGAGTGGTTCGTGGTGCCTGCCTACCAGCGGGCAGCCGAAGGAGATTACCTGCCAATCAGGGAGCTGCAACAGGTATTGACTCAGCCCTACGCCGAGCAATCAGAGGCGGTCGAGAAACGCTTTTACCGGCTGAAGCCCTCAGAGCTTTTCGATCTCGGAGGGCTTTCCCATTACAGCTGCTCGTCTTAGCCGGACGAAGCACTGCGACAAAGTTTCTGGCGGGTTTGACTGAGCCGGGCTGGTTACCAAACTTTACAAATTGCCAAACCTATCAAGGTCTCCGGCCATCACATCCCCTAAAGTAGCGGCACAACCTCTAACAAGGATAAACGGTTGCCGCGATGAAACGCCTCATTGGTCTCTCTGTTACTGCTTTTTCCCTCGTCCTGGCCGGGTGCGGCAAGGAATCTGATCAGTTGCCCGTGGACGGACGGGATTTTGATGGCGTGGAGTACAGTGAGCCGGCGCCCTACACCGGCAAGGTCATCGATGGCTACCTGAACAACGCCCGGGTCTGGCTGGACATGGATGGCGACAGCCAGTTCACGCCGGGCCCGCTGGTTATTGAACTGGACAATGGTGAGACGGCCACGCTTGCATCTGGCGAGCCGACCGCCATGAGCGGCCCCGGAGGCCGGTTCTCACTGGATATTGCCGAACTGGAACTGGAGCCCACCCTGGGGCCGGATCTGGACCCACGGGACTATCCGCTGTATGCCGTGGCGCTACCGGGCAAGACGCTTGAAGAAACCTGGAGCGGCAAGGTTCCGGTGGCCAGAGCATTCCTGATGTCGGCGCAGCCGGGCGTTCGGAATGTAACGCCGCTCACCACCCTGGCCCGGTATCGCGGCCTGGCGGGCCTGGGTTCCTTCCTGGAAGCCCAGGCCGGAGTGGCCGCCAGTCTGGCGGACCTTAACCTGGTGCGGGATTACATCCTCGCCCAGGATGAGCGTTCCCATGCCTACGCCCGGGCACTGGCAAAATTCATGGCCAGCCAGATTCCCGATGCCTACAACAAGCTGCTGGCGGAAGACGGCAGCGACGGTGCCGAGCCCTACCTGAGCAGGGAGGCGGTATTCCTGTTGGGCCTTTCTCTGGTGCGGAACGCCGGGGATGTGATCGCGGTGGTGGATGCGGCCGCTCAGGGCGGATATGCCAATGTTGACGTTGATGCCCTGCAATTGCCGCGGGTTGCCCTGGAGCTTGATGATCCGGTTCTGCTGACCAGCCAGAGAATCTATTCGGAACCGGCCAACCAGGGAACCTTGCCGGCGCTGCGCACCGGCCTGGATATCTCCGCCGAGCTGCGGTTCGACTACACCCAGGGCGGCCAGCTGGTGTCCGTCTCCGCTAAGGGCTGCCTGGCGCCGTCCATGCCGGAACTGGCCAGGCTGGTGCGGGTAAACGGCTATATGGCCAATCTCGAGACCCAGTGGCTGCCGGCCGTTGCGCTCTCAAGCCAGAGCCGGGAGACTTATAAAACCGAGGGAGTTGATGAACGTCTGATCTTCGACTGGGACAACCAGCGAATCTATTTCGAGACCAGCACCTCATGTCACGAGCCCGCTGGCATTCTGGCGGGATCAAGCGAGCTGGGTGGGAGCCCTGAGGTTGCCTATCGCTGGACAAAGGAGGGCGGTGAACTGGTGGAGCTGGTTGCGGACTACGCCGGTGGCGTTACCCGAACGCTTGTTCCTGACAACACTCTTCTTCCGGATGGAACTGAAGCACCACAGGTTTTTCCGGGGTACCGGATTCTTGAAGACGGTGTCCAAAAAGAGGCTGTGACCCTGACTTCTGAGATTGCAACCTGCGATCCCCAGTTGGACGCAGGGACAGCAAGCCAGGTCGTAACCGGCTATCTGAGCTATAATTTTGCGGGCCATGAGCCCCAGCCGACCGGCTTCACCGATTTGCTCCTGGAGTTTGATACCCGGGACTTTTCAGGCCCTGAGCATCCGGATCATCCGGATCTGCGCCTGTTGCGCTACGGCTTTCTGGATCCGGCGCTCTCCGGCCTGGAGCGGGTGACCGGAGATGGCGGATTCGAGTGGGCGATGAACTATCCCGGGTCGGATGCGTCCGGCTTTGTTGCGGAGCAGCCGAATCTGATCAGTCGGGCCTTTTTGAAGCGTTATAACAGTGTCGTTGACTGCGGCCGGAGCATGGATGATCTGCCGTCTGCAGCCTATGCGCAGGTTGAGTACAGCTATCAGCGGTTGTCCGAGTATCTGGTGGATTCGTTGAAATAATCTGGCGCGATCGTGAGCATGAATGAGCACCGGAAACGCGCGAAAGTTGAATGCGTCACCAGAGCGGAATAGATAATGGGATATCAGATTAATAGGTCAGCCGGTTGGCTGACTTGCCATTTCCTGAGGAAGGAAATGGTGCCGAGGAGAGGACTTGAACCTCCACGGGGTTGCCCCCACTAGCACCTGAAGCTAGCGTGTCTACCAATTTCACCACCTCGGCAGGTGATTTGCAGGACGTTAGTTTGTTGAAAACTGTACGTTTCTGCCAGCGGTGAGGATTGTCCCTCAACCGATGGCGCGTACTTTAATAATTCCGGTCTGGGCTGTCAAACGTTTTTTTGCAAAAAGAATGGCAGGTATTTGTGCCTATTCCTGGCCGGTTGATAGGCAGAAGCTACATCTCAACGTTATACTCCATTGCAAATGAATTCAGACTGTGCCGTGGTGGCACAGCAGTTAAAGCAAGGATCCGAATGGTTTCCAGGAAGAAAAACGACCGGGATCCTCACGCCAGTCGTGAGGCCCAAAAATACGATAACCCTATTCAAAGCCGGGAATTTATCCTCTCGCATCTCAAGGATCGCGGGGCTCCCGCAACACATGAAACATTGTGTTCCGAGCTTGGCCAGTCTTCGGAGGAGGGCATTGAGGCCCTGCGCCGGCGCTTGATTGCCATGTGCCGGGACGGGCAGCTTATCTGCAACCGTCGTGGCGCCTACCTCCCCATTGAGGAAGCCGATCTGGTGACCGGTCGGGTGATCGGCCACAAGGATGGCTTTGGCTTTCTGGTGCCGGACGACGGCGGCTCTGACCTGTTTCTCACCGCCCGCCAGATGCGGCAGGTGTTTCATGGTGATCGCGTGGCCGCACGGGTTGATCGTATTGATGATCGCGGCCGGCGTGAGGGTGTCATCGTCGAAGTGCTGGAATACCGGACCAGCCAGACGGTGGGGCGTCTCTTCCAGGAGAGTGGAATCAGCTTCGTTGTTCCGGAAAACGCCCGGATCAACCACGAGGTGCTGATTCCCCAGGAAAATTGCGGCAATGCCCGCCACGGCCAATATGTTGTGGTGGATATAGTCCGTCAGCCCACCGTGCGCACCCAGCCATTGGGTAAGGTGGTCGAGGTCCTTGGGGAGCACATGGCGCCGGGGATGGAAATTGACGTTGCCATCCGCTCCTACGACATTCCCCATAGCTGGCCGCCCGCTGTCGGCGAGCAGACAGCGGAAATTCCGGAAGAGGTCACAGAAAAAGACAAGGCCAACCGGAAGGATATCCGGAATCTACGGCTGGTAACCATCGACGACGAAACTGCCCGTGATTTCGACGATGCCGTGTATTGCGAGCCGAGGCCGCGTGGCGGCTATCGCTTGCTGGTCGCGATCGCCGACGTTTCCCACTATGTGCGGCCGGGTACACCGCTGGATGAAGAGGCGGTGAATCGAAGTACGTCGGTTTATTTTCCGGATCACGTCGTGCCGATGCTGCCGGAAAAACTGTCCAATGGCCTTTGCTCACTGAATCCGGGGGTGGATCGCCTTTGCATGGTGGCCGATATGACCATCAGCGCCGCAGGTAATATCAGTAGTTATAGCTTCTATCAGGCGGTGATGTTCAGTCATGCGCGGCTTACCTATAACAAGGTAAGCACCATGCTGGAGCATCCGGACACCGAGCAGGGTTACAAGCTGTGTGAGCAATACGCCAATGTCCTCCCGCAGTTACACAATCTCTATGGGCTCTATCAGTTGTTGCGCAAGGCCCGCACTGAGCGTGGTGCGATCGATTTCGAAACCACCGAAACCAAGATTGTGTTTGATGCCGACCGGAAGATAGAAGAGATCGTGCCGGTGCAGCGCAACGATGCCCACAAGATCATTGAGGAATGCATGCTGTGCGCGAACGTTGCGACAGCGCGATTCCTGAAAAAACACAAGCTCCCGGCACTATACCGGGTCCATGATGGCCCTTCAGAAGAGCGACTCAATGCGGTTCGGCTGTTCCTGGGTGAGCTGGGTCTGCAGTTGGGGGGCGGTGATTCGCCCACATCCGCTGACTATCAGGCATTGCTGTCCAGTATCAAGGATCGCTCGGATGCCAATGTGATCCAGACGGTTATGCTGCGTTCACTCAGCCAGGCTGTCTACAGTCCGGAAGAGGGCGGCCACTTTGGTCTTGGTTATGCGGGTTATGCTCACTTCACTTCGCCGATCCGACGTTACCCGGACCTTATCAATCACCGGGCAATCAAATCTGTTATCCACGGGGGGCAGGCTTCCAAGGATGTTGTTGTGCCTCCGAAACCGGATCCCGAGCTTGCCGAGTATCCTTACGATATGGCCCGGATGGAGCAGTTGGGTGAGCACACCTCGATGGCCGAGCGGCGTGCCGACGATGCCACCCGGGATGTCATGGCCTGGCTGAAGTGTGAATACCTGAGTGATCATGTCGGTGAAGAGTACGATGGCGTCATCGCTTCCGTCGTGCCCTTTGGCTTCTTCGTTGAGCTCTCGGGGGTTTACATAGAAGGGTTGGTGCACGTTTCGACCCTAAGCGGGGATTTCTTTCATCACGATTCAGCCAAGCATCGCCTTATTGGTGAGCGCACAGCAATGAGTTTCCGGCTTGGTGATGAGGTTCGTGTGAAGGTCGTTCGGGTTGGAATGGAAGACCGGAAGATAGACCTGGAACTGATCAGTGAGCCCGTGCATCGACAGGCGGATCGCGACGCGCTCCAAGTTCCTGATAAAGGTGAGCGAGGCAAGGGGAAGCGAGGTGCCAGCAAAGGTGGCAAATCGCCCGGCAGAACCAAGCCTGGCCAGAAAGGTGCGTCAGCCGGCGAGTCTGGCCCGAAACGCCCGAGGAAACGCCCGGCGTCTCAGAAAAAGGCAGGCCCCGAGGCCTTCGATGACGATGAAACGCCTTCTGCCAGGGATGAGCTGATTGCCCGGGCTGCCAAACTTGCCCTGAAGAAAGGAAAGAAGAGCGGCGGCGCGAGCAAAGACGATAAAAAAGCCAAGCCGCGAAAATCCGGCAAGTAACGGGAAGAGTAAACAGTGTCCGGAGAATTTGTGTTTGGCTGGCACGCGGTTGAGGCCGTTCTCAAACGTGAGCCTGAACGATTGCAGCAGGTCTGGATCCAGACCGGCCGGCAGGACAAGCGGGTCAAGAGCATTACGGATGCATTGGATACGCTGGGCGTGCGCTGGAAGGTGGTGCACCGCAGGGAGCTTGACGAGCGGGTTGCCGGGGTGCATCAGGGTATTGTGGCGGCGGTCATTGAAAGCCGCGAATGGACGGAAGAGGATCTGCTGGCGCAACTGGCGGGCAGTGACAAGCCACCGTTTCTGCTGGTGCTCGACGGAGTAACCGACCCCCACAATCTGGGGGCCTGCATGCGGACCGCCGATGCCGTGGGTATCCAGGCGGTGATTGTGCCGAAAGACAAATCAGCCTCCCTCACACCGGTGGCCCGCAAGGTCGCCTGCGGTGCCGCCGAGACGGTGCCGTTCGTAAGGGTAACCAATCTCGCGCGGTTCCTCCGGAATCTGCAGGATCAGGGCGTGTGGCTGATCGGCACCGCGGGTGAGGCGGATGCCACGCTTTACCAGGCCAACTTCAAGGGGCCGGTGGCGCTGGTGATGGGGGCCGAAGGCAAGGGCATGCGCCGATTGACCCGTGAGCATTGCGATCAACTGATCAATATCCCCATGCTGGGCCATGTGGACAGCCTCAATGTATCCGTGGCTACGGGTGTTTGCCTATACGAAGCCCTGCGCCAGCGGCTTGGTTAACCCTTGCACACAGGGCCCTGCCCGCCTAGAATACGTCACCCCTTTTCTAAGGGGTGGTTTTGTATTGCCTGAATGATGGCAGTGCAAATCCTCGCTTTTGATCGAGCCTTTCTTGTAAAGCCTTATTGATAAAGCAAAAAGAAACCGGCAGCCCAGGCTGTCAACTCCTTGCTTTCATGTTTGCCGGCTGCGAATTTTCAGTTGGTCCGGTAAAAAGGAAGCTGTTTAAACCGTAGGGAGAACTCATGCGTCACTACGAAATCGTTTTTATGGTACATCCGGATCAGAGCGAGCAAGTGCCCGCGATGATCGAGCGTTATACCAGCGTCATCACTGAAGATGGCGGCAAGGTACATCGCCTGGAAGATTGGGGCCGTCGCCACCTGGCCTACCCGATCAACAAGATTCACAAGGCTCACTACGTACTGATGAACGTTGAATGTTCACAGGCCGCAATGGACGAGCTGACTCACAACTTCCGTTTCAACGATGCCATCATCCGCGACATGATCCTGCGCCGCGATGGTGCGGATACCGACCTGTCCCCGATGAAAGCTTCCGAGTCCCGTGAAGACCGTCGTGGCGGCGATGATCGCCCGCGTCGTTCAGCCGAATCTGACGAGCCACGTCAGCGTGCTGAAACCCAGGACGAAGAAGAGTAATTAACCGGAGTTGAGGAGTTAAGTTATGGCTCGTTTTTTCAGACGTCGTAAGTTCTGCCGCTTCACGGCAGAGGGTGTCAAGGAGATCGATTACAAGGATCTGGACACTCTGAAAGGCTACATCACTGAAACCGGCAAAATCGTGCCCAGCCGCATCACCGGCACCAAAGCACGTTATCAGCGTCAGCTGGCTACCGCTATCAAGCGTGCCCGCTACCTGGCACTGCTGCCGTACTCGGACAGCCACGATAACTAAGTAACAGAAACACAGGATTTGGGACCATGCGTGCACTTGCACAGTATGTAATGCGCGGTCCCCTGCAGGCAGGCGGGGTAGCAGCAGTAACCACTGCGATACCCCTGCTGTTCTGGATTGGCGCAGCCGTTGTCGGCCTGGTTATTCTCAGGCTCGGCATCAGTCAGGGGCTCAACATCGGGCTCTGGGCATTGCTGCCGGCACTCGGCTGGAGCATTTTCGGGCAAGACCCGACCGCTCTGGCGGTATTGCTTCAGGTAATGCTGATGGCCGCGCTTATCCGGACCACGCAGTCCTGGGAAAAGGCCCTCCTCGGGGGGAGTTTTCTGGGAATCGTCACAGGGCTGATGTTGCCTGTGATTTATCCCGGTTTGCTGGAGGATCTGGTCCAGGCCGGGGTGAGCTTTTACCAACAGTACAATGCCGAGATTGCCAAGAGTCTCGGGGATGATCTTGAGACGGTCATTCGGAACACCATGAACGCGAGCATGGCAGGCACCTACCTGGCAACGGGTGTGGGCGTGACCATGATGGCGCGGGCCTGGCAGGCAGGGCTTTATAACCCTGGCGGGTTCCGCACGGAGTTCCATGGCCTGAGGCTGTCATTGCCGATTGCCGTGCTGTGCGCGGTAACCATGGTGGTGGGTCCGTTGCTCGGGCTTAACACCATGCTGCTGGCCTGGGCCGCGGGAACCCCGCTGTTTCTGGCTGGTCTGGCTCTGGTTCACGGCATTGTTGGGTTGAAAAAGCTGAGTGGGCAGTGGCTGGTGCTGTTTTACGTCGCACTGGTTCTGTTGGGCCCAAGTCTGATGATTCTGTTAGTGGTTCTGGCTTTTGTGGATAGCTGGCTGGATATCCGGAGGCGTGTAAAGCCCGCCGGGCCGGCTGAATAAAGCACGAAGAGGTTAACGAGATGGAAGTTATTCTGCTCGAGAAAGTTGCAAACCTTGGCTCCCTGGGTGACAAGGTAAAGGTCAAGGCCGGTTACGGTCGTAATTTCCTGCTTCCGTATGGCAAGGCTGCACCTGCCACTGAAGCAAACCTGAAGGCGTTCGAAGAGCGTCGTGCCGAGCTTGAGAAAGTGGCTGCTGAGAAGCTGTCTGCTGCCCAGGCCCGCGCCGAGGCTCTGGAAGGTGCGTCCTTCACCATCAGCTCCAAAGCGGGTGAGGAAGGCAAGCTGTTCGGCTCTATCGGTGTGCGCGACATCGCTGACGCAATCACTGCCGGTGGTACCGAAGTCGAGAAGAGCGAAGTTCGTCTGCCAGAAGGTCCGCTGCGCGTGACTGGCGAGTACGACATTGAGCTTCAGCTGCACTCAGACGTCGAAGTAACCATCAAGCTGGCGGTTGTTGCCGAGTAATCCGTTTTCCCTGAAAGCGGTGCCGGGGTTTCCCCGGCCTTGGTAATACGCCGGCGGCCGGTGCGGTCTTTTTCAAGGCTGCGACCGGCCAGCCCAACAGGCCCGAACCGCATCTTGCGGCTTTCGGGCCTGTTGCTTTCTGGTATGCTGTTACCGTGCGTTAACCCTCTCCCATTGCTGCGGCAGGTCGCTTAAACTGTCGTGGTTCTGACGTCCAACTGAAGACTTTTTCATGGCCAAGCCCAATCTGAAGCCCGCGAGCACCGATCTCGAAACCAGTCGCATCAAGGTTCCTCCCCACTCCGTTGAGGCGGAGCAGGCGGTGTTGGGTGGCCTGATGCTGGATAACCGCCGGTTCGACGAGATCTCCGAGATTATCTCGGCTGTCGATTTCTATCGGCAGGATCACCGGTTGATCTTTGGCGCCGTGGAACGCCTTGCCAGCGAAAGTGAGCCGCTGGATGTGGTGACCCTCGCCGAGTTTCTGGAGCGGGCCGGCGATATCGAAGATGCCGGAGGCTTGTCCTATCTGGCCGAGCTGGCGGAGAAGACGCCGGGCGCGGCCAACATCCAGGCCTACGCCAATATTGTTCGGGAGCGTTCGGTGCTTCGGCAACTGGTGGAGGTGTCCGGCAAGATCGCCGATTCCGCGTTCAACCCCCAGGGCCGGAACAGCAACGAAATCCTGGATGAGGCCGAGCGGAATGTATTCCAGATCGCCGAGGCCAGGGTCAAGGAAGGTTCCGGGCCCCAGGCCATCAACCCGATTCTGGCCAAGACCCTGAGCCGGATCGAGGAACTGTTTGAGTCCGGCGAGCAAACCACCGGCCTGACCACGGGCTTCAAGGATCTGGATAACCAGACCTCGGGTATGCAGCCCTCGGACCTGATTATCGTGGCCGGGCGGCCCTCCATGGGCAAGACCACCTTTGCCATGAACATCGTGGAGAACGCCCTGATCAGCACCGGCACACCGGTGTTGGTGTTCAGCATGGAGATGCCGGCCGATGCGCTGGCCATGCGTATGCTCTCGTCACTGGGGCGTATCGACCAGACCAAGGTCCGGGGTGGCAAACTGGAAGAGGACGACTGGCCCCGCCTGACGTCCGCGGTCAGCCTGCTCAAGGACAAACCGCTTTATATTGATGATACGCCGGGCCTGAGCCCCACCGAGCTACGCTCCCGTGCCCGGCGGATTGCCCGCGAGAACGGCGGCAAGATCGGCCTGATCATGGTCGACTACCTGCAGCTTATGCGCGTGCCCGGCAACACCGAGGGCCGGACCGCGGAGATTTCCGAGATATCCCGGTCATTGAAGGGGATTGCGAAGGAACTGAGCTGTCCTGTGGTGGCTCTGTCCCAGCTCAACCGAAGCCTTGAGCAGCGGCCCAACAAGCGCCCGGTCAACTCGGATCTGCGGGAATCTGGCGCGATCGAGCAGGATGCTGACGTGATCATGTTTGTCTACCGGGATGAGGTCTATAACGAGGACACGCCCGACAAGGGCATTGCCGAAATCATTATCGGCAAGCAGCGTAACGGCCCCATCGGCACTATCCGCCTGGCGTTTATCGGTAAGTACACCAAATTCGAGGACCTGGCCCACGGCGACTATAGCGACTATGGCGGGGAGTATTGATGCCGCGTAGTACCGTCGCCCGGATTGATCTGCAAGCGCTTCGGCGCAATTACCTGGCCGCCTGCAGCCGTGCCGGTGGCGCGCAGGTGATGGCCGTGGTCAAGGCGGACGGATATGGCCATGGTATCGGCCCGGTTGCAGCGGCCCTGGATGGCCTGGCCCCGAAATTTGCGGTGGCCTGCCTGGAGGAAGCTCTGGCTATCCGTGACGCCGGGTTGCAGCAATCGGTCGTGCTGCTGCAGGGCGTTCATGCCGGTGGCGATCTGGCTGATTGTGAGCAGGGCGGGTTTGAACCGGTCCTCCACAGCGTCCAGCAGGTTGAATGGCTGGAGCGTTCGGGCAAACGCCCGGCCTTCTGGTTGAAGGTGAACAGCGGCATGAATCGTCTGGGCTTCCACCCTGTCGATCTTCCTTCGGTGGTTGCCCGGCTGCAGGCCATGGGCGTAGATCACGAGCTACTCGGTTTCGTGACTCATTTTGCCTGTGCCGACGATCCGGACAGTACAATGACTGCGGAGCAGACCTCGGTTTTCGAGCGGGCAACGGCGCCGTTTGAGGGGCGGATGAAAAGCGTTGGTAATTCGGCAGCGCATTTTCTGCCCGACCAGCCGCTGTATGATTGGAGCCGCCCGGGCATCATGCTCTATGGCGGCTCTCCGATGGTTGGCAAGACCGGGCCGGAGCTTGGCCTGGCCCCGGTGATGTCGCTGGAAGCGCCGCTGATCAGTACCCGGGTTGTACCCGCCGGGGAGTCTGTCGGCTACGGCGGCAGTTGGGTTGCCGACCGCAACACCCGGATGGGCATGGTGGCCATCGGCTACGGTGACGGCTATCCCCGGCATGCCGGAACCAACACGCCCGCCGCAATCAATGGCCGGCGAATCCGGCTCATCGGCCGGGTTTCGATGGACATGCTGGCGGTGGATCTGACCGCAGCGCCGGAAGCCCGTGAAGGCGACAGTGTCGAATTGTGGGGGCAAACGGTCGGTGTTGATGAAGTGGCTGCCTGTGCCGGTACCATTTCCTATGAACTTCTGACCGGTATTACCGCACGGGTAAGGCGGCAATACCGGTAGGCCCGGCGGGGGAGCGGTCAGGCCGGCTCCGGCTCGTGAATGATTTCCTCGATAAAGTCGAGAATGGCAGCCAGGCTTCGGTCATCGAGTTTTTTCAGAACCTTGTGAACCACCATCTTGCTGCCCTTGAGCATGCTGCTGATGCCCATTCTGGCCATGCCCATCATCATGCTGCTGGCATGCAGCCGTCTGAGCGGCTCAAGGAAAAAGAAATCCAGACCTTCTTCGGTCATGTCCACGATCAGGTTGAAGAGTTTGTCGATGGCTTCCTTGTCGGCCTTGCCGCGTTCGCGAAGTTCGCCGACGGTATACAGGGCTCGGGTTCTGAGTTCATCGGGAATCGGTGCGACAATGTGGCTCTGTTGTTTCAGCATGGCGGTTCCTGTTGTTGTATGCTCCCGAAAGGGAAGTTAAAGAATCAGTTTCAGGCGGAATGATAGTGTAGGGGCCGGAAATGGTAAGCCATTGGCCAGACCGGTTCCGCAATACCGTCACATCAGTGATATCCGGAGGCATTGAACCCGCGTGCATGTACTTGTCGTTCACGATTACGGACCCCTGGGGAAAATTTTGCTGGAGCGGTTGCGGGAAACGCACCTGCATGTCAGCCCGTTGCTGGTCAGTGACCCCACCAATGCCGATCTGGACGCGCTGGAGAACTGGATTCCCGAGGATACCGACCTGATCGTGAATGCGCTCTGGATGGCGGACCCCGAAGCTGCCGAGAAGGACCCCGAGGGCGCTCACATGGCGGCTTTTTCGTTGCCGGTGGCCATGGCTGAATTTGCCCGTGACCACGGCATGGCACTGCTCCAGCTGTCCTCCTGTTACGTCTTTGATGGCCGCAAGCAGAGTGGCTACATTACCTCCAACCCCGGCCAGCCGGTCAATGAACTGGGCAACTGGCAGTGGGAATGCGAGCAGGCGCTGCGCACGCTCCTGCCCAGGCACTTGATCCTGCGCACGGGCTGGAGCCTGGCGCGGTTTATCCGCAAAGTGCAGGCCAGTACCTCAGCCGGGGAGACTCTGTCGCTGCCCGGACGATGCCGGGGCCAGCCGGTGGCGGTTCGGGACCTGGCGCGGGTGATGGCGGCGGTGGTGCTGCAGATTGATTGTGGCGCCGAGGTGTGGGGTACCTACCAGTACGCTGGCGCCGAGGAGATCAATCTCTATGAGCTTGGGCTGGCGATTGCAGGCCTTCCGGGTATTCCGCAGGGGATCCGGGTAATTGACGACATGCCCGACTGGGGACCCCTTGAGCCGGTGAACACCACGCTGGTCTGCACAAAGATCCGGAATACCTTCGGTATCAAGCAGCTACCCTGGCGCTCCGGGCTGGTGGATGAGCTGTCGATGCTGAAGCAGACCAATGGCCGGGAAGTGGCCGGCGAGCCCGCAGGATAACTCGCGAGCCGGCCGGTCGGGGCAGGGATCAGTTGGATTGCCGGGAGAACTCGCGGGTAACCAGTTGCAGGGCCTCCACGTCCAGCAGTTCCACTTCCCGGCCACGGGCCTTGATAATGCCCTGGTTCTGGAACCGGGTGAACACGCGGCTGACGGTTTCCACCGCAAGCCCGAGGAAGTTGGCGATATCGTTCCTCGCCATCGGCAGGCTGAAATTGGTGGGCGACATGCGCCTGCGCTGGAACCGGCTGGACAGCGACAGTAGCAGGGCGGCAATGCGTTCTTCCGCCGTGTTCTTGCTGAGCAGCATGGCGAGCTGGTTGCTGTTCTGGATTTCCTGGCTCATCAGGTGGTACATGTGGTGCTGCAACTCTGGCAGCTTGCCGGTCAGTTCCTCCAGTTTATCCACCGGAAATTCGCAAATGCTGGTGCGTTCCAGTGCCCTGGCTGTGCACGCGTAATTCTGACTGCCCAGGCTGTCGAGCCCGACCAGCTCGCCGGGCATGAAAAACCCGGTGACCTGCTCTTCACCACCCTCGGTAATAATCGATGTTTTGATCGACCCGCTTTTCACCGCGAAACAGGAGCGGAAGGGTGTGCTCTGGTCGAAGATGTGCTCGCCGCGATTGAAGATTCGCCCCTGCTGGACAATATCTTCCAGCCTGTCCAGGTCATTTTCTTCAATGGCCAGGGGAAGGCACAGGTTGCTCAGGCTGCACTGATGGCAGGACGCCTTGAGCGGCGATGCCTGACGAAACGGGATTGCTTGGGACATAGGTGGTGATCCGTCCGGTTTGATCCATATCAAGACTGTACCTTAATACGGATAGCTGTCTTTGCCAATGATCAAGCAGGATGATCTGAGAATATAATTTTCAAAAATAAGGGCCCGGGGGCCCTTACTGTTACTGCACTCACAGCTTTTCGAATACCAACGACGCGTTGGTTCCACCAAACCCGAAACTGTTGGACATCACGGTGCTCAGTACTCCCTCGCGACTTTTCGGGCCCACGATGGGAATATCGCTGATTTTTTCGTCCGGATTGGTCAGGTTTTTGGTGCCGGCGATAAAGCCGTTCTGCAGCATCAGCAGCGAATAGATCGCCTCCTGAACGCCGGCCGCACCCAGGGAATGTCCGGACAGGGACTTGGTGGAGGAAATGGCCGGAATTTCTGATCCGAAGGTGGCCCGGACCGCGCCCATTTCAGCCACATCGCCCACCGGGGTGCTGGTGCCATGGGCATTGATGTAGTCGATCTTGCCGCGGATCGTGGCCATGGCCTGCTTCATGCACCGCTGGGCGCCTTCACCGGAGGGGGCCACCATGTCGTAGCCATCGGAAGTGGCGCCATAGCCGGTCAGCTCGGCAATGATATTGGCGCCCCGTTTCTTCGCGTGTTCCAGTTCTTCCAGAACCACCATGCCACCGCCGCCGGCAATCACGAAGCCATCCCGGGCAGTGTCGAACGGACGGGAAGCCGTCTCCGGCGCGTCGTTGTACTTGGTCGACAGGGCGCCCATGGCGTCGAACATCATGGTCAGGCTCCAGTCTTCCTCCTCGCCGCCGCCGGCGAATACGATGTCCTGCTTGCCGGCCTGGATCTGTTCCATGGCGTGGCCGATACAGTGGGCACTGGTGGCGCACGCAGACGACATGGAGTAGTTCACGCCGCGGATCTTGTAGGCCGTGGCGAGGCAGGCGGACACTGTGCTCGTCATGATGCGCGGCACCATGTAGGGCCCGATGCGCTTCACACCCTTCTCGCGCATGATGTCCGTGGCTTCCACCTGACTGGAGCAGGAGGCGCCGCCGGAACCGGCGATAAGGCCGGTGCGGTCATTGGAAACCAGGTCATCGGTCAGGCCCGCCTGGGCAATGGCCTGTTCCATGGCCAGGTAGCTGTACATGGCGGAAGGCCCCATGAAACGGCGGATCTTTCGGTCGATTACGGATGTGTCGACATCCACAGAGCCGGCAATCTGGCTGCGGAAGCCCATCTCCTTGTAGGTTTCGTTGAAGCGGATGCCTGATTTCCCGTGCTTCAGGCTGTCCCTGACCTCATCCAGTGAATTGCCGAGGCAGGATACGATGCCCATACCGGTGACGACGACGCGTCTCATAAGTTCCTCCTTACCGATCGGCCGAAATGGCCGACCTTGCGATCAAGTACCTTATTTAACAGTCTAGGCCCTTTGGGCCGGATACGATATTTGACCTTGGTAAGGGGAGGTTAGTTCGCAGCTTCCCGCGCTTCACGCTCTACCATCTCGGGAGTTTCCAGGGAAATGCGCCCCAGCGTGCCGGCGCGAAATTCGTTGAGCAACACCTCCGACACCTTGTGCAGGTCCGGAATGCCGCCGCGACCAAAGAACCGGCGTTTTGTGGCGATACCGTCCATCAATGCCAGGCCGTCTTCAGGCAGTTCCTCGAATCCATAGCGGGCCTTGACCAGCTCCGGGTAGGCCGTCAGCAGGTACTCGGCCTCGAACATGGCAACATCCTCAAAGTCCAGCACCGCACTGCGAATGGCGCCGGTGACTGCCAGGCGATAGCCGCAGGCTTCCGGCGACAGCTTGGGCCACAGGAAGCCGGGGGTGTCGTAAAGCAGAATGTTGTTCGGCAGCTTGATCGCCTGCTGCGCCCTGGTGACCGCCGGCTCGTTTCCGGTTTTGGCGGCCGGGCGCCCCGCCAGGGTATTGATCAGGGTAGACTTGCCCACATTGGGAATGCCCAGAATCATCACCCGCAGTGCGCTTTTCTGGCGATCGTGATGCGGCGTCATGTCTTCGGCCAGTTTCAGGATCGCCAGCGCCTCGCTGCGCTGGTTGTGGCTAAGGGTAATGGCGCGCACGCCCCGCTCTTGCTCCAGCCACACCCGCCATTGTTCAGTGATCTCCGGATCGGCCAGGTCGCGTTTATTGAGAACCTTGATCAGCGGTTTGTCACCACGCAGGGCCGGCACCAGCGGGTTTTCGCTGCTGAAAGGAATGCGGGCATCCACCACCTCAATGATGAGGTCCATCTTCGGCATCACCTGTTTGATCTCCTTTCGGGCCTTGTGCATGTGCCCTGGAAACCAGTTAATTGCCATCTTTTTTGCTCCCGCTGTCGGTAAACGGCGCCATTATGAAGGGGAATGACGAAACTTTCACATTTGATTGGCCCCGCGCGGGTGGCGGGGTCACGGGGCAAATAGTGGGAAGTATGTATAAAAACAGGGCTTATCAGGATGAAAAGCGGGGGGCGGATGTTTTAGGGTGTAAGCCCTGAACGTCAAAATCAATGTAAATCGGTGGTATTCCAGTTGTGGCCACCCCGTTAACGGAGAATTTTATGAAGCTTGTAAAACTATTTGGCACTGCCCTGGTCGCCCTGAGCCTGTCGCTTCCCGTCATGGCCCAGCAGTCCGCGGGTGGGCCGCCGGACCAGGTTGATCAGTTGGCTAAAATGGTGGGCCTGACCGAGGAGCAGCAAACCGACATCCGTGCGATCATTGATAAGATGCAGGGCGAGATCGGCGAGCTGCGCATGCAGGCGCGTTCGTTGCAGGAAAAGATGCAGAATGAGATCAAGTCGGATTTTGATGAAGCAGCGATTCGCAAACACGCCGAAAAGCTGGGTGATGTAACCGGTGAGATCGCCGCCCTGTCCACTCTGATGCAGGCCAAGGTAGACAAGGTATTTACCCAGGAGCAGCGTGACGAGCTGGACAAGCGCATGAAGCAGATGCAGCAGCAGATGCAGCAGCGTCAGATGATGATGCAGCAACAACAGCAGCAGATGCAGCAACAGCAACAGAACCAGCAGGACCAGCAGGATCAGTAATTCAGCGATCTGTTGATTGTCAGTTGAAGAAAGAGGGCCGGCTCAGTCGACGGCCTTCACCGGAATCTGCATGGCGTTCGAGGCTTGGGGGACCTCGGGCACGGCAAGGCCAAGATTGTTTTTATCAAAGACTTTATCGGCGCGATAGCTGGAGCGAACCATGGGGCCGGACGGCACTTCCATGAAGCCTTTCTCCAGACCGATTTCCCGGTAGCGGTTGAACTCCTCCGGCGTCACGTAGCGTTCCACCGGCAGGTGGTTCGGGGTGGGGCGCAGGTACTGGCCCAGGGTCAGGATATCCACACCGATGGCGCGCAGGTCATCCATGGTTGCCAGGATTTCTTCCTCGGTCTCACCCAGGCCCAGCATCAGGCTGGTCTTGGTGAGCACCTCCGGGCGGTGCTTCTTGGCATGCTCCAGCACGCTGAGGGTTTTCTCATAGCCGGCGCGGGGGTCCCGCACGCGACTGGTCAGGCGTTTGACCGTTTCGACATTCTGGGCAAAGACATCCAGTCCGGAATCCACGACTTTCTCGACGTCGGACATAACGGCATCGAAATCCGGAGTCAGTGCCTCCACGGCCACTTCCGGCGTGCGCTGTTTGATGGCGGACACGCAGGCGGCATAATGCGCGGCACCGCCGTCGTCCAGATCATCACGGTCTACCGAGGTGAGCACGATGTAGCGAAGGCCCATGAGCTCCACCGACTTGGCAGTGTTCTCCGGCTCTTCATGATCCAGCCAGCCTTTCGGGTTGCCGGTGTCTACCGCGCAGAATTTGCAGGCCCGGGTGCAGACCGACCCCATCACCATGATGGTGGCGGTACCGGCGGTCCAGCACTCACCAATGTTCGGGCAATGGGATTCCTGGCAAACGGTACTCAACCGGTGCTCACTGACGTTCTTGCGCACGGCCTCGTAGCGCTCGCCTCCAGGCATGCGCGCCCGCAGCCATTTGGGCTTGCGCTCTACCGGTGTGGCTTCCTGCTTCGATGACCGCTTGACGCCATCCTTGATGGCTGAAAAGCCATGCTCATTGCGGAATTTGGAACCACTGGTAATGCGGGGCTTTGCGCTGTCGCTCATTGCAACCGGACTCTCATAAAGGCTTGGGGAACATTAAAGAGTAATGGGCTGGCGGGGGAGTTACAAGACAGATAGGGGCAATCACGAGGGTCCCGGGTACGACATTGGTCGCACCCGGTTGACCGTGGTCAAGCCCGGGCTTTGTCCAGGGCCTGGGTAATGTCGGCAATGATGTCGTCGACATGCTCGATGCCGATCGACAGCCGCACCAGGTCCTCACTCACCCCGGCACTTTTCAGTTCCTCCGGGCTCAGTTGGCGGTGGGTTGTGGTGGCAGGATGGCAGGCCAGGGATTTCGCGTCACCGATGTTCACAAGGCGCAGGATCAGGTCCAGCGCATCAATGAATCTGGCGCCGGCTTCCCGGCCCCCCTGGATACCAAAGCTCAGGATACCGGAAGCCTTGCCGCCACAGATCTTGTCGCAGGTAGCCTTGTATGGGCTGTTGCCCAGAGCCGCGTAGTTCACCCATTCCACCGACGGATGACTCTGCAGGAAGTTGGCGACTTTCTCGGCATTCTCGCAGTGGCGCTCCATACGCAGCGCCAGGGTTTCCAGGCCCTGCATGATCAGGAAGGCATTGAACGGCGCCAGGGCGGCACCGGTGTTGCGCAGCGGCACCACACGGCAGCGGCCAATGAAGGCGGCGGGGCCGAGGGCATCGGTATAGACCACGCCGTGGTAGGACGGGTCCGGCTCGTTCAGCATCGGGAACTTGTCGGCGCTGGCCTTCCAGTCGAACTTGCCGGAATCCACCACCACGCCTGCCACCGTGGTGCCATGGCCGCCGATGTATTTGGTGAGCGAGTGGATGACGATGTCCGCGCCGTGCTCAAAGGGGCGGCACAGGAACGGCGTGGCGACGGTATTGTCTACCATCAGCGGAATGCCATGCTTGTGGGCAATCTCGGCCCAGCGCTGGATGTCCACGACGTTGCCCGCCGGGTTGCCGATGGATTCGCAGAACAGGGCCCGGGTGTTGTCATCAATGGCCTTTTCCACGGCATCGAAATCATCGTGGGGCACCATCCGGCAGTCAATGCCCTGGTTCGGCAGGGAGTGGGCAAACAGGTTGTAGGTGCCGCCGTAGAGCTGGCTGGTGCTGACGATGTTGTTGCCCACCTTGCAGATGGTCTGCAGGGCGTAGGTGATGGCGGCCATGCCAGAGGCCACGGCCAGGGCGCCCACGCCACCTTCCAGTTCGGCCATCCGTTCTTCCAGGACCGCGTTGGTCGGGTTCATGATGCGGGTGTAGATGTTGCCCTGAACTTTCAGGTCGAACAGATCGGCACCGTGCTGGGTGTCGTCGAAGGTATAGGAGGTGGTCTGGTAGATCGGCGTGGTCGCCGCCCGGGTTGTGGGGTCGCTCTTGAAGCCTGCATGCAGGGCGAGGGTTTCCGGTTTCATGTCAACGGTCCTTGCTGGTGTGTTGTTCTTTGTGTGAACTAGGGTTATGTTTGGCACAACCGGGATTAGCTGGGAATCAGCGGGATTGAATGGGGAGAATTCAAGCACATCAGGCATTTAGAAGTAACCGGGCGGCCAGCTTGTGCCAAATGTAGCGCCAATCACAATAAGCCCGATATATCATCAAAGCTCTCAAGTTTGGCGCGATGTTTGGCACTTGATCAGAGCGCCGATTCTGTTCGAGGCCAGAAACAGAATTGAGTCGAGGCCTGATCAGAAAAAACGCCAGGCGTCATGATCAAAGCCAGCCCGCAGACCACACCGCCCTGCCTATTACCTCCAGCTCGTTCAGCCTGTCCCTGGGGACTGTGACGGGCTGGTACTGTTTATTCTCACTGATGATCACCACGCCGTCGAAATTGCGCTGCAGGCGCTTGGCGTAGAGGTGATCGTCCAGGCGCAACACGTAGATGCCCTCGCCCTCAATCGTGGTCCTGGTGTGGTCGATCAGGACCGTGTCGCCGCTGTGTAGTACCGGCTCCATGGAGTCGCCGTCAATGCGGATGGCGGAGAGCTGCTCCGGCGTCAGCCCTTTCTTGCGCAGGCTGTAGCGCGTAAAGCTCAGGTGGGTCAGTACCCTGGAGTGCTCGTTCCAGGCGCCGTCTCCGGCGCTGCACTGGGCATCATAGAGCGGCACGAAGGCGTAGTCTTCCATGCCTGCAGGTTGTGGCACCTCCCTCTTCAATTCCTCCTTGCTGAAGCCGAACGCCAGCCAGTCGGCACCAACATCAGCTGCCGAGGCGATCATCGCCAGGCGATCGAGTGTCGGGAAGGTCTCGCCGCTCAGATAACTGCGTATGGCACCTTCTGAGAGTCGGCACTTGCGCGCAAAAACGCGCGCGCTATCGGAACCCATCGCGATTTTTAGGCGCTCCCTGAATGCGTCAAAGTTGTTTGTATCAACTTTGACGTCGTCTATTTCTCCTGCTTGCTCCGTCATAGTTACCCTAAAGCATTGAAAAAAATGCAAATAAATTAAAGGCGGCCAGTAAATGGCGCGCCTCGAACTTTGACGCGATGCACACATAAAAATGCAGATATTCTTTTATCTGAAGCTAATGCACTTTTATCCGCTTGCACGACACATAAATCCGCGCTATGTTTATTTCCTAGAACACGATAGACGACCCAAAAAAACGCCACCGAGGTGACGCATGAAAACCAAGATTCCGACCGATCCAGAACTGCTGTGGGAGTGGGTGAAATTCCAGCTCCGTATGCGTGGATCGTCCCTTGCCAAGGTTGCCCAGGATCTGGGCGTTTCCAGGCAGTCTGTCAATAACGTCAAGCGCGTGCGGTACCCGCGTGTTGAGCGGGCCATTGCCCGGAAGCTGGAACTGGCTCCCCAGGACATCTGGCCCGACCGCTGGCATCCGCACGGCGCGCCGCTCCGCGAACGTCCGAATGTGGGAGAACGCAAGGAGCAGGTATGCACTAAGCATACAAAATCTAACGCTATCGCGCACTGTCAACTGGCGCGGAGCGCATAAATATGCGCAGGGTCAAAGACACCGCCACGATTGACATCTTCGAGGTGCCCCAGCCGGTGGTCCCGCTGCCAGGCAGTGGAAACTATGCCGCCCAGGTAAGCGAGCTGGTGGGCGCTGTCTTGAAGCACTCCCCACACGATCGTTACGAGATCGCGGCCCAGATGAGCCGGCTGTCTGGCGACGACGTGTCCAAGCACATGCTGGATGCCTGGTCGAGCCCGGGCCGGAGCGAGCACAACATTCCGCTGTACCGGGTTCCGCTGCTGGAAGAGGTGTGCCACACCCACGCCTTTACCGACTGGATGGTGCACATGCGCGGCGGCCGTGTGGCCTACGGAAAAGAGGCGCTGGCGGCGCAGTACGGAAAGATGCAGCAGATGAAGGACCGGCTGCAGCACGACATGAAGGAACTGAAGCGACTGATGGGAGAAGAGGAATGAAGCAGTCTGACCTGACGAAAGATCACCACCAGGCATTCGCGGTCGCTGCCTGCCTCGGAAGCGAAGAAGCCATACAGGTCATGAGTGACCTTATATCTCAGGCTATCGCAGAGGGCATGACCGCTGTCGAGTTCAGTGTACGGATACAGAAGTCTGGCCCCTACAAGCTGCTTGAAAGGGCTGGGCAGATTATCGATGAGGCTCTAACCGCAGCGCCTCAGGAGGCCAGCGACTTTACCTGGGGGCCTGCCACTTGGGCCCTGAAAGAAATGTCCAAGTATGCCTATGAGAGCTGGGGGATCACTGACCAGTCCGTGAGCATCCGGATATTGCACCAGGCAGCTCTGACGAGAGCCCAGCCAGAAAAGTTACTGGCCGGACTTTTCAACTCCCTTTCGGGTGATGTTAAGAAGGATCGGAAGTAATGCTCTCGACCTTGCGTAAGACCGTTTCGGCAATGATCCGGGCATCCGAGTTTTCTGGCCGCCCTTCTATTTCAGCCTGCAGCTCAGCGATAACGGCCTCTTTCGTTACTGGTCGACCTTTCATCATGAGCTTCTCCACGCACTGGCCGAAGTATGAGTGCCACACGCCAGCAGCGGCAGTCCGCATGTTCTCAGCTCGGGTGCGCTGCATCTCTTCAATATCAAAATCTGTTCCCTTTGCCATGGGGGCTCCTTTTGCCTTGGTTGGTTTGGTTGGCACCTCTAACCATAGCGGAGGGGTGAGCCCCGCCAATTCCGGGGGGATCGGTCATGAACTGCCGCACGTCTCCCATGGTCCAGTCTTATTTCACGGCGGCTGAGCTGGCAGGAATGCCAGGTGTACCCACCAGCGTGAGCGCGCTTATTCGCCGGGCCAAGGCGGAAGGCTGGGACTTCAAAAAGCGCAAGGGCAAAGGCGGTGGCCGCGAATACGCCTTTGCCAGCCTCCCCCAGGAAACCCGGGACGCCCTGCTGGAACGCCTGGTGGACAGCGCCGAGCCGGACCATCCGGTACAGACCAGCACCGCCACACCGACCCCGGCCCGCAAACCGGAAAGCTACGAGCAGTTGAACGAGACCCAGCTGCAGGTGATGGGCGCCCGGGTGGCGCTCGTGCGGGAGATCGAGCGGCTGTGCACCCTGACCACCCAGCAGAAGGCCATTCAAACGTTAGTCGCCAAGGCGGCCCTGGGAGATCTAACGCCGTATCTGGCCGAGCGGGCGGTGCTGGCGAATGATCGCAAGACCGCCACGCGCAACCTGTCCGAACGCACCCTCAAGCGCTGGCTCTCCGACTTCCGGGAGCACGGCGAGCGGGCCCTGGCCCCGAAGCGGCGCAAGGCTGACATGACCGTACCGGAGTGGCTGCCCCGGTTCCTCAAGTTCTATCAGCGCCCCCAGAAGCCCCCGGTAGCGGCGGCCTACCAGATGTTTGTGGAGCGCTCACCTGGTCCGCACCCATCCATCGACCAGGTGTACCGGCAATTGCGCAAGATGAGCCCGGAGGCCCGGGAGCGTGGCCGCATGGGGCCGCGTGACCTGAAGGCGGTTCAACCTTTCAAGCGCCGCACCTTCGATCACTTGTGGCCAAACGATGTGTGGGTGGGCGATGGTCACACCTTCAAGAGCGAGGTGATCAACCCGATCACCGGCCAGGCCTTCAAGCCGGAGATCACCATGGTGATCGACTGGGGCACCAAGCGCATTGTCGGTGTTGCCGTCAACCTGGCCGAGTCCATCCTGGCCACCCTGGACGCCCTGCGGGACGGCATCACCCGCAACGGCATGTTCGCCGTGTTCTATTCCGATAATGGCGCCGGCTTTGACAACGACCCGGTGCGGGAAGTCGTCGACCGCCTGGGCGGCACCTTCACCAACGCGCTGCCCTACAACTCCCAGGGCCGGGGCATCATCGAACGGCCGCACCAGTCCATCCTGATCCGCTACGCCAAAACCCTGGACAGCTACATCGGCCCGGACATGGACAAAGAGGCCGCCACCCGGGTGCACAAGCTCTCCCGCCAGGCCATCAAAAACGGGCTGAAGCCGCTGCACATACCGAGCTTTCAGGAGTTTTACGACGGCCTGTGCGACGCCGTCGAGCGCTACAACCACACCCCGCACTCGTCGCTGCCCAAGATCCGCGATCTGGAGACCGGCCGGATGCGCCACCAGAGCCCCATGGAAGCGCTGGCCAGCGCCGAGGCGGAAGGCTGGGAGCCGGTGAGCGCCGAGGCCGACCTGGTGGCCTCACTCACCCGGCCGCAGGAAGTGCGCAAGACGCACCGGGGCGAAGTGCGCATCAACGGCGGCATTTACTTCCTGGACCTGCTGCGGGACTTCCACGGCGAAGAGGTCAAGGTGGCCTGGGATTACCGCGACGAGACCCGCGTGGGCGTGTTCACCCTGGAGGGCGAGCTGCTGGGCGAGGCCGAACTGAACGGCAACGCCACCCCGGCAATGCCTCAGAGCATGATCCAGCGCGCCGCTGACAAGCGTGTGAAAGGCCAGCTCAACCGCCTGGGCACCAAGGCCAAAACCATCACCGGCCAGGACGTGGAGATCCGCGTGATCGAGCCCCTGTCTGCCAATGACGACAACGAAAAGCTGCTGGAAGCCGGCCGCGCCAAGGCCCGCGAACTGGCGGCACCGAAGGCCGAAACCTTCCAGATACCCGAAGACCCCACCCAGCGGTACCACCTGTGGCACGCCCTGGATAAACGCCAGAGCGCCGGCGAGACGCTGGCCGAGGCTGAACGGAAGTGGTGGGAGAGCTACCCGAAAACAACCGGATTCCGCGCTATCCAGCGCGTGATGGAAATGAGTGCCAGCGGGAATGCGCCCGCCGGCACTCGGAAGGCCATGTAAGCGCATGGCCCTGACACCCAAGCAAAAACCTCAGGAGTTTATATGAGCGTCAACACCATTGTACCACTGACCAACGTCGGCCTGCTCGCCCACGCCGTGGAGAGCGCGGCCAACCGGCCCCCCGAGCTGCCCGGCCTGGTGGTGATGTACGGCCCGAGCGGCTACGGCAAATCCCTGGCGGCCGCCTACGCCGCCAACCTGCACCGCGCCTACTACGTGGAGTGCCGGGAGAGCTGGACGAAAAAGGCTTTCCTGGTCGCCATCCTGCGGGAGATGGGCATCATCCCCATGAAAACCCTCAGCGAGATGGTCGACCAGGTGGCCGAGCAGCTCAGCCGGTCCGCTCGCCCGCTGATTGTCGACGACGTCCAGTACGTGATCGACAAGGCGGCCGCCAATGTGTTGACCGACATCTACAACGCCAGCCAGGGCACCCTGATCCTGATCGGCGAGGAGCGTGTGCCTACCTCCATGGCACGCCTGGAGCGCCTGCACAACCGGGTACTGGAATGGGTGCCTGCCCAGAAGGCCAGCCTGAACGACGTGCGCGAGCTGGCCAGCCGCAGCTACCCGGATGTGGACATGGACGACGATCTGCTGCAGGCCGTGAACGACCGGGTGCGTGGCTGCCTGCGCCGGGTGGCCGTCAACCTGTACCGGATCCACAGCGAGGCACTGGCCAACGGCTGGGAGCGGGTGGACCTGGACACCTGGGGTGAACGCACCATCCATACCGGTCAGCCGCCGGCGCGGAGGGGTTGATCATGGCGAAGACCACCACCCGCAAACCCGTGCACCTGGAAGCCCAGGGGCCAAAGGGCGACCGCCAGTCGATGTGGGAAATCATGCGCAAGCTGCACAAGGGCGGCGAGCCGATCACCGTGCGCGACGTGTGGATGCTGGGTGCCGAGTGGGCCCCGAAAGGTCGAGTGCGCGATTACATGGCAGGCCTGGTGGCCGCCGGCTACCTGCGCCCCATCGAAGGCGCGCCGGGGCCATCGGTGCAGTACGAGCTGGTGAAAGACTGCGGGCTGGACGCCCCCCGGGTTCGCAAGGACGGCACCGAAGTCACCCAGGGCCGAGGCCGCGAGCAGATGTGGCGCACCATCAAGATCATCGGCGAGTTCACCTCGCAGGATCTGGCCCGAGCGGCCAGCACTCCGGACTTCCCGGTGGCCGAGAAAACCGCCAACGAATACTGCGTGATGCTGGCCGGCGCCGGGTACCTGCAAACCGTGCGCGCAGGCCGCCCCGGGCGGTTCGCCCGGTACCGCCTGATTACCAGCCGCTGGACTGGGCCCCGCGCACCGATGATCCAGCGCCTGAAACAGGTGTTCGACCCCAACACCGGCGAGGTGGTGTACACCCGCCACGGCCGCGACGGCGGAGGTGACGCATGAAACGCACCGTCGATATCTCCGCCTGGGGCGAGGAGCCCCGCGCTGGGTGGAGCTGCTGGCCGCTGAAGTCCGGGCCAGCAACCGCACCCGGACCGCCGAGCGCATCGGTATCTCGCGCACTGCCGTGTCGCTGCTGCTGGCCAATAACTACTCCAGCCCCAGCACTGACCGCATGGAGCGCCGGGTGCTCGAAGCCCTGGACGGCATCCACTGCCCGGCCCAGGGAAAGATGATCACCACGGAGCAATGCCGGCCTACCGCGAGCGGCCAGCCCCCACCCACAACCCGATGGCCATGCGTATCTGGCGCACCTGCCAGGGCTGCACCAACAACCCCAACGCGGCGGCCACCGGCCCCGAGCGAGGCAAGAACCATGTATAGCGTTCCCTACCTTGAGCACTACGCCGACCGTTACGTGGAGCTGCACCTGAAGGGCCACGGCATAAGCCTGGAGCAGTACCTGGCCAACCCGCAGCGCTACGAACACCTGGCAGACGAGCCCTTCCCGCTGTTGCCAAAGCAGCGCCAGGCGCAAGCCCGTATCGACGCCGCTGAGGTGCCCGTGCCGGTAGAAGCGGAGGTAGACCACCTGCCGCGCCGCAACGGCACCGTGGTGGAGATCCTGCACCACCACCGCCACCCGCGCCGCAAGCCGTCAGGCATGCCGGGATGGAGCCGCACATGACGATCGTTTGCTTTGATCAGTACCCCGTCGAGATCGACGAGCGATTCCTGCAGCAGATGATCCGCCAGCGCCACCGGGAGCGCACCCTGGAGTGCCTGCAAGCCCACGGCGGCTGTGCCACTGGCGCGGAACTTGTCGCGGCCACTCGCCTGCCGGTGGTGACGGTCGACCGGGCCCTGGCCGGGCTGATCGCCGATGGGCGCGTGCGCACCGCCGCCAGCATGCAGGGCCCGATGTACTGCATCACCACCGTGGGCCGCTGCGACTGGTGCGGCCTGGTGGACCATCACCTGGTCGAGGGCGCCTGCCCACGCTGCAGCTACCCCACCATCTCCGAATCCCGCCCGGCCGCCCGGGCACTTGAAACAACCAAAGGAGCAACATCATGAGCAATGCCAACAAGAGCCCGAACCTTGAGGGCTACCGCACCGACGCCCGGGCCGCCTGATCCCGGAGGACCAAATCAAGGAAGTGGACAAGCTGCGGACGAGCTGGTCTACGGCCTGGTGGATCGTGCCAAGGCCCTGCGGGAAGAGCTGCGGGACTTCAAAGGCGACGCCTTCAGCGAGATTCACGCCTTCGTGGAAACCTCTGCCCAGGAGTACGGCGTGCAGATGGGTGGGCGCAAGGGCAACGTCCAGCTGGTGAGCTTTGACGGCCGCTACAAGATCCAACGCGCCATTCAGGAAAGCATCAGCTTTGATGAGCGCCTGCAGGCGGCCAAGGCCCTGATTGACCAGTGCCTGACCGAATGGACTGCCGACGCCCGCCCTGAAGTAGCCGCCATCGTGCAGGACGCCTTCCGTGTGGACCAGGCCGGCAACATCCGCACCGGCCAGGTGCTGGGCCTGCGCCGCCTGAACATCTCCGACGCGCGCTGGCTCAAGGCTATGGACGCTATCAGCGACGCGGTGCAGGTCACCGGCTCCAAGAGCTACATCCGCCTGTATGAGCGCGTGGGCGAAACCGACCAGTACAAAGCCATCAGCCTAGATATCGCGGGAGTGTGACATGAGCGAGCAACCGAAAAAGCCAATGGGCACCCAGGCCACCATCACCATCGAGGCGACCGATCAGGGTGTCCAGGTGGGACTGAGCTTCGCGGACAAGTACCGGGGCCTGGGCAGCGACGAAACCGCCGTGCAGCACCTGGCACTGGTGGGCGTGGAAGCCATACGCGACGCCATCCACGAGATGTTCAAGGTGAAGGAAGAGCAACTGCTTCGCCCGGTGGCCACTACCAAGAGTCACTAAGCGAAACGCCCTACGGGGCGTCTGCCAGGCGTGGTGGCCTGGTACTGATGAGCAGCCAAACAAACCGGAGTGCCGAGCGATGCCTGATATGGAACGACTGACTGACGAGCTGCGGGTGCACCTTGCAAAGACGCCAGAGGACAAGGCGTACGCCCGAGGATTCAACGCTGGCAAGTACTTCGCTCGAAAGCAGGCCGCATGGTGCGTCGTATTCGGGGCAGTAGTTGCCGTCGTGATTAGCGTTCACGCCTGGCACTAAGGAAAGAGGAAGCGGACATGAAGGTGTATGGATTTGATGACGTCGACGTACATCGCGGCGAATTGAGGGCGGCGGAGGCTGAGCCCTGGGGCCTGCGTTTCCCGGGTGAGTTGCAGGCCCGGCTGGACTGGGAGTTTATGTCAACTCGATTTTCTGAGGCTCGCACCGAATTGGTATTGCGGATGGAGCAGCAAGACGTCGATCCGGAATTGATCGAGGGTGTCCGGCGGCTCAAAGCCGGCTGGCTGCCGGTGGAGGAAGCATGATCAAGATTTTAAAAGAACCTACATATGTTGACCTGGCAAGGCTATCCGCTTTGCTGCCTTTTAGGACCGGCCCGGACGAAGGTGTCCTGTGCGTGCGTTTGCTGATGGTCATCTTTTACGCCCGAGATATCGCCGGCAATGCCAGCCCAGAAAATCTAGCCAAGTACCTGAAGGTTGACTCCAGGTTCTGCGGAAGAATGACTGGGCTCTTGAGGCGTCACGGAATGATTTGCATTGATGACGCCGGGGAAGACGAAGGCTGGCCTCTAAGGGCGCTCAATTTGGAGCCGACCATGGAGGGCATCAGCTTTGTCTGTGACCTGAAAGACAAGCACGGGCTCTTTTGGGTAGGCGATGGAACTTACTACACGATCAGAGGCTGAGTTATGAGCAACAACAAGTGGCAGCAATTGGAAGAAGGCCTGTCAGGTTTCTTTTGCAGCGTGGCGGCTGTCGCTGATGGCCACGAATTGACGTTTTTGAGACGCCTGTACAAAGAGCGCCTGGTGGTTGAGGTCTACGTGGATGGCTGGATCGAAGGCCAGTGGTACAAGGCTACGGCGGAAGGCGAGCCTGAGCACCCACAAGCACGATTCTGGCGGCCGTACCGCACCCGTCCTTACAAGCTGAGCGAGTACAAAAGCCTGAAGCGGGTGTTCGGGAAGAAGCGCGCCGATGAGATGACGGCCCTGCAAACCTGCGCCTTCATGCCGTACTGGAACACGCCAAAGAGCCTGGTACGGCACCTGAAGAAACACTTCCCGGATCTCGAACTGAAGCCGGCCAAACAGGAGGACACGCTGTGAGTGACAACCCCTTCCTCAATGACCACGGCTACGGCCCCCAAAGCGCCGCCGATCGCATCTATGCCGTCGAGCGCTTTGATCTGGACGAGTGCCGCGCGGCGCTGGACGTGCCAGGCCTGCAGAAAGCGGTGGCCAACAAGCTGCACAGCCGGATCCGCAAGCTGGAATGGGAGGCCGAGAACCTGCGCCATACCGAACTCGGGCAGGAGCTGCGTTGCACCAAGTGCAACGACTTCTGGCCGGACGACAAAGAGTTCTACTTTCAGGCCGGCGGCCGCAGCCAGCAGCCCTGCAAGGCCTGCTATGCACTATTGCCATCCCGCGCCGCCCGTAAGGCCGGAGCTGCCGCAAGGGTGCAGCCATGAGCATCAATCAACGCGGCCTGGCGCAGGTGCATATCGCGGCCAAAGAACTGGGCATGGACGACGACACCTATCGGGCGCTGCTGGCCCGGGTGGCTGGCGTTCGCAGCGCCAAGCATTTGAACGCGAGGCAGCTCAGCCAGGTGCTGGATGAATTCCGCCGCCTGGGCTGGGTGCCGAAGCCCGGCAAGAAAGCCGGCCGCAAGAAACCACGCACCCCGCCCAGCCGCAAGGCGGTGATGGATAAAGTGGAAGCGCTGCTGGCCGAGGCGGGCCGGCCCTGGGCCTACGCCGACGCATGGCCCAGCGCATGTTCCAGGTGGATCGGGTGGACTGGCTGGACGATGACCAGCTATTCCGCCTGATGCAGGGACTACTGGTAGACGCACGGCGACACGGAGAAGAATCAATGGGTAATCACGACCATGAGCAAACCCTGGCCCTATTCGAGGACGAGCTGGACGATTCTATGCTGGAATACATGGACGATCCGGAGATCCTGGCCAAGTGGCCCCAGGGCTGACCGACATGCTGAGCATTCTGGAGGCCGCGTTCGTTCGGGATGGCGCCGTGGTGGCGGATGCCCGACGGCTGGCCTTCCGGGCCGTGCGTGCGCTGGCCGGTTTCGCCGGCGGCCGCAGCCTGTATGTGCCCAAGGGCGAGCAGCTGGAGACGGCCTTGAGGGACCGGGAGATCTGGGAGCGCCACAACGGCACCAACGTCAGCGAGCTGGCCAAGGCCTACCACTTGACCGAGGTGCAGATTTATTCGATTCTGGCACGCCAGCGCAAGATGATCCGCGCCCGCCTGCAACCGGGGCTGTTCGGCGACTAGCCAGCGCGGTAGTCGCCCGGCCAACGCCTTTTCTCTTTTCCGATTATCCCCCGAATTATTCTCCGACAAATGCCTGAACCGCTGGCATTTAATAATCCGCTTTATTCCCTCCTTATAGCGCCCCGCCGATAGCCTGAAGGTCACTGAACTGCTGACCACCCACGATCAGGCGAGGCGATCATGACTGAAACCTGCACCACCGACGCATCACCGGTATTGCCCCGGGTGGCGGCTCGTCGTCGCCTGCTCAATACGGTGGCGGACCTTCAGCGCCAGCGCCGCACGGCCGTTCCCGGACCTCTGATCTGCGTGGCCATGAACGCAGCCAACGAACAGGACAAGGCCAAGGTGGCCAACAACCTGGCCGGCCTTCAGACCACCGGTTACCTGGACGTGCAGCCATTGCGCGACAACCCGATCGCACCGGCTTCCAGCTCACCCCATGGGGACGTGAGCAGCTGGCCCTGGCTGCCGGCAAGGCCAAACCCACTGTGGAAAAATCGTTAGACACCCGGCCACCACACACACCTCTAACGCACCAGAACCGGCCAAGCCATCCATTGAGATGGCCTGCCTGCTGTGTGAACTCGCCGAAGTCCTGAGCGCCCAGATCGCCGCTGCTCAGAAGGCCAACAACCTGGCTGAGGTGCGCCGGCTGATGGCACTGGGCCGGCGCCTCATTGATACCGAAAAGGAGCTGAGCCAATGAGCCAGATCAGCAAGAACTTCCAGCGCGCCGAGTTTGCCTGCAAATGCGGGTGTGGTTTTGACACCGTAGACGCCGTGCTGCTGCGGTTGTGCAGGACGTGCGCAAGCACTTCAACGCACCGATCACGATCACCAGTGGCTGTCGCTGTGAATCCCATAACGCCAATGTTGGCGGTAGCCCGAACAGCCAGCACCTGCGCGGCCGTGCCGCTGACATCCAGGTGGAAGGCGTGGATCCGCCACTGGTCAGCCAGTGGCTGGAGAAAACCTACCCCGATCTCAGCATCGGCCGCTATGACACCTTCACCCACATCGACACCCGCACCAACGGCCCCGCCCGTTGGCGCGGATAGGAGAACGCCATGATTGCCTGGCCCGACACCCGAGGTACCCCAGCCGCACGCTGCCCTTCGTGGCCATCAGTTGGCTGGTGGTCACCGTTAAATTCCTGATTGCCGGCATGACCCTGGGCCCGCTGGGCGAGATGCCCAAATGGACGCCGGCGTCTATGGCAGCGCTGTGGCGCTGATCCTCGCCATCTGGGTGGGCGTGAGTGGAAACAGAAAAGCATGGAGGCCAGCCGTGGGAATACTTGAGCTGCTGATCGGTGCCGCCATCGCGGTTTTGGGTGCCCTGGGCTACGCCTTCAAAAAACGGGCGACGCTGAGAAGGCCACCCGCCAGGCGGAAACCCGACGGCCGAACACAACCGGGCGGCCAGCGATGCCCAGGCCAGCGCACCCAGGCCATGGCCAGAACCGGCAAACGCCAGCGCGAGCAGCGTACAAAGCCGGACACGCAGAAACGCGATGACCTGGAGGGCCACTGGTGAGAACACTTGTAAAGAGCTGGTGGTTATTTCTCGTGGTGCTTTTGACCGGCTGCACCACGCGGCCATTGAGTACGTCACCACACCGTTACCAGTGCCGCCCCGGCCGGAGCTCCCGAGCGTCAGCGGCGAACAGCTCCAGTGCCTGAGCGACGAAACCTACACCGCACTGGTCAACCGGGACCGGCAACGGCGCGACTACGCCGAGCTGCTGGAATCGATCATTCAGAGCACACACACGCCACAGCAGTAAGGGGACGTTATGGGGTGGTTGATGTTGATCCCGGCTATCTCAAGCTCGGGCTGGATCTGTTGCAGCTGATCGGGCTGGTGTTGCTGGCCGTGTACACCCACATCACCCAACGCAGCAAGGTGAACGCCCGGGCCATCGAGAAGGTCTCGGCAGCGCTCACCCAGCGCATGGACGACAAGGAAGACGATGATGACGAAAAGCGCGGTCACCTGGAAAGCCGGTTGGCCACCTGGAGCGCCGGATGGACGTGGCGGAGCACCAGCTGACAGTGGTACCCACGCACCACGACATGGCCATCACCCACAAACGGATGAGCCGGGTGGCTGAGCAAATGGAGAACATGAGCGGCCAGATGGTCGCCATGAACCGGCAGTTGGCCATGATCAATGAGTACCTGTTAAACGAGAAGCGGGTGACACATGAATTACCGCCAGTACACAGCGGCAGACCAACGCCTGGTAATCCTGCAGGCGCTGGAGGAAGACCCGGATACAGCCACAACGAGGCGGTATTGCGGGGTGTTCTGGCAGTGTGGGGCATGAGCTGTCCCGGGATGCGCTGCGCACGGAGCTGGCCTGGCTTCAGGAACAGGGACTGGTGACGCTGACACAGGCCGGAGACATTCAAGTGGCGCGCCTGACCGCCCGGGGCGAGGACGTGGCCCTGGCCGTGCCCGCGTGCCGGCGTGGCGCGGCCGCGCCTGGAGGGCTGAACCATGGGCCGAGTGAGACCGGGCAGTGTTGAGCGCCTGCCGGACGACGTGCGCGAGCAGCTGCAAGCGCTGCTGCGCGACCCCGCGTTACCCAGTTGCAGGCCACGGCGCGAATCAACGACATCCTGGAGCGGAAGGGCACGAAGAGCGCCTGAGCAAGAGCGCCGTCAACCGCTACGCCGTGCGCATGAACCAGGTGGGTGAGAAACTGCGCCAGAGCCGCGAAGTGGCGGAGATGTGGATTGCCAAGCTGGGTGCACAGCCTCAGGCCAGCTCGGCAACCTGGTGAACGAGATGCTCCGCTCCATGGCTTTGACCTGGCGCTGAAGCTCCAGGAGGCGAGCTGACTGAAGAGTCCATGCCGGCGGTGATTGAGATGGTCAAGGAACTGTCCCTGTCCGTTACCGGCTGGAGCGGGCCAGCTCCGAGAACGTCAAGCGCGAGGCGGAGATCCGCAAACAGGAACGTGAACGCGCGGCGGAAGAAGCGGCTGCGAGCGCCGAGAGCGCGCCCGGGCCCAGGGCCTGTCCAAAGAGGGCGTGGCCGCCCTGCGTGCGGCCATTCTTGAGGGCATGGCATGAACCAGAAGCCCCTCGCCCAGGCTGTGGCCGACGCGAGCCAGCCGGTCAGCACCGCTGCCATCCTGCTGGGTTACCAGCAGAAGTGGGTGGCGGATAACAGCGCTGTAAAGGTGATTGAGAAAAGCCGCCGGATCGGCCTGTCCTACGCCGAGGCGGCTGACGATGTTCTGTACGCGGCCAGCGACGAGGGCGCCAACGTCTATTACATCTCCTACAACAAGGAGATGACCCAGGGGTTATCCAGGACTGCGCCGGCTGGGCCAAGGCATACCAGGCTGCTGCCAGCCAGATCGAGGAGTCCGTGATCGAAGCGGATGACAAACAGATCCTCACCTACACTATCAAGTTTGATTCCGGCCATCAGATCCAGGCGTTCACCAGCAACCCGCGCAACCTGCGCTCCAAGGGCCGCCCGGTGAGCGCCTGGTGATTGATGAGGCCGCCTTCGTCGACGACATCGAGGAGCTGCTGAAGGCCGCCATGGCCATGACCATCTGGGCGGCCAGATCCGCATCATCAGCACCCACAACGGCGAGGACAACCCGTTCAAATACGCTGATCAACGACATCCGCGCCGGGCGTTACGACTACAGCCTGCACCGTGTGGACCTGGACAACGCCCTGGCCGATGGCCTGTACCGGCGCATCTGCCAGGTCACCGGTCAGACCTGGACCCGCGAGGCGGAGGTGCAGTGGCGCCAGCAACTGATCAACCGCTACAAGCCCAACGAAGACGAGGAGCTTCTGCATTCCGGCCCTGGGTGGCGCAGCTACCTGACACGGGTACAGGTGGAGGCCTGCATGGCCGATGCCCCGGTGCTGCGCTTGACGGTACCCGCGAGTTCAACGCCCTGCCGGAACCTGCCCGCCGGGACGCCATGGCGACTGGATCCGCGAGCACCTGGAGCCCGTGCTGCGCACCCTGGACCGGCAGCGCGCCATGCCCTGGGCCAGGACTTTGCCCGCAGCGGTGACCTGTCGGTGATTGCCCCATGGAGATCGGCTCCACCCTGCACCGCACGGTGCCGTTCCTGGTGGAGATGCACAACGTGCCGTTCAAGCAGCAGGAACAGGTGCTGTTCGCCGTTGCAACGGCCTGCCCAGGCTGTGCGGCGTGGCCATCGACAGCCGGG